>NZ_JBICYJ010000056.1:0-52371 GCF_043200835.1 Kitasatospora sp. NPDC048365
CCCCCCCCCCCCCGCCCCCCCCGCCGGCGCGCCGGGGCCCCCCCCCCCCCCCCCCCCCCCCCCGCCCCCCCCCCCCCCCCCCCCCCCCCCCCCCCCCCCCCCGGTGCGTGGTTGCTCCGCAGCACGGCCAGGTCGGTGTCGCGCAGGACGAACCCGATCCGGTCCTGGTCGAGCAGGGCCCGCAGCAGGGCGGTGCCGTCCGCGGCCTCGTCGGCCCGGTCGGCGGGGACGGCCAGGACGACGGAGCGGGCGGGCGAGGCCGTGGGTACGACGCGGTACCGCACGGTGACGGCGCCGCCCGAGCCGTGGGTCAGCCGTGCCGTGCCGTCGAGGGGCGGTCCGTCCGGCGTCGGGAGGGCCGGTATCCGGGCGTCACGGTCGGTGACCAGCCGCAGGACCGACCGGCCGCGGACCTCGGCGGCGGAGCGGCCGAGCAGCTCCGCGGCGGTCGCGGACCACGAGACCACGATCCCCCGGGCGTCGATCAGCGCGGTGGCGACGTCGGCGAGGACACCGTCTCCGGACGGGGAGGAACCCATGTGATGATCACCGCCTGGGCGAGGCTGCACCGCTCCTGCTTCTCATGATGCCCGGTGTGGTGCGGGCGCCGCCCCCGCGGTGGTCGGTTCAGGCGCTCGATGACCATGCCCTGGCCGCCGCCGGATGCCCTTCGCCGCGCAGTCCGCCCTCCTCGGCGGCCGCGCCCTGAACCGTCAGGTCAGCTGTTGCCGATCCGCAGCAGCTTGGCGACCGCCGGACCGGCGGACTCGGCGCCGTGCAGGCCGCCCTCGACCTCGGCGGCCACGGCGAGGTTGCCGCGGTAGGCGGTGAACCAGCTGTTGGTGGGCTTGCCGCCGTCGACCTCGGCGGTGCCGGTCTTCGCCGCGGCGCCGGGGATGCCGGCCATCGGCTCGGCGGCGGTGCCGCTCTTCGCGGTCTGGGTCATCAGGGCGCGCAGGTTGGTCAGGACGTCGTTGGAGAGCTGCCGGGCGGCGGGCTTCTGTTCCATGCCGGGGACCAGGATCGGCATCTTGAAGACGCCGCTCTGCACGGTGGCGGCGACCGAGGCCATGCCGAGCGGGTTGGTCTGCACCTTGCCCTGGCCGATGAACTCGGTGGCGGCGCCGGCCATGTTCGACTCGGTCGGGATCTTGGTGTCGAAGTTGGACAGGCCGGTCTTCCACTCCAGGCCGAGGCCGAAGACGTCCTTGGCGATCTTCGGCAGGGTGTCCGGCTTCAGTACCGCGGCGCCCTTCTCGATGAAGGCGGTGTTGCAGGACTCGGTGAAGTCGTCGGCGAAGGTGTTGTTCGGGTGGGCGTCGGGGAAGTCGTTGGCGACCGGGCGGCCGGTGACCATGGTGGTGGACGGGCAGGGCACCGGGGTGGACGGGGTGACCCCAGCCTCCAGCAGGGCGGCTCCGGTGACCACCTTCATGGTGGAGCCGGGCGCGGTGGCGCCGGAGAAGGCCCGGTTCTGGCCGGTGGAGGGGGAGAAGGCGAAGGCCAGGATGTAGCCGGTGCTGGGCTCGATGGCGACCAGCGAGGCGGGTCGGGTGCCGCCCTTGGACTGCTCCGCGACGGCGGCCTCGGCGGCGGCCTGGAGGGTGGCGTCCAGGGTGAGTTTCAGCGCGGGGACCGGCTTGGGCTCCTTGATGGTGAAGAGCTTCTCCGACGTGCCGTCGTAGGTCTTGGTGATCAGCACGGCGGTGCCGGCGTCCTCGGAGGCGCCCTGCGGGGCGTCGCCCTTGAAACGGTCCAGGACGCCGAGGAGCGAGGGAAAGCCGGTCAACGGACTGCCCTTGCGGTCGGTGATGCCGGCGGGAGTACCGAAGACGGGCTTCACGGCGATGGTCTCGCCCGCGCCGAGGTGCGGGTGGATCACGGCCGGCGTCCAGTGCACGGCGGCCTTGCCGTCGCTCATCTTCACCAGGCCGAGCACGCCGTCGTAGGCCCACGGGGTGCCGCTCTCGGCGAACTCCATGCTGGCCTTGAAGGACAGCGGCAGCCCGGTCGGCGCGGCCCCGGCCGACGCCGATGGAGCGGGCGAGCCGGTCGGTCCGCCCGCGGTCAGGTGGACCGCGCTCGGCTTCACCTTGTCCTGGAAGGCGGTCAGCGCGACCGTCGCCGCGTCCGGCGCGTCGGTCAGCCTGCCGGCTGCCATCACGTCGCCCTTGGCCCAGGCGTCCAGGAAGTCCTTGGCGGCGCCCGCCGCCTGCTCGGCGGTCGGCGGCTCGGCCACCACCGTCCGCGGCTTGGCGGCGGCCGCCCGGTCCGACGAGTCGGTCAAGGCCGAGGCGATGTTGTACGCGCCGTAGCCGCCCACGGCCAGCATGGCCGTGGCGACACCGGCGATGCCGATCTTCGCGCCCTTGTGCACGGTGCTCTTCCCCCCACAGATCCGTCCGGCGAGGAATCCCCCCGGCGGCCCCGATCCGGGCCCCCCGGCCCTCCGCCGGAATCCGTCGCCATGTACACACGGCGACGGACCGGGAAAGGTTACACAGCACGGCCGACAGACGCGGTGTCAGACGGCGCCGCCCGCCGTCGCGGGCGGTGCGCTCCCGTACGCGGCGAGGTGCCCCGGTCCGTGCGGGCCGGGGCACCTCGGTGGAGCGTGCCGTGACTACCCGTCAGTGCTCGCGGAGCTGGGTCCACGGCTTGTCCGAGCCGTGGTCACCCTTGGGCGGGCACGGCTTCGGCTGGCAGGGCTTGGGCGGGCACAGGCGGGTGTCCCGCACCGTGACCTCCACGTACGGGCAGTCCTTGGTGAGCACGACCTTGCTCACCGGGTCGCCCGGGAGGGCGTAGCCGTCCGGCGCCGACACCTCCTGCCAGTAGTAGGTGCCGAGCGGGAGGTCGTGCGCCTCGCAGACGCCGTCCTCGCCGGTGGTGCAGGGCTCGCCGACCTTGGTGTCGGCGTTGTTGCCGAAGGTCTGCAGGCCCGGGCGGCCGTTGGTCTCGCGCCACAGCTGGAACACCGCGCCCGCCAGCGGCCGGCCGGTCGCCGCGTCCAGCTTGGTGATGCGGGTGGACGCCGTCCGGTCGGGCGTCTTGCGGTCCCGCACGGTCACCGGCACGTTCTGCCCGTCGGTGACCAGGACGACCGTCGTCGTGCGCTGGAGCGGCAGGTCGTATCCGGGCGGGGCCGCGGTCTCCTGCCAGTAGTACGTGCCCAGGGGCAGGCCGGTGGCGGAACACTGGCCGTTGGCCGGGGTGGTGCAGGGGTCGCCAAATCAGTACAGGTCGGCGATCCAGGCGTAGTCGTCCGGGTTGCGCATCTGGGTGAGGGCGGTGCGCAGCCCGTCCGTCTCCGCGAGGTCCCGGAGCCAGGGGACCGGACCGAGGAGCGTGACGAGGCGGTCGGTGGCCTCGGCGTCGAGGAAGGTGTCGAGGTCCGCGGGGACGGGGTCGTCGACCAGGCAGAGCCAGGCCAGGACCGCGCCCATCCGGACCTCGGCGGGGCGGGCCGGGTCCTGCCACCAGGCGCGGAGGCGCGCGGTGGTGGCGGCATCGCGTTCCTCCCACGCCAGTTCGCCGATCGCCAGGACCAGGCTCGCCCGCGTCACCGGGTCGTCCTCGGCGTCGAGGCGCGCATGCAGGGCGGCCGCGATCCGGTCCCGGGCCGGGGCGGACACGGCCGCGAGGGCGTGGGCGACGGCGGTCCGGACGGTCGGGGCGGTGTGGTCGAGCAGGGGCAGCAGCAGGCCGACGTCCGCGGTGAGAGCCTGCCGTGCGGCCTCGGCGGACCAGCTGCCCACGTAACCGCTGGGCTCGAAGACGAGGCTGCCCGCGGGGGTAGCGGTGCGCAGGAGCCCGGTACGGGTGCCGTCCTGGAGATGCGGACGGCGGGCCAGGGCTGCGACCAGGAGGAGAAGACGGGGGTGGGGACGGGTGAGCGCGATCCGGATCAGGAAGGGGAGCGCGAGGGCCCCGGCCGCGGACGGGGTGCCCTGGTGGCAGACCATGTCCCAGAGGGCTTCCAGCTCCCGGTCGGCCTCCCGCGCGGTGCCGCACCGGATCCGGGTCAGACTCCCCGGCACGTCGCTGCCGGGGCCGAACGCGTGGTGGAACCTCTCCCACGGCACCATGTCGTAGTCAGGGCCGTCCTTGACCTCGGGGGTCATCGCGGCCACGACCACCCGCACGTCCTGCGCCGTGCCCGCGTGGAACTCCGGCCCGCCGTCCGCCCAGATCGCCGGGACACCGTCCCCACCCCGCCAGCTCACCACAACTCCCCTCGCCGCCTGTCGCCCAGCCCGTGCACGACCGCGGACTCCGGGATGCCGGGGGAGAGAAGTGGGAGCGAAACCCCGGTCGGCCTCTCCCCAACCATGACCTGGCCCCGGGGAGAGGCCGTCCCGCACCGACCATCCCACAGCCGACCACACCCGCGTCGCTCCGTCTCAGCATCCGACTCGGCGTCCGACTCGGCGTCCGAAGCGACGCACCGCCGTGGAGCCTCCGACAGCGATGCCGCCGCCCGCCGCCCGGCGCGGACCGGGGAGCGGAACCGCCGGGAAACGTCCTGGTCGCACGGCCCCCGACCAGGACAGGATGTGGCCATGCCTACCGCTCACGAAGACCCCGAGTGGTCCACTCTGGTCCGCCGCTATGTCACGCCCGGCCGGCGCTACCTCAAACTCGGCGGAAGCTGCCTGCGCATGACCGGGCGCGAACGCGCCAGGTTCACCAGGGATCTCGGCAGGGACGCCGGCGACATCACACCCCGAGAACTGTCCGTCCTGCTCGACAGCGGGTGGCGCGAGCGCAAGACCGCCGCCTGGCTCATCACGGTCGCCCGCAGAACCGAGTTCCGCGAACGCCTCGGCGAACTCCTGCTCGCCAGTGAGGTCTGCTACGCGGGCTCGTCCTACTGCGTCACCCTCGCCACCTTCGGCACCCCCGCGGACGCGGACCTGCTGGCGGCCTACCTCGACCACTACCTCCGGCGCCCCGACCTTTACTACGACCAGCCGGCCGCCATGGGCGCACTCCTGCACCTCGACAGCCGGCTCGGCACCGACCGGGCCGCCCGCTTCCTGGCCCCGGACGGCCTCTGGCACCAGTGGATCGGCGGACCGCCCCGCAAGGAGCACCACTCCGCACCGGACAGCTACCGCGAGGCCATGAGCGAGCTCTGCTCCTTCGCCGACGAGAGCTCCGGGCACTGCCGCACCGTCCCGACGCCGCCCGGACGAACCGTCAGGAGCCGGTCCCGCACATGAGCCGGGCGGCCTGCTGCTGGACCTCACCCCGAGGATCGGCGCAGTCCACCAAGCCCGCCACGGGGGACCGGGGCCGGAAGGTGGTGACGGTGCCGACGGCGTCCGCACCGTTGCAGTGGCGGACGAAAGAACTGGTGATCACCCAGTTGAACGCGTACCCGATGAACCGGCCCGGCCGGCTGGTGCTCACGGCCGAGCTCCCTGGGTACGGGCCCAGTGCCCCGCCGAACTCCGGCAGGCCGGGGGTAGGCGACTGGCGGACGAAGGCGTCGTACCCGCGGCGGGCGTCCGACTCGCCCGCGCTCGACGTCGCGGACGCGGTGACCGGCCGGACGGCCAGTGCACCGGGAAGGTTCAGCTGCCCGCCGCCCGCAGCCGTGACGGTGACCGCCGCAGTGACGTGCGTCAGCGTCTCCGTCTCCACCGCCGGGGTGAACTCGTAACGCGGGTTCGCACAGTCGGTCGGCGCCGTGGCCGAGGCCGTAGCCGTGGCCGACGGCGCGGGCAGGGACCGATCGTGATGCGGCGTCGTACAGCCGGCCACCGCCAACACCAGCGCGAAGGCCCCCGCACACCGGACGGCCCGTCCTCGTTCCATCTCTCCCCCTCGTGATGCCAGGTGATCGGTGAGGCATCCTGGCGCTGTGGATGATACTGAGACTGCCTGGCAGTCGTGGCTGTCCGGGAACGACCTCGCGCTCTGGCTCGGTACCTGGACGCACGCTGATTGCAGCTTGTCCGACTTCAGGACAGAGGCTCGTAGAACGGGCGGTCGGGCGCCAGGTTGCGTGAACACACCGTCACGTCCTCGCCCCTGAGATAGGCCAGCAGCCATTCGCCGAACGTCATCTCATGGAGCGTCCACGCCGGACTGTCGAACTCCTGGACCACGACGCGCCAGGGCGACGAGGGCTCATCAGGAACGCGAAGGAAGACCGCCTCGCCCGTCGTGGCCGTCGCCACCGGCATCAACTCCCCGGGGTTCGCCCCTGCCGGGCTGGGCAGGAACTCGACCATGTCCTCCTCCCGCCACATCTCCAGCTCTGCCCGGATCCTCGGTACCAGACTGTGCAGCAGATGGCCGGCGGGGTGCTTCAGGTACAGCTGTCGATTGATCACGATCGAGCCGTAGGCGTTCACGATCTCCCGGAAGTCGGCAGGGAATTCGATACCGAATTCCCGCTCCATCTCGACCCATGGCGCCGGATCCGTCCAGGCGAACCGGGGTTCACCCAAGAGGGATCGGATCTCCGAAAGGGTTGCCACCATTGCGTCCTTTCCGCCCTGCTCGACCTGGGGAGCCTAGGCGGCGGGGAGTCGTTCCGTGTCGGCGCCGAAGGGGAGGAAGACGGTGCGGCCGGTGAGGAGCCAGGCGCCGCCGACCTTGCGGAAGGTGTCCTCGTAGTGGCCGACGTTGACGGGGAGTCTGGGCTCGATCATTCCGCCCGTGTAGCCGTCGACGCGGTACGTCGTCATGTACGAGACGGCCCGCGCCGTGGTGCCGGATTCGACCGTGACCAGGATGTTGGTCATCAGGCGGCGTGACAGCCGGTCGGCCGGGCGGGACGCGAAGTAGTGGCGAAGGGCCTCGCGTCCCTCGATGCGCCGGTCACCGTGGGGCCAGTGCCAGTAGCCGTCCGGGGTGAAGAGGTCGGCCACCGAGCTCGGGTCGCCGAGGTCGAGGCGGTGGATGAAGTCCACGATGAGGCGTTCGCAGGCGCGTTCCGCGAGCATCCGTTCGACCGGGGGCATGATCTCGTCGTCCATGCCCTCTTCTATCAGCACCAGCGGGCGTCGGGACAAGGGGTTTTCCGCTCAGTCGAGCCAGTCGAGGTCCTGGATCTCCAGGCCGTCCGCCCCGAGTTCGGTGTTCTCCGCGTGTTCGCGCATCCGGTCGCCGTACACCGGGTGGTCGCTCAGCCCGGTGTAGGTGTCGAAGTCGAGGTCGATCACGTCGGCGAGGTCGGCGAGGTACACGTCCAGGCCCGGGTACATGACGGCCACGTACGGCAGGTCGTCGATGTCGGTCACCAGGACCGGGTACTCGCCGGTGGAGTCGGGCGAGCCCAGGTACAGCAGGCGCCGGGAGTCGCTTCCGCCCACCAGTGGCAGGCAGGGGGAGGGCAGCAGCCGCTCGAAGTCGGCGAACATCCCGACCATCACCCCGCCCGGGCCGTACATCCGCTCGGCGGTCTCGCCGAGCGCCCGGGCGTCGAACACCGGCTCCCGCTCGTCCTCGTACCACTCCAGGTCGGCCAGCCACGAGCCGTCGAACTCCAGCCACCGTCGCAGGCTCGGCGGCAACGGCCGGTCGCCGGGGAGCCGCAGACGCTCCAGCACCTCGGGAGCCAATGGCTTCGGCTCGTCCAGGTCCGGTGCGTCCGCCGTCGGCCAGCCGCTCTGCCGCACCCGCTCGATCACGCGGTCGATCAGCGCCGCGCCGTGCATGTCCTCGTTCACGTGCGCACTCTTGCACGCGCCACCGACACCGGTCGTCCCGAGGGGTGGACCGGGTCCGTGAATCCCCTGCCGTCCTGTCGTGGCCCGCTTTGCGGTTCTCGCCCTGCTTTGCGGTTTCCGCCGCGGGGCGGGGTCTGTCCTGCCATGCTGGAACGGTGAGTTGGACGGGCTTGGTGTTCCATGTGCTTCCGGACGGCGGGGACGTGCGGGGGAGCAGCTTCTCCCTGCCGGACACGTGGCTGCAGGCTGTCGCCGGTTTCCTGGACGTGCACGCGACGACGCTGGTGCCCGGGGGAGTGCGGGGCAACCACTACCACCTGAGCGGTCGCGAGTTGCTGCTGGTGCTGCACCGGGAGTCGTGGTCGGCCCACTGGGACACCGGCGAGGGCACACCCGTCTCCAGTCGGACGTTCCCGGGGCCGGGCGCGGTGCTGGTGGAGGTGGCGCTCGGGTGCTCCCACGCCGTGCGCAACGACGGTTCGACGGACCTGCAGATCATCGGCTTCAGGGACCGGCCCTTCGACCCGGCGGATCCTGACGCGCATCCACGAGAGGTCGTCCCCGTATGACGGTTCAGGCACCGGAGTTCCCGACGTTCTGCCACATCAGTGAGCTCGGCGCGGCAGGCTATGCCGACCTGCACGCCATGGTGGCCGTCAGCCGGCCGCTGAACCTGTGGGCTCCCTCCAGCGTGCTGTTGAGTTCCCCGGAGTGCCGCATCACGCCCGGGGAGTTCGTCGGGCTCGTCGACGCCGGTCACATCCGGGTCGTCGCCCGCGAGGAGTGGCTCGTCGACCGGGGCTTCCGTGACAACCGCCCGTGGTCCGGGGCCCGGTGGGAACCCGAGGTGGACTCCGCCCTCAAGACCATCATGGAGGACGATCTCGCCGAGCCGGACGTCCGGCGACGGCGCGTGCTGGCCGTCGGGCCGGAGTCCGGGCGCGCGTCGGCCGAGCGCATGCTTGCCGCAGATCCGGTCCAACTCCGCTACTGGACGGAGATGTTGGGGTCCGCCGAGGCGGACCGGGTGATCCCGGCCGGCGTGCTGGAGAACGCCCGGCGTCGCGGTGGCACCGACCTGGAGAAGCAGGCAGTGGAGATCGTCCGGGACGCCTGGAACCACGGGGACGCCATGGTGGAGTGCGGCGCCGACATCCCCTTTCTCATGCGTGCCGAGGACCGCGCCTTCGCCGACCTGCTGGCCCGCGTGCCGACACTGCCGCACCAGGCGGGCGGCCCTGTCCCCGGCGAGGAGCAGGCCGTGCGCGAGCGTCCGGCGCAGGAGGTTCCGCTGGCCGAGGTCACCGGACAGATGCTGGAGGCGTTGCGGCGGGTCGAGATGGACCGCACCGACATCGTGGCCTTCACCCGCAGCGCGGGGCACGCCGCCCTCGTCGCCTGGTTCGCGGCGATCTGCGCACGCATCCGCGCCGACGGCGTGGCCGACACCGACGTCGACGTGCGGGCGGAGCTGGTACGACAGTTGACGCAGGACGGCTTCCCCGGCCTGAGCCTGGACGCGCTGCGTCGGCCCACCATGACGGAGGGCGTCGAGTCGGTCACCCTGGGGATCGATCTGCAGCAGCTGCTGTCGGGCACGGCGGGCATCGGGACGTTCCTGACGATGTCGGCCGCGACCTTCTCGGTCGGAAGGGGCCTGGCCCGACGCCTGGGCTGGGTGCCGGGCATGTACCGCGGCGACGAGTGGCCCTACCTCTACGCGGGCAAGAGGGTCACGGCCGCCCAGCAGCGGGCCCTGCTCGGCCGGCTGCAGGCCGACGAACCCCGCTGATCCGAAGACGGACGAGGGGCGCGCGGGCCGGCCACCCCGGGGGCCGGTGCGGGCGTCGTTGCCGCGCGCCACGTGCGCACGGTCTCGCGCCCGAAATTGCCTGACGACTGTTCGGACACCTGTGCTTCAATCCCCTGTCACACCGTCCGCCCCGCCCGACTCGCACGGGCGACCTCAGAACGGGAACAGCGCCGGCCGATGAACGTCGAATGCCCCCACTGCTCGGAGTCCGACCAGACCGTAGGCGTGCCGCACGCGCTCAGCGACGCCGCTCACCCCCTCGGGCCGGTGGAGCACGGCGCGCTGTTGCCGCCGCCGGCTCCGGCGCCGCCGAAGGTGGCCCACAGCAAGGTCGCCAACGTGCTCTACACCGTGGCCGGGCTGGTCGGCGCGATGATGGTGATGAACCTGGGCAACGGCCTCCCGGATCCGGAGGAGACCACCGCCGCGTACCGCGCCGGCTATGTGTTCGGCCCGCTGATCCTTGCCGTGCCGCTGGCGCTGGCCGGGCTGGCCGTGCAGCTCGCGACGAAGCAGCGGCGGGCCGAGGCCGTCAGGGAGAGCGCGCAGGTGCAGCACGCGCTGTGGGGGCGGCGGCACTGGGTCTGGCAGGCGGTGTGGCTGTGCCGGCGGTGCCGGGTGTGCTTCGTTCCGGAGGGTGCGCTGGGCCCCGGGTCGGCGGCCTCGCCGGCCATCGCGGTGGCGCAGCTTCCGATGTGGGTGACGGCGACCGCGGACCGGGCGCCCGGCGTGCCGGGGGTGAGCGCCACCCGCTGAGGTCCCGCAGGGGTTCCGGCCGTCGCCGGGACGGTGTTCGACGGCGCGTCAGACGCTTGCGACGGTCGTCCCGGCGGCCTCGAACGCGGTGATCTCCTCGGCGGGGGCCGCGGTGTCGGTGACCAGGCTGTGCAGGCGGTCGGCCGGGGCCACGTGGGCGAAGGCGGTGCGGCCGAGCTTGCCGCTGTCGGTGGCCACGATCGTACGGCGGGCGGCGGCCATGGCGGCCTTCTTCACGGTCGCGTCGTCGAGGTCGTAGGCGGTCAGTCCGTCGGCGGCGCTGAGGCCGCAGCAGCCGAGGACGGCGGTGTCGAAGCGCAGGGCGGAGATCGAGGCCAGGGCGAGCGGGCCGGTGAGGGCGCCCTCGGTGGCGCGGGGCTGTCCGCCGGGGACGAGCAGGGTGGCCGGGCCGGGGGCGTCGCCGAACACGTGGACGGCCGGCAGGGACAGCGGCATCACGGTGACGGGGCGCTCGCGCAGCAGGCGGGCCACCTCCAGGCAGGTGGTGCCGCTGTCGAGGAGCACGGTCTCGCCGTCGGCGATCAGCGCGGACACGGCGGCGGCGATGCGGCGCTTGGCGTCGACGGCGTCGCGGGCGCGCAGTGCGAACGGCGGCTCCTCGCCGCGCAGCAGCAGGGTGCGGGCACCGCCGCGGAAGCGCTCCAGGACGCCCTGGGCGGCGAGGGTGTCGAGGTCGCGCCGGATGGTCATCTCGGAGGCGCCGGTCAGCTCCGCGAGTTCGAGGACGGTGGCGCTGCCCGCGTCCCGGACGGCCTGGGCGATCAGGGTGTGGCGCTCCTGGGTGCTCATACGGAGATTGAACCGCACCTCGCAACGAACAATCAACTTGTTCGATCGGTGGCTTTCGAACATGCAAGATGTTCGTTATGGTCCTTGGTATGGAACGCTCGCTCCGGGCCGCCCGCGTGGCGACCTACGTCTACTTCGTCCTGTGCGGCACCCTGATGGGTGCCTGGGTGGTGCACATCCCCGCCGTCGAAACCCGGGTCGGCATCAGTCACGCCGCGCTCGGCGGCCTGCTCGTGCTGCTCGGCCTCGGCGCCTTCGCCGGCATGCAGGCGGCCGGCCGCATCACCGACCGCCTCGGCGCGCGCACCGTCGTCCCCGCCTCCGGCGCCCTCTGCGCCGCGTCCCTGGTCCTGCCCGGGCTCGCGCCGAACCCGTGGACGCTGGCCGGCGCGCTGGTGGTCTTCGGGTTCGCCAACGGATGCCTGGACGTGGCCATGAACGCCCACGCCGTGCACGTGGAGCAGGCCTACGGGCGTCCCGTCATGTCCGGCTTCCACGCGACCTTCTCGGTCGGCGGCGTGATCGCCGCGCTGGCCGCCGCCGCGGCGACCGCCGTCGGCCTGGGCCCGGCCGCCACCCTCGCCGTCCTCGGCGCGGCCGGCATCGCCACCGCCCTGCTGGCCGCGCGCAGCCTGCTGCCCGGAACCGTTCCGGCGGCCGACCCCGCCGAGGAACACGCCGAAGCCCCCCTGCCCGCCGGCAGCACCGCCGTCCGCCGGCAGATCCGGATCCTCGCCGTCCTGGCACTGATGGTCATGCTGGGCGAGGGCGCGGCCAACGACTGGAGCGCCCTGCACCTCAAGGACGTCCTCGGCACCCCGGCGAGCACCGCTGCCTTCGCGTACGGCACCTACGCCGCCGCGATGACCACCGGCCGGCTGCTCGCCGACCGGACCGTCACCCGCCACGGCTCGACGGCCGTCCTGCGCTGGGGAGCGGCCACCGCCGCCGTCGGCATCACCGTCGCGGCGACGACGCCCTGGGTGTGGGCCGCGTTCGTCGGCTGGGCACTGTTCGGCCTCGGCCTGTCCGGCTGCGTCCCCCAGCTGCTCAGCGCCGCCGGCCACGCCGACCCCGCCGCCGCGGGTGCCAACGTCTCGCGCGTGGCCGGACTCGGCTACCTCGGCATGCTCGCCGGCCCCGCCGTCATCGGCTGGCTCACCCACGTCACCGCCCTCAACCACGCCTTCCTGCTGCTCACCCTGATGTGCGCCGCCACCGCCGCGACCGCCGGCATCCTGCGCACCACCGCCGCCCCCGGCGCTCCCGCCGCTCCCAGCGCCCTGGCCGCCCCGGGCTCGCCGGGCGACGCGGGGGGCCGGGAGGTGCCTGTCAGGCTGCCTAGTTCTCGGTGAGCCATTCGGCGAACTCGTGCCAGTGGTCACGGGTCCACTGGAGCGCCGCCTTGCCGAGCTCCGTGACCGTGGCGCTCCCGGCTCCTCGGGCGAAGCTCTCGACGAGCTTCCCGCGCTTGGCCCGGGCCCGCAGGTCGGCGTTCTCCTTCCGGAGCCCGCGCGCCACGGCCTCGCTCCGCTCGACCCGGCGCTCCACGATCCGGTTCAACTCGGCCTTCTCGGTCTCCAGCCGCTCGACGGCGTCCTGAAGTCCCTTGTTCTCGGCGCGCAGCGTGTCGATCTTCCGCTGGGACAGCGGCTCCCTGACGAGGGTGTCGAGCAGGCTCCAGTAGCCGAGACCGGTGAGCACCGTGATCAGGAGCCTGCCCCGGTCCGACTCGAGGAACGCGTCGAGCTTCTTCAGCTCGTTGTTCGCGGCGTACTCGCACGCCTTGGCCCACGCCTCGCCGAGACCCTTCGTGGCGGCCACCGCCACGGCCGCCGACACGGTCGCGCCCACGGCGGACCCGATGACGGGAACGAACCTGGTGGCCCGCTCGGCCAGGACCTTGACGAGCTGACGGAGCGCCACGTCCGTGACCTTCTCGGCGGCGGCCCGGCTGGCCTTGGCGGTTCCGGCGCCGAGGAGGAGCGACATCGGCGCCACGGCCGCCCGCTCGCACTCGGGCAGGCCGTAGGCGTCCGCGATCGCCCTGACCATCCTGATCTGGACCGGGGCGACCAGGGCGACATCGACGAACGGGACGGGCAGTGCGCCCGCTGCGCCGCCGACCAGGCCCGCGGTCGTGACGGCCTTCTTGATCTCGGCCTTCGCCTGCTGCTTCGGATCGGCTGTGGGTGGGAGATTCGACATCTTCGGCCCCCTGCTGGCTCGTGTACCGCACGGCTGTCGGCACCTACCCAGCCCCCGCGGCCCGCGCACGGGGACGCAGTCACGATTGGGTGTCGGAGGGCGTCGGGACTGCGCTTGACCTCAACCGCGCTTCAAGTCCTACGGTCGCCGTGGGCCTGTGCGGCGCGCAGGCCCCGAACCCGAAGTGTCAGGAAGGGACTTGCCATGACCGCCCAGCAGACCGCCGACGCCGAACTCGCCGGCCAGCCCGCCGCCTACTGGACCGGTGTCGCCTACGAGGCGCTCATCGCGTACACCCGGGCCCAGCAGGCCGAACGGGGCTACACCCAGCCGCAGTTCTGGCTGCTGCGGAACCTGTCGAAGAACGACATCTCGCCCGACGGCGAGGGGATGACCGTGTCCGAGCTGCGGGAGGCGATGGCCTCCTACATCCGGCCGGAGGACGACCTGGCAGCGGAGGCCGAGGTGCTCGTCGAGCGCGGCTGGTTGACCTCGGACGGCGACAACCGGTTGTGGCTCACCGAGGAGGGGGAGCAGGCCCGCGTCCGCCTCGCGCGCGATGCCCCCGCGATCCGCGCCGCGCTCCACGAGGGCATCGACGACGCGGACTACGTCGTCACGGTGAAAGTGCTCCAGCGGCTGATCCGCAACGCGGGCGGGAAGGCCGCCTGACCGGAACCCGTGGGGAGGGGCGGTCAGTCGGCGTCCGCCTCCGCGGCCAGGGCGTCCAGGACCCTGCCGAGCGCGGCGAGTTCGGCCGGGGTGGGGTCAGCCGGGTTGTGGGGGACCAGGGCGGCGGGGTTCACCACCGCGACGGCGCCCTCCGGGCCGGGGGCCCGCGTGGCGAGGGCGAGCAGGGCGTTCGGGTCCGGCGGCGGGGTGCCGAGGCCGTGACCGAGCCGCCGCAGGCCGACGGCGAGCGAGGGCCGTGGGAAGGGATAGTCCGCCGGGAGCAGCTCGGCCTGCCGGGTGTGGTCGTCGCCGCGGAAGTCCAGGGTCCAGCCTTCCCAGCCCGGCCGTGGCCAACGGTGGATGCCCGTCACGGCCTGGACCGCCCAGACGGAGACCGTGCGGGCCCGCGGGTCGTAGTGGATGCCGCCGTACGGCATCTCGGTGGGCACGGGGGTGCCGGGCGCGGCCGCGAGCAGGTCGGCCAGTCCGGGGCCGTCGGCGAGGAGATCGACGGGCTCGTTGCAGCTGCCCCAGGCGCGGACGCTTCCGTCGGGCAGGCGCAGGGAGAGGACGGTCCAGGGGTCGGTCTCGTCGGTCTCCGAGTACCAGGCCGGTTCGTGGGCCTCGAGCGGTTCCGGCACCCGGGTCAGGTCCCGGCCCAGGCCGAGGTGGTGGGTGAGGTCGCCGACGGCGTCGTGCGCGAAGCGGACGTCCCAGCCCGGCCAGGTCCTGGCCAGTACGGCCCGGGCGGCGCGGTGTTCGGCCCAGGTGTCCAGGAAGGTGAACCAGAGCAGGACCTTGCGGTCGTGGTCGACCAGCGCGGCACCCTCGCACCACACGTCGTCGAGCCATTCCTCGGCCTCACGGTTGGCGCGGAAGCAGCGCGTCGCCGCGTCCGGACCGGGCAGCAGATCGCCCACCACCCGCTGGGCGCCCCAGTGCGAGTAGTACCGCTGCCACCTGCCGTTCTCCACCACCACGTACTGCGCTCGTGCTCCCATGACCGGCGAGGCTAGTGCCGCCGGACGGCAGGCGGCGAACGCTTTTCGGACACCGCGAGGGGCGGCCGGCGTTCCGTCAGGGAAGCTGCCGGCGTTTGAGAAGCGGCAAACGGGTCACCCGAAGCGGCGAGCGAACCGAACAGGGCGGCTCCGAGCGGGCGCCCCCGGGTGAGGAGGCAGAGCATGTCCAGCGGTCTGATGGTGGCGATCGTCGTGGTCGCCGTGGTGGTGGCGGTGCTCGGTGCTCTCGCCGGCCGCCGCCACCAGCAGCAGCACCCGAGCCTGAGCCGCCGCTTCGGCCCGGAGTACGAGCGCACCCTCGCCCGTCACGGTGGCGACACCGCCGCCGCCGAGCGCGAGCTCACCGGGCGCGTCGAGCGCCACCGGGAACTGACGCTGACCCCGCTGAGCAGCGCCGAGCGCGCCCGGGCCGAGCAGCAGTGGGCACAGGTGAAGGCACGCTTCGTCGACGACCCCCCGCAGGCCCTGGCCGAGGCGGACGCGCTGCTGGCCCGGGTGGCGCGCGACCGCGGCTACCCCGACTCCGACGTGGACGCGCAGATCGACATGGTCTCGGTCGACCACGGCGAGCACGTGGAGTCCTACCGGGCGCTGCACGCGATCGCCCGGCCGGACGCCGCCGGTCGGACCGCGCCCGACACCGAGGAGCAGCGCGCGGCCCTGGTCCGGGCCCGGGGGCTGTTCGTCGCGCTGGTCGGCGCGGACGGCGAGCCGGAGCGCGTCCCCGCCGAGGCCTTGACCAAGGCGCGGGTACCGGCGCCGCGCCAGGCGCGGTAGCTGCCGCGTGCCCCAACCACCCCCGCCATCATCACGCTTCCGAGGAGGACAGCATGACCACCAGTGACTACGGCCGGCGCACCGACTCCCCCGACGCCGACGCCGACGCCGACGCCCGCGGCGTCCCGCGGAGCGGTGCACCGGGCCGGTTCGTGACGACCGCCGAGGCGCCGCGCGGCGCAGGGCACACCCGGCCCGCGACCGGCGGCGCCCCGCGCACCGCGCCGGACGACGGCGCCTCCCGCCCCGTGGTGGCCGTCGGCCCGGGGCCCGCCGCGCCCACGCGTCCCGCCCCGGCCGCTGCGGCCGCCCCGGCCGGTCCGGTCACCGGCGAACGCACCGGCCCGGGCGCCGCCGACCCGGCGAAGGCCGAGGCCCACGACCGTGCGCAGCCCGACATGCGACCCGATGCCGGACGTGCGGGTACGGCGGACGGTGCCGGCGCCCACGCGCTCCTCCCGTCGGACCTGACCCAGCAGTTGACGCACCGGCTGGACCACGCGGTAGGCACCTTCGTGGACGACCCGCGCCAGGCCGTGCAGGAGGCCGACGAGGCGCTGGACGAGACGGTGCGGCGGCTGACCGACGGCCTGCGCGAGCGCCGTACGGCGCTGCACGACGCCTGGCACGCCGACACCGCCGGCGAGCACCGGGGCGCGGCGGACGGCGCCTCCCGGACCGAGGACCTGCGCCTCCTGCTCCGCGAGTACCGCGATCTGGTCCAGCACCTCCTCGCGGTCTGACCGCCGCCGGGGCCCGCCGACCGGTGGTCAGACCGCGCCCGTGACCGGGGGCCGCAGTCCGAGCCACTGGTCGGCGTCCCAGGCCCGGAAGCGCTCCGCCTCGGTGAACCCCAGCTTTGCCGCGAGGCGCATCGAGCGGTGGTTGGCGGTCTGGGTGGCGAGCACCACCGGCTCGTCGGGAAGGACGCCGGCGAGCCAGTCGAGTGCCGCCGCGCACGCCTCGGCGGCGTACCCGTGCCCCCACGCCCGCGGCAGGAACAGGTAGCCGAGGTCGGTCTTCCCGGCAGCGGCCGGGCGGTGGTGCGCCGGTGCCTTCCTGAGCAGGATCTGGCCGATCATCGATCCGTCGAGCTCGACGACGAAGCTCCCCGGCCAACGCTCGGGCACCTCGGGTAGCGCGCGCTCCAGCTCGTCACGCGTCCGGGGGCCGCCGAGGTAGGTGTGCACCTCCGGTGAGGCGAGCAGTTCGACGAACCCGGCACGGTCCCGCGCCTCGGGCGCGCGGAGCACGAGGCGCTCGGTCGTGATCGGGGCCGGTGGCCAGGCGAAGGAGTGCGCTGCGGTCTCGTCCGGCACGGAACGGCTCCTGATCCTCTCGGCCGTACGATCCGACCTCGTACGGCCACGCTGGAACGATACCCGGGTGATATCGGCGCTGCGGAACGGGTCTTGGACACCGACGGCCGGCCGGCGGTGCACTGGTGGCATGACCGAAGAAGCGAAGACCGCCGTCTCGGTGGTGCGTCCCGGGGACGGCGAGACGATCGTTCTGGGCACCACGCACCTGCGCGTCCTGGAGGACGGCAGCCACACCGGGCACCGCCTCGCGATCGCCGAGTCCGTTCTCGCCCCGCACACCCAGGGGCCGCCGCAGCACCGCCACGCCCGGCACGACGAGGGCTTCTACATCCTGTCCGGCACCGTGCGGTTCACCGTCGGGGACGAGGACCACGACGCCGGTGCGGGCACGCTCGTGATGGTTCCGCCCGGTGTCCCGCACACCTTCGCCAACCCGACCGACCGGCCCGCCGTCATGCTCAGCACGTTCACCCCCGACCTGTACGTGCAGTACTTCCGGGACCTGCGGGACGAACTCGCCGCGGGCCGGCCGCCGACGCCGCAGGCCACCGTCGAGGTGATGGGCCGCTACGCCACCGACCCCGCCTGAAGCCGCCCCGCAGCGGGACGAACGGCCCAAGAGGCCATACGGGCAGGGGATTTGCAACTTCGACGGGGTCGCGGCGGGCGGCTACCTTCATCCGGGTTGTCGGCGACCGGCCACGGTCGCGCCCCGACCAGGGAGGGACGTATGCCCCGTCTTGCGCTGTACACCTTCGGCATCCTGAAGTCGCCGCTGGTCGACACCGGGCCGCTCACCCGCGAGTTCTACGCGAGTGGTGAGGCGGTCTACCGGAGGATCGGTCGGCAGCCCGGGTACCTCGCGCACGCCGAGGCGGCGGACGCTGCCCGGGGCGGCCTCTTCGAGGCGGACTGGGGCGCGTGGGGCGATTTCGCCGTGCCGGCCTGGTACGACAGGGGCCGTACGGCGGAGAGCGCCGCCCTGGCGGCGACGCTCTCGCTCTGGACCGACCTGGGCCCCGCCTTCGAGGCCGTCTACACCGGTTCGCACCGTGAGGCGCTGAACCGGCGGTACGACTGGTTCGAGAGGACGGGGCACCCGACCCACGTGTCCTGGTGGGTCTCCGACGGTGCGACACCCGCCTGGCGGGACGGGGTGTCCAGGTTGGAGCGCCTCCACGAGGGCGGCTCCGGGCCGCACGCCTTCACCTTCCACGAGGCGTTCGCGCCCGACGGAACTCCGGCCAGGGTCAAGGGCACCGGGTCGGCGGGCGACCGGGCTCGCTGACCCGGGGCTCCCGGCCGGGTCCGGGGCTCACGGTCGGTCGACGGCGTCGGTCACCTGCTGCCAGCCGTCCAGGTCGGCGATCCGGGCCGCCAGGGCGGGGCGCATGGCCGTCGCGCTGGCCGCGCCGAGGGCGAGGCGCAGCGGGGGGTTGGGGCTGTCGACCGCGGCCCGGATGCCTGCGGCGATCCGCGCCGGGGTGGAGAACGCGGAGGCCGGCAGCTCCCCGATGCCCTTCTGGACCTCGCGGACGGTCGGGTCGTAGTCGTCCAGGGCGGCTGCGACGTCGAGGTTGGCGAGGAAGGGGGTCGCGGTCATCCCGGGCTGGATGATCGTGACCTTGATGCCGAGTGGTGCGACCTCGGCGGCGAGTGCGTCCGACAGCCCTTCGACCGCGTACTTGGTGGCGGCGAGCAGTCCCACGCCGGGGTGGGCGGACTGCCCGTAGACGGAGGAGCCCTGGAGGACGTGCCCGGACCGCTGGGCGCGGAGGACCGGCAGCGTTGCGCGGAGCACGTTGAGGACGCCGAAGACGTTGGTGTCGAACACGGCTCGGGCCTGGAGGTCGGAGGCCTCCTCGACGGCTCCGAACAGCCCGTAGCCCGCGTTGTTGGCCACGACGTCGATCCGGCCGAAGCGGGCGAGCGTGCCGTCCACCGCGTCCTGGACGGCTCGCTCGTCGCGTACGTCCGTCGTGACGGGAAGCAGGCGGTCGCCGTGGGCGCGGGCCAGGTCGTCCAGGGGGGAGGTGTCGCGGGCGAGGGCTGCGACGGTGTCGCCGTTCTCCAGTGCCTGGAGCGTCAGTTCGCGGCCGATGCCGGAGGTCGCGCCGGTGATCAGCCAGGTGCGGGGGTGGGCCAGGTGCTTGGGTGTCTCGTTCATGTTGCGACCGTAAGCGTTTAGCTCGCAACAAGTCAACGCCGAATCTGGGCGTCGGTTGCTCACTAGTCGGATTAGCGCAGCTCGCGCTGCTGTACTGTGGGGGAATGGTCACTGCGTCAGCCGGATCCCCCGAACCCAGCCCGCGCACCGTCGCGCCGACGGTGGAGACCGTGCTCGCGTTCGTGAACACGCGCGCCGACGGATCGGGCCGCCGAGAGCTCTTCGCGGACGGGGAATCGTTCGCGGCGTGGCTGGCGGAGCACGACGCGTTCGGCGGCGAAACCGTGGTGACCGACGCCGATGCCGCGGTCGCGCGCGAGCTGCGCGACGCCCTGGTCACCCTGCTGCTCGCGCACTCGGGTGACGAGGAGAGCCTGGGTGAGCCGCTGCTGTGCGCCGAGCGTCACCTGCGGCGGGTGGGCCCGCTCTACCCGCTCGCGACGGTGGTCACGGCCGGCGGTGTCGAGCTGGCCTCCCCGCAGGCGGGGGTGCCGCGCGTGTTCGGGACGGTGCTGGCCGCGGTGACCACGTTCGCGCAGAGCGGCGACTGGGGGCGGATCAAGGCCTGCCGGAATCCCCCGTGCCACTTCGGTTTCCTCGACCGCACCCGCAACGGCGGAGGGCTGTACTGCAGCACCGGCTGCGGCTCCCAGGTGTCGATGCGCAAGCACCGCCGGCGGCAGCGCGAGGGCTCCGCAGGACAGACGCCGGAGGCGTGAAGCCGCCCGCCCCCGGGGCGGGACCGCGTCCGTGTCGGTGCCGGGTGCAAGGCTGGCGGGCATGGACGACGAGGCGCTGATGCGGGGCCGGGTCTACGGGGCCGACCACGACGACCCCGACCCCGGCCCGCGGCCCGGCCGCGCCTACCGGGAGCTGTGCGGCGGGCCGCTGGACGGCCTACTCCTGGACGTCACCGGCTGGAGCGCCGAGGACCTCGCCGACGGCGCCGCGCTGCCCACCGAAATCGGCCGGTACGGCGCGGGCGGCCGGGCCCACTACGAGCCGCGCTCCGCCGACCCGAGCCGCTGGGACTGGACCGGCGACAGCCGATGACCCCCCGACCGGCGCCCCCCTCGACGGTGCCGCGGGTGATCGGCGGGCGGTCCCGGAGCGCGAGGAGGCGGTGGGCCGCCTCCACGACCTCGCAGGGCTGTCGGCGGTGCGCCGTAGGGTGGCGGCCATGTCCCTCCTCGAAGCGATCCGCGCCAACGACGGCGCCGCCGAATACCTGGCCTGGCCGGGCGAGTTCGACCCCTCCCGCTGCTACGGGCACGTGGAGGAGGTGGTGCTGGCCTCCGGCGCGGAGCTGGAGGTGGTGGCCAAGGACGGCGCGGGCGGCACCTACTTCCTGTGCGGCGCGGGCGGCGAGGAGCGGCCCGTGCTGTACGCCGACTCCGAGGGCGGCGCGGCCCTGCTCGCGGTGGGGGTGCCGGAGCTGGTCCGGCTGCTGCTGGCCGTCCCGTGGTGGCGGGACTGCCCGGGGCTGACGGTGGAGGAGAGCGCGGCGGCGGCCGAGGAGTACCTGGAGGAGGAGCCCGGCCTGTACGCCGACCGGGACGCGGCCGCGGCCGCGCTCGGCCTCGAAGTCCCGACGGCGGCCGAGGCGTTGGCCCGGCTGCGGGAGGTCGCGTTCGGCCTCGGGGCGTCGTACGCGCTGCTCAACGCCGAGGAGGGCGGCGCGTACCGGCAGCTGCTCGCGCCCTAGCCTCGGGTTTTGCCGGGGGCGGGGGTGGGCTTTACCCGTTCGCGTGGCCGACCGGGGCCATGACGCACCCCCGCTCGGTCTATGGATCATGCGCGCCGGGGCGGGTGGGATGGAGGGCGCCGGCCGCCGAGGCCGGGTTCCGTCTTCCGAGGAGTCTCATTGGGCATCAGCCCCGCCACCGCGGGTCCCCGACGCTCCACCACCGTCCGCGCGTTGGCGCTGCTCGCCGTCGGGGCCACCGCCCTGAGCGGTGCGACGGCCACCGCGCAGACGATCGGCGCGCACCGTGCGCCGGCGTTCCACCTGCGTCCGGCGTCCGCCGGGCACATCAACGCGGCGGCCCGGACGGCGCCGATATCGACGTCCGACTGCGTGTCGCAGATCGGCATCCACTGCTACTCGCCGCTGCAGTACCGGGCCGCGTACAACCTGGACCCGCTGTACCGGCAGGGCGTCACGGGCAAGGGCCGGACGATCGTCATCGTCGACTCCTTCGGCTCGCCGACCGTCCAGCACGACCTGGAGGTCTTCGACAAGCAGTGGGGCATCCCGGACACCCAGGTCGAGGTGGTCAAGTGGGGCGACGTGCCGCCCTTCGACCCGGCCAACCCGGACCACACGGGCTGGGCCGGCGAGACCACGCTCGACGTGGAGTACGCGCACGCCGTCGCGCCGGACGCGCACATCGTGCTGGTGGAGACGGGCGTCGCCGAGACCGAGGGCGTCACCGGCCTGCCGGAGATGATGGACGCCGAGCAGGCGATGATCAAGGCCGGCAAGGGTGATGTCATTTCGCAGAGCTTCGGCGCGACCGAGAACACCTTCCCGGGCTTCGACAAGGGCGACTTCAAGTCCGTCGAGGGCCTGCGGTACGCCTTCAAGTACGCCGCCGCCAAGGACGTGACCGTGCTGGCCGCGTCCGGCGACAACGGCGCGACCGACGCGATGGAGAACGGCAGCGACCTGTACCCGTTCAAGGTGAACTCCTGGCCGTCCTCGGACCCGCTGGTCACCTCGGTCGGCGGCACCCAGCTCACCCTGGACAACGACGGCAGGCGCACCGCGCCCGACAAGGCGTGGCACGACGACTACGGCGCGGCCGGCGGCGGCGTGTCCGGCGTCTTCGACCGCCCGTGGTACCAGGCCGGGGTGGCGAAGGTGACCGGCAATCACCGCGGCACGCCGGACATCAGCATGAGCGCGGCGGTCGACGGCGCGGCGTGGACGTACGAGTCCTACGACCCGACCCGGGTCGGCTGGCACCTGACCGGCGGCACCAGCGAGGCCACGCCGATCCTGTCGGGCGTGGTCGCGCTCGCCGACCAGCTCGCCGGGCACCGCCTGGGGCAGCTCAACTGGCGGATGTACGCGCTCGCCGGCCTGCCGTCCCAGTGGAGCGGCATCACCGACGTCACCGCGGGCGACAACTCGTGGGACAAGGTGACCGGCTACCAGGCCGTCAAGGGTTACGACCTGGCCACCGGCCTCGGCACGATCGACGGCACCCGCTTCGTCCACGCCCTCGCGGGGCGCTGAGCCCGTTCGGTGACGCAGGGCGCGGCTCCCCGGGAGCCGCGCCCTGTCGTTCCCGCCCCTGTCGTTCCCGCCCCTGTCGTTCCCGCCCCTGTCGTTCCCGCCCCTGTCGTTCCCGCCCCTGACGGTGCCGAACCCGCGGCGCCGGACGTGGCGGAATCGGGGACATAAACGGAGATCCGTTACATTCGGTGCATGGAGATCGACGTCGACGCCGTGCTGCGTGAGGTCGCGCTCCGGCTCAAGCCGCACACCCGCCGGCTGGCCACGCGGCTGGTGGTACGGGTGCGCGAGGCGGTGCCCACGGTGTGGACGCACGAGGACCTCGCCGAGCTCGCCACGCTCTCCGTCCAGCAGCACCTCGACAACGTGCTGGACGTCATCGAGTACGGCCGGGACGCCGCCGCCGTCGAGGCGCCACCGGCCGCCATCGACTTCGCGACCCGCCTGGCCGAGTACGGCGGCGACATCAGCGAGCTGCTGCGCAGCTACCGGCTGGGCCACGTCGCCGCGCTCGGCCTGTTCCGCGAGGAGGTGGCGCACTCCAGCGCCGACCCGCAGCTCCCCGGCGCGGTGGCCGGCGCGCTGATCGAACTGTCCTTCGCGTACGTCGACCGCACCTCCGGGCAGGCGGTGGCCGCGTACCAGGACGCCCGCGACCGCCGGCTCCAGCGGCGGCTGATGGTGGTCAACGAGGCGGGCCGCCGGATCGGCACCAGCCTGGACATCACCCGCACCGCGCAGGAGCTCGCCGAGGTGGGCGTCGAGAACCTGGCCGACTTCGTGGTCGTCGACCTCCTCGACGCGGTGCTCGGCGCGGAGGACCCGCCGCTCGACCACGACGCCCTGACGCTGCGCCGGATCGCCCAGCACTCCGTCCTGGAGGGCTACCCGGAGGCCGTGGTGCCGACCGGGCACACCCACACCTACCCGCCCGGCTCCGGCCCCGCCGAGGCCGTGCGCACCGGACACCCCTCCCGCTACCGGATCGCCGCCGACGGCATCCCGCTGTGGGCCGCGCACTCCGAGCCGCACCGGCACTCCGTCGAGAACTTCGGCATCCACGAGGCGCTGATGACCCCGCTCTGGGCCCGCGGCGTCCCGCTCGGCATCGCGCAGTTCTTCCGCCACCGGGACGCCACGCCGTTCGACGACGACGACCTGCTGCTGGCCCAGGAGATCGCGTCCCGGGCCGCCGTCCACATCGACAACGCCCGCCGGTACACCCACCAGCGCACCACCGCGCTCGCCCTCCAGCAGAACCTGCTCCCCAGCCTGGTCACCCGGCACGGCGCCGTCGACACGGCCGTCCGCTACCTGCCCTCCGGCGCGCGGTCCGGCGTGGCGGGCGACTGGTACGACGTGATCCCGCTGTCCGGCGCCCGGATCGCCCTGGTCGTCGGCGACGTCGTCGGACGCGGCCTGTACGCCTCCGCCACGATGGGCCGGCTGCGCACCGCGGTGCGCACCCTCGCCGACGTCGACCTGATGCCGGACGAGCTGCTCACCCACCTCGACGACGTGGTCATCCGGATGCAGCACGAGGAGGGCCGGCTCCCGGACGAGACCAGCGCCACCTGCCTGTACGCCGTGTACGACCCGGTCACCCGGGTCTGCTCGCTGGCCAGCGCGGGGCACGTCCTGCCGGCGGTGGTCGAGGGCGGCGGGTCCGGGCAGGCGCACTTCGTGGAGGCGCGGGTCGGGCCGCCGCTGGGGCTCGGAGGCCTCCCCTTCGAGACCACTCAGTGCGAACTGCCGGCGGGGAGCCTGCTCGCACTGTTCACCGACGGCCTCGTCCAGGGCGCCGCCCGCAATCCGGTCGGCGGACTGGCCGACCTGCGCAGGCTGCTGGGCCGGCCCGGCCCGTCGCTGGAGGCGGTCTGCGACCGGATCGTGGCCGGCCTGCTGCCGGGGCGGCCCGCCGACGACGCCGTCCTCCTGCTGGCCCGCACCCGCGCCCTGGACGCCGACCACGTCACCACCCTGGACCTGTCGGCGGACCCGTCGTCGGTCTCGCTCGCGCGGACCTTCACCACCGACCGGCTCGCCGCCTGGGGGCTGGACGACCTGGCCTTCAGCACCGAACTCATCGTCAGCGAGCTCGTCACCAACGTCATCCGCTACGGGCGCCAGCCCGCGACGCTGCGGCTGATCCTCCAGTCGACGCTGATCTGCGAGGTCGCGGACGCCGCCAACACCTCGCCCCACCTGCGGCGGGCCCGGGTCTACGACGAGGGCGGCCGCGGCCTGTTCCTGGTCGCCCAGCTGTCCAAGAACTGGGGCACGCGACACACCCGCGACGGCAAGGTGATCTGGGCGGAGCAGTCCCTCCCGGAGTCCTGACCGGGCCCACCGGCGGGCGCACCGGCGGGCGGGGCGGCCGCGCGGCGTCGGCGGGCGGTCCTAGCGCTCCGTCAGGTAGCGGGCCAGGCACGCGGTGACCAGGAGGTGGTCCTCGACCTGCGGCAGGCCGGAGACGGTGACCGTTCCCACCATGCCCGTGCCGCGCACCAGCAGGGGGAAGGAGCCGCCGTGCGCGGCGTAGCGCGTCGGGTCGAGGTCGAAGGCCCGCCCCTTGGCCCGGTAGCGCTCGCCCACCAGGTACGAGGCCTCGCCGAACCGGCGGACCACCGCGGCCTTGCGGCGGATCCAGTCGTCGTTGTCGGCGCTCGTGCCCGGCAGCGCGGCGTGGAAGACCTGCTGCTCGCCGTGCTGGATGTCGACGGTGACCGCGAGGCCCCGCTGCCGGGCCTCGGCGACGATCAGGGAGCCCAGCCGCCAGGCGTCGTCCAGGTCGGCGGTGGGGAGCTGCAGTTCGCGGTGCTGGCGTTCCAGCTCGGCGATGTCCGGGGTCACAGGGTCACCGCCGTGCCGTCGCGGGCGGAGCGCTGGGCGGCCTCCAGGACGCGCAGCGCCTCGACGGCGTCGCCCGCCGCGACCGGGACGGGCCCGCGCCCGTGCAGTGCCTCGACCAGGCCCGCGTAGTAGTCCTGGTAGGTGCCGGGCAGGGTGGCCACCGGTTCGACGGTGTCGCCGGCGCGCAGGGAGCCCCAGCGCTCGCGGGGGAAGACGCCCCAGTCGGGGTCGGCGGGGGTGCGGCCGCGGCGCAGCGCGTCCTCCTGGCCGTCGAGGCCGTGGGTGACGTACGCGCCCTGCGAGCCGAGGACCCGGAAGCGGGGGCCGAGGTCGCCGGCGGTGGCGCTCATCCACAGGTGGGAGCGGGTGCCGTCGGCGTGGGTGAGGGCGACGAAGCTGTCGTCGTCGGTGGCGGCGCCGGTGCGGCGGGCGTCGAGTTCGGCGTAGACCCGGGTCGCGGGGCCGAAGAGCTGCAGCGCCTGGTCGACGAGGTGGGAGCCGAGGTCGAAGAGCAGGCCGCCGGCCTCGGCCGGGTCGCCGAGTTCCCGCCAGGCGCCGCTGAGTTCGGGGCGCCAGCGTTCGAAGCGCGACTCGAACCGGTTGACCCGGCCGAGCCGGCCGGAGGCGATCAGCTGCCGGACGGTGCGGAAGTCGCCGTCCCAGCGGCGGTTCTGGAAGACGCTGAGCAGCAGGCCCCGCTCGGCGGCCAGGGCGGCCAGCTTCTCGGCCTCGGCGGAGGTGGCGGCGAGCGGCTTGTCGACGACGACCGGCAGCCCGGCCTCCAGGGCGGCGGTGGCCAGCGGGATGTGGGTGCGGTTGGGGGAGGCGACCACGACCAGGTCCAGGCCCAGCTCGGGGGCCGCCGCCCAGAGCGCGTCGGCGTCCGGGAGCAGCGCGGCCTGCGGGTGGCTGCGGGCGGCCTGCTCGCGGCGGGCCGGGTCGGAGGTCACCACGGCGGCGAGGCGCAGGCCCGGCGTGGTGCTGATCAGGGGCGCGTGGAAGACCGCACCGGCGATGCCGTAGCCGATGAGTCCCACGTTGAGGGGCGGGAGGTCCGTGCTGAGGTCCATGCCCCAAGTTAAACAACAGTGTGGACTAACCGGCAAGCTCCCATAAAATCGACAGGTGAGCACCGACCCCGCCCCCCACGGCGCCCTCAACCTCGCCCTGCTGCGCGACCGGAACGACAGCGCGGTCCTGCGGGCCGTACGCGCCGCGGCCGACAACGGCACCAGCCGGGTCGAACTGGCCACCCGCACCGGCCTCACCGCCCAGGCCATCAGCAAGATCACCGCGCGCCTGCTCGACGACGGCCTGCTCACCGAGGCCGGCCGGGAACGCGTCGCCGGCCAGAGCGGCAAGCCCCGCACCCTGCTGCGCCTGGTCCCCGGCTCCCGCTGCGCCCTCGGCGTCGAGATCGGCCGCCGCGACCTGCGCCTGCTCCGGGTCGACCTCACCGGCACCGTCACCGCGCAGGCCGGGGCGCCGGTCGACCCCGACGGCGAACCCGGCCCGACCCTCGACCTGATCGCCGCCGCGGTCCGCGACCTGACGGCGGACTCCGCGCCGGGCCACGTGCTGGGCCTGGGCGTGGCCTGCCCGGGGCCGCTCGACACCCGCGACGGCGTCCTGCACCAGGTCACCGGCATGCCCAGCTGGCACGGCCTGCACCTGCGCGAGGCCCTGGAGACCCGCACCGGGCTGCCGGTCCTGGTGGAGAAGAACACCACCGCCGGCGTCCTCGGCGGCCTGGGCCCCGACAACCGCGCCTTCGTCTACCTCGGCGACGGCCTCGGGGCCGGCCTGGTCCTCGGCGGGCACGTCCAGCGCGGCGCGCGGACCAACGCCGGCGAGTTCGGCCACCAGTGCATCGACCCGGCCGGCCCGCCGTGCGCCTGCGGCGCCCGGGGGTGCCTGGAGGCCGTCTGCCTCGATGCCCTGCGCGCCGGCCGCACCGCGGACGCCGCGACCGCGCTCGCCATCGGCGTCGCCAACCTGGTCCGGCTGCTCGACGTCGAGGAGGTGGTCCTCGGCGGCGCCGCGCTCCTCGCGGACCCCGCGCCGTACGAGGCCGCGATCCGGGCCGAGCTCGGCGACCGCCTGCCCGACCCGCACTGGCAGCACGTCACCCTCGGCCGCGCCACCGGCCTCGCCGTCCCCCAGGGCGCTGCCGGACTCGCGCTGGCCCGCCTCTTCGGCTGACGGCCGCGGCCGCCGGGAGCCGGGAGCCGAAGAGGCGGCGGGGCACTCGCGTCCTCGCGTGACGGACGGCGCGGTCAACCGTTTGACCGGTGGAGGAGTGGTTCCGCCGCCTGCAGGGAGAACACATGACGATCGAGCACCCCGTCGCCGCGGACCCGGAGCAGGCGGTGACCGACCGCGTGCTCGCGAGCTTCGACGGCGCCCCCGACCCGAGGCTGCGCGAGGTGATGCGGAGCCTGGTCCGGCACCTGCACGCCTTCGCCCGGGAGGTGCGGCTCAGCGAGGCGGAGTGGGAGGGCGCGGTCGGCTTCCTCGCCCGGGCCGGCCGGATCACCGACGAGCGTCGGCAGGAGTTCGTCATGCTGTCCGACGTGCTCGGGCTGTCCATGCTCACCGTCGCCATCAACGAGCACGGTGCGCCGGGGGCGACCGAGGCGACCGTGCTGGGGCCGTTCTTCGCCGAGGACGCGCCCGAGATCCCGCTCGGCGGGGACCTCGGGCGCGGGGCCGCCGGGCCGCCGTGCTTCGTCTCGGGCCGGGTGCGGTCCCTGGACGGCACGCCCGTCGGTGGCGCGCGCGTGGACGTCTGGGGCGCCGACGCCGACGGCTTCTACGACGTCCAGTACGCCGGCGACCGCTCGGCGGGCCGCGGCCGGCTGGCGACGGACCCCGACGGCGGGTACCGCTTCTGGACCGTCCTGCCCGCGGCGTACCCGATCCCGTGCGACGGCCCGGTCGGCGACCTCCTCGCCGCCGCCGGCCGGCGTCCGATGCGCCCGGCCCACCTGCACTTCCGGGCCGCCGCACCGGGCCACCGGACCCTGGTCACCCACGTCTTCGTGGCGGGCGACCCGTACCTCGCGGACGACGTGGTGTTCGGTGTCAGGGACAGCCTCGTCGTCGACGCCGAACACCACCCCGCCGGCCCCGCCCCCGACGGGACGCACCGCCGGACGCCGTGGACGAGCATGGCCTTCGACCTGGTGCTCGTCCCCGACGACCGGTCCTGACCGCCCGGGGGCGGTGGGTCAGCCGAGCGGCAGGTCGAGGCGGGACTCGCGGCCGGCGGGGGAGTCGAGGTCGAGGGCGGCGAGGGGCGGGTTGGCGTCGGAGTAGAGCTTGTCCTTGGCGTTGACCACCAGCATCACCCTGTGGTCGGCGGCGACGTCGTAGGCGGCGCCCTGGAGGTCCCACTCGACGGTGGTGGGCTTGCCCGCCTCGGCCCCGGTGAGCGTGTACGGCTCGTGGGTGATGATGCGGGCGCTGCCGTCCGGGGCGAGGTCGAACAGGTAGGCCACCAGCGTCGCCGACTCGGCGGCGGGGGTGACGGTCAGCCGGACGCGCGGGACGCCGCGCACCTTGCGCGCCCCGGCGGGGGAGACCCAGGTGGCGAGGTAACGGCGGTCGAACTTCCCGGTCGCGTACGACTTCGGATTGCCCTTCCACTCCTGCTGGCCGGTGGTCAGCAGCTCGTCCACGGCCTTGGCCTCGGTGAGCTGGCCGGTGGTGAACGACACCTGCCAGCCGGCGGCGGGCGCCGTGCCGAGCACGCCGTCCTGGCCGCCGGCCGCCGCACCCAGGTACAGCTGCTCGGTGCGCTCGGTCACCTCGGCCCAACTCGCGCTGTCCTCACGGACGGTGGGGGCGAACATCAGCTGGCTGCGGACCGGCTTCCAGCCGGGCGCCTCGTTGGCCTTGCCCAGGACGTGGTGGTCGAGCCAGGCGAGCGCCTCGTCCACCGGGACGTTCTCGCCGGGCATGATCAGCCCGTTGCCCTCGGGTGCGGCGTGGTCGCCGATCCACAGGTTCAGGTGCTTGGGGCCGGTCAGCGCCTCGAACACGGCCAGCGCGCCGTTGACCGGGAACAGCGTCTCGTGCCAGGTGTTGGAGAAGAAGGTCGGGACGGAGCGGGCGTTGGTCTCGGCGAGGTAGGTGCGCGGCGAGCGCTCCCGCATCCAGTCGCGGACGTCGTCGAGGTTCTCGCCCTCGCGGAAGTCCTTGAGCAGCTGCCGGGTGGCCGGGTCGAACTTGTGCTCCTCCGGCCCGCCGGTGAACGCGGCGAGCGCCTCGACGGCGGCCAGGTGCCGGGTGTCGTTGCCGAGCAGGGCCGCCTCCAGGTCGCCCCAGGTGCTCAGCGCCACCACGGCGCTGACCCGGGCCGCCGGGTCGTTGGCCGCCACCA
Source organism: Kitasatospora sp. NPDC048365 (assembly GCF_043200835.1). Lineage (NCBI taxonomy): Bacteria > Bacillati > Actinomycetota > Actinomycetes > Kitasatosporales > Streptomycetaceae > Kitasatospora > Kitasatospora sp. NPDC048365. Next base: position 29,711 of record NZ_JBICYJ010000056.1, read on the forward strand.
GCTGGCTGATGCCCGAACCGTAGGACTCGCCGAAGAACGCGATCGAGCTCGGCTCGAAGTACTGCTGCGCGTAGTCGATCACCGTGGAGCCGTCGCGCCAGTCGTTCGGCCCGGCCACGTCCACGAAGCCCTTGGAGGTGAACGGGGCGTCGAGGTACCGGTCGTCGGAGAGCGGGAGGGTCAGGCCGATGCCGCGCGGGGAGTACGCGATCACGTGGTAGCCGCGCAGGGCCAGCCGCAGGTAGAGGTACTCGAACAGCACCCAGCCGAACGGCGTCCACCCGGACGGGACGACGACCACCGGGTGCGGCTTGCCGTCGTTGATCCGGATGGTGTGCGCGGAGAGCCGGACGCCGTCGTGCGCGGTGATGTACGGCCAGTCGAAGGTGGCGATCTGCTGCACGTCGCCCACCAGTTGCTGCAGCTCGGGCGTCAGCAGCGGCTGCTCGGCGGAGCCGTTCAGCGTGGCGACCAGCGCCTCGCCCACCCCGGCGGCCTCGGGCGAGACGGTGGTGGCCGAGGACCAGAGCCCCGAACTCTGCACCTTCGCCAGCTGGTTCGGGGTGATCGGGGTGGGTGCGCCGTCGGCCATGGGGTCGCTCATGGGATGCCGCCTTTCGCGGGAACCAGGGATGGTGGTTCGTGTGCACCCATGCTCTCGGCCGGATCCGTTGGTGTACGGAAGCCCCGCGCGGCGTTCACCGGAAATGGTGGCGCCGGCCCGGTGGGTTGACGTGTGAACTCCTTTCGCGCGGCAGGCCCGAGCGGCCGCCACCGGCCAGGGGTGGCGGCCGCCCGGGCTGCGGTCGGTGGGGGCGTCAGCCCTTGAAGGCCGCGGTGCCGTTCGGCGTGCCGAGGCCGGTCGGGCCGTCGTAGCCGGCGCCGGCCTTGCAGAGGTAGGCCGGCGAGCAGCTGCCGTTGGAGCCGGTGGTCACGTCGAACAGGGCGGTGGTGTGGGCGTACGGGAAGGACGCCGGGGCGGAACCGCTGGACGGGGTGCCGCCCAGCGCGTACACGCCGGCGATGATCGGCGCGGAGGCGCTGGTGCCGCCGTACACCGCCCAGCCGCTGCCGCCGTAGGTCTGGTACACCGCGACACCGGTGGCCGGGTCGGCGACGGCGGACACGTCGGCGACGGTGCGCTTGGCGCAGCCGGTGTCCTTCTGCCAGGTGGGCTTGGCGTCGTACTTGGAGCAGCCCGAGCCGGTGCCCTCGGTGGAGTTGGTGAGCCAGACGCTCTCCGTCCAGCCGCGGGCGGTGGAGGAGGACCGCTTGAGGGCGGTGCCGCCGACCGCGGTCACGTACCGGGAGGCGGCCGGGTACTCCGCGCCGTACGCGGAGTCGCCGGAGGAGACGGTGATGGCGACCCCCGGGTGGTTGAAGTACGAGGAGTCGTAGGAGGTGTCGGCGGAGGACTCGCCGCCGCCGTAGCTGTTGGAGACGAACCTCGCGCCGAGGCCGACCGCGGTGTTCACCGAGGTGCCGAGGTTGGCCATGGTCGCGCTGCTCGCCTCGACCAGGACGATCTTCGCGTTGGGGGCGATCGCCGAGACCATGTCGAGGTCGAGCGAGATCTCGCCCGCCCAGCCGGTGTTGTTCGCCGGGAGGCTGCTGCCGCCGGTCTGGTTGACCTGCCGGAAGCAGCCGCTGGCCTTGGTGCAGGCGGGCAGGCCGTACTGGGAGCGGTAGACCGCCATGTCCGACTCGGCGTTGGGGTCGTTGTAGGCGTCCACGATCGCGACGGTCGTCCCGGCGCCGCCGTTCGCGGGCAGCTTGTACGCGCTCAGCAGGTCGCCCGGGCCGTAGCCGGACGGGACGGCGCTCGGGGTGACGCCCAGGGCGTCGACGTGCTCCACCGCGCTGGTCACGCGCAGCGCGTGGCAGGCCATGGTGTCGCCGTGGGCGAGGGTGTCGCACGCCCTGACCCAGGACGTGCCGTCCTTGGAGTACACCTGCGGGTCGGCGGCCGCGCCCGCCGGGGCGGCGGTCGCGAAGGCGGAGAGGGCGAGGGCGGCGGCGCCCGTGACGGCGAGGGCCGTGCGGCGGGCTGCGGCGGGAGTGCGCATGCGGACGTGCCTCCTGTGGCTGGGGTGACCGGAAGCGGTGCGCGCCGGGCCGCGCGGACGGAGGGTGTCCGGGCGCGCGGCGGGGCGGGGGTCGACGGCGGGCGTGGGGCCGCCGTCGAACCCGGTGCGCCCCCGGGAATCCGGGGGTCGGCGTCCGACGCTAGAGGGGCATGCTCATGTCGAACAAGGAGGGCGGGGCACATCCGAACCGGCCCTTTACCTCCGGCCCCTGAGTCTTTGTCAGCCGACGCCGAACCGCCTGGGGACGGTTTGCCTCCGCATCCGGCCGGTGGCGCGCGGCCGCCGGCCCGCGCGCCACCGGGTGCACCCGGGCCGAGGTCAGCCCCGCAGGGCGGCGATCGCCTTCTCGATCCGCCGCTGCCGCGTCTCCGGCTTCTTCGCGCTCTCGACGGCGCGCACGTGCTCGCGCCGGTGGCTGAACGAGAGCCCGTCGTACGCGGCCCGGGCCGCCGGGTCGGCGTCCAGGGCCCGGGCGAAGTCGTCCGGTTCGACGACGACGCGCGGCTCGGTGTCCAGCTCCACCTCCACCTCGACCTCCTCGCCGATCTCGACACCCGCGGCGTGGCGGTTGGCGTTGCTGAGGCCGAGCAGGTGGCGTCCGCGCAGGATCGCGACCCGGCTCTTCCACACATGTCCGTTGACCGTGATCGTCACCGGCGGCCGCGCGCCCCCGCCGAGGGCCTCGACCACCTCGGGCGGAACCTCCAGGCCCCGCATGGGCTCGGGCGGCTCGACATGGGCCAGAAACTTCATGATCTCTTCTCCTGTGGCTGGACGTGTCGCCGGGCCGGGCGCCGGACCGCCGCTGCTCGGCTGCTACTCGGCGTAGGGCTGGTCGACACCCGCGTCGCTGTAGCCGAGGCTCCAGATGTAGCCGTCCGGGTCGGCGAAGGTGCCGCCGTACCCGCCCCACGGCAGCGCGCCGGCGGGCTTGACGACCGTGGCGCCGGCCGCCGAGGCCTCCGCCATGATCTCGTCGACCCGCGCCTCGCTGCGGACGACGTACGTCAGGACCAGCCCGCTGAAGCCGCTGCCCTCCGCGTCCGTACCCACCTGGGCGGCCAGGCCCTTGCGGTCGTAGAAGCCGACCGGCGAGGCGCCGTCCGACTCGAAGAACACCGAGATGCCGAAGTCGTTCTGGATCTTCCAGCCGAGGCCCTCGCTGTAGAACCGCTTGGCCCGGTCCAGGTCCCGGACACCGAGCAGGATCGAGCTGACGTGCGCCTTCATGTGCCTTGCTCCTTGGGCTGCGACTGTCGCACCGGCGCGTGTTCGCCGGCCTACCGGTATGACGCGTCGGGAGCGGAGAATGTGACGGACCGTCGGACGGAACTTGTCGGGCGGCGCACATCCGGGCCGGCGGTCAGGGGCCGGTGGGGGTGTCCTGCGGCTGGTGGGCGGGGGAGGTGAGGATACCGGCCAGGGTGAGGTCGAGCAGGCGGTCGGCCTGGGCGGGGGTGTCGTGTTCGCGGGTCCAGGCGGCGGCGTTCATCAGGGTGAAGACGTCGGCGCCGGTGGTGTCGCCGCGGAGGGCTCCGGCGGCGCGGGCGCGGTCGGTGAGGCGGTCGCCGATGGCGGTCATCCGCAGGCAGGAGTCGTGGAGTTCGTCCGCCCCGGAGGCGAGCTGTGCGGCGAGGCCCTGGTAGGCGGCCGCGTGCCGGACGACGGAGCGGATCCATTCGGCCAGGGCGGCCGCCGGGTCGGGGTGGTGGGTGAGCTCGTCGCCGTGCGCGAAGAGGGCCTGGTTGCGCTCGTCCAGCAGGGCGGCGATCAGCGCTGTGCGGGTGGGGAAGTGCCCGTAGAGGGTGCCGATGGCGACGCCGGCGCGGCGGGCGACGGCCTCCAGGGAGGCCCCGGTGCCTTCGCTGCGGAAGGTGGCGTCGGCCTCGGCGAGCAGGCGCTCCCGGTTGCGCCGGGCGTCGGCGCGCGGCCGGCGTCGGGGGGTGTCGGGCATGGGGGTCTCCCTTGCGCTCCCGGATAAGTCGAGGCATCCTCGACTTACTCACTTTATCTGAGGGTGCCTCAGTTTACTGGGGCGGGACCAGTGGAGGGCGCGTCGTGATCCTGGTTACCGGAGCCACCGGCTCCATCGGGCGTCACCTGGTACGCCGACTCGGCGACCGGAAGGCCGAGTTCCGAGCCCTGGTGCGGGACGCGGCCAAGGGGCAGGCCCTCGGCTGTGACTGGGTGGTGGGCGACTTCGACGACCCGGGTTCGCTCACCGCCGCGTTCGCGGGCGTGGACCGGCTCTTCCTCAACGGGCCCGGCGCCCAGGCGGTGGAGGGGGAACAGCCGATGGTCCGCCGGCTCTCCGCCGTGATCGACGCCGCGCGGGCGGCGGGCGTGGAGCGGGTGGTCAAGGTGTCCGTCTGGCACGCCAAGGCCGGGGGGAAGCTCGCCGAGGGCGCGCACTGGGAGCTCGACCGGCGCCTGGCGCGGTCAGGCCTGCCCTGGACCGTCCTCCAGCCGTCCGGCTTCCTGCAGAACCTGCTCGGCCCGGGCGCGTTCACCCCCGACGGGCGGCTGATCGGCCGCTACGGCGACGCCCCGGTCTCCCACATCGACTGCCGGGACATCGCCGACTGCGCCGAGGTCCTGCTCACCGGCCCGCCGCGCCCGGGGGAGACCTTCGTCCTGACCGGGCCGCAGGCCCTCACCGACGCCCGCCTCGCCGAGCGGATCTCCGCCGCGCTGGGCCGCCCGGTCGGACGGGTCGAACTCTCCCCCGACGACCTCGCCGCCTCCCTCGCCGGGCAGGGCGTGCCGGACGGCTTCGCCGACGACCTGGCCCACCTGCTGCGCGAGGTCGCCGCGGGCTCCCTGAACGAGGTCACCACCGCCGTCCCCGACCTGCTGGGCCGTCCCGCCCGCACCGTCGACGCGTTCCTCGCCGACAATCTGCCCGCGCTGCGCGCGGCGGCCTCGCCGCCGACCGCCTGAACCGTACTCACGGCGCGGGGCCGCCCGGTGCCGTGACGAGCGCGCCGTGCCCGGTCGCCGTGCGGGCCGGAGCTCGTCCTGGACGGGCTCCGGCCGCGGACGTAGTGTTCGGGGCTGCCGGACACACGGGGGAAGATCTTGAAGCGGTGGCAGCGCGGTGCGGTGATCGTCTGGGCGGTGCTGATGGCCGGCGGGTCGGCGGTGACGCTGCTCCTCGGGCAGGGGGAGGAGCCGTCGGCGGCGGTGCCGCGGAGCGTCCGCCCGTCGCCGACCCCGTCGTCCCCCTGCCAGGGTGCGAACGTGCTGTGCGCCGCGACCTTCGGGAGTGCCCGCTGACCGCGGCTACGCGCTCCCCCCGCAGGCGGTCGGCTGCTGGTCGCGCCAGGCGCGGGCGGCCCCGGGGTTGTCGGTGATGAGCGCGTCCACGCCGTTGGCCCGCAGGGTCTGCCAGGTGCCGCTGTCGTTGGCGATCCAGCCGTAGACGGCCCGGCCGGCGGCGTGTTCGGCCCTGGTGCGCTCGGGGGTCGCGAGGACGTGCTCGACGGCGATGGCGGTCAGCGGCAGTCCCTCCGGGTCGCGGGCGTACCAGGAGCCCTGGATCAGCGTCAGCGGGAGGTCGGGCGCGGCCGCGTGCGCGGTCCTGAGGTGCTCGGGGTAGAAGGACGTGATCTCGATGTCGGCGCCGCTGGCGGCGGCGAGCCGGCCGATGGTCGTGGCGTCCTCCGGGCGGCCGATCTCCTTGATCTCCAGCAGCAGGTGGACACCGGACGCGCGCACCCAGTCCAGCAGGTCGGTCAGGTGCGGGATCGGCTGGGGGTCGCCGGGCCCGACCGTGATCCGGAGGCGGTCCAGTTCGGCGACGGTGAGGTCGGCGACCCGTCCATTGGTGCCGGTGAGCCGTTCGAGCGTCGAATCGTGGAGGATCACCGGGACGCCGTCCTTGCTGACCAGGACGTCCGTCTCCAGCCAGTCCGCTCCGTCCCGGACGGCCGCCGCGAACGAGGCCATCGTGTTCTCCGGCGCGGTGGCGGGCGAGCCGCGGTGCCCGACCACGGTCGTCTGCGGGCAGGCGGGCGCCGCCAGTGCGGGCCCCGAACCGACCAGAGGCCACACCGCCGCAGTGAACAGCGCTGCGAGGGCGAGCGGCGACGCGAGAAACTCACCACGGATCCGTCCCATGGACCAGTGATAACCGGGCCGCGAGCCGTACGTATGCCAATAACGCGAGTCCGCCGAGCCGACCAACCGATTGGCGGACAGCACGCCCGCCCGGAAGTGCCCCGGCAGCTTCTGTGAACATTCGCGCGATTTTCGTTATCCTCCGCCCCGGTGGGGGTCTCCTGTTGCGTAGAGCAGTTGACCTGAGGAGTGCGGAATGGCGGAGTACGCGACCGAGGACCAGGCGGGCCGGGGCGCCGCGCCCGGACGCGGGACGGGCGGCGGATCGCACCGGCGGGCCGGCAACGGCCGGCACCGGGCGAGAACCCGGTCCGCCGCGAAGCCGCTGCTCACCGTGGTCGCGGTCGCGGCGACGGCAGCGAGCGCGGTGGTCGGGAGCAAGGTGCTGTTCACCTCCGGCCCGCAGGACGGCCGGACGGCCGCCGCCCCCGACCCCTCCCTCCCCAACGGCGACGTACCGCTCGCCTCCAGCCAGACCGCCCTGCCGCCGGTGGCCCCCTCCCCGCAGAACTCGGCGAGCCCGACCAGCCTGCCGAGCGGATCGGCCAGCACCCTCGCCGTCCAGCAGTCGAGCACCCCCACCGCCGCCCCGAGCACCCCGCGGACCACCGCTCCGTCCACCCCGCGGGCCACCCAGGCACCCACCGGCAAGCCCGGCACCGGCGCCGACCTCGACGCCGCGGCCAACCAGGTGCTCGCCCTGATCAACCAGGCCCGCGCCGCCCAGGGCGTCGCCCCGCTGCAGATGCTCGTCGGCCTGCAGACCAGCGCGGACGCGCACAACCACACCATGGCGGCCGGCTGCGGCCTGTCCCACCAGTGCCCCGGCGAGCCCGCCTTCGGCGACCGCGAACGCGCCGCCGGCGTCAAGTGGGGCACCGCGGGCGAGAACATCGGCGACGGCGGCCCGGTCGCCAACACCACCGACGCGATAGCCAAGATGGCCCTCGGCCTCACCAACAGCATGCTCGCCGAGCAGCCGCCGAACGACGGCCACCGCCGCAACATCCTCAACCCGGCGTTCCACCACGTCGGCATCGAGCTGCTGCGCGACGCCTCCGGCACGGTCTGGATGACCCAGGACTTCTCGGACTGAGACCGCGGGCGGCGCCGGGTGCGGGGCCGTTCCCGGCGCCGCCTCCCGGTGTCCCGTGACGGCCGCGCCCTCCGCACCTCGCCGGTGAGCGGCTGCCGGCAGTTCGCACAGATGAATCGGGCCGTCCGGCCATCAGACCGTCCCCGCCCACCGCCCCTGCCCGCCGGGGGCCGTCGCGGTGGGGGAGCCGCTCACCGCAGGCGCGCCGTCGCGAGGTGGACCTTGAAGCCGCAGGGGACGTGTCCGTCCGGCGTCGTCAGGTCCTGCACCTCGGCGAGGAACGCCTCGCGCAGCCGCCCCACGGTCGCGGGATCGAGCGGGCCGAGATCGTAGAGGCCGGCGACCGCGGCCCAGACCTGCGCCACCGGTCCGCCGAGGTCGATGGGAACGGTCTCCCAGGTCACCGCCGTGAAACCGGCCGGCCCGAGGACCTCGTCGAGCCCCTCGCGGCTGCGGGTCCTGCGGTCCCCCAGCGCCGGGATGCGCTGCGAGGCAGGCGCCTGCTCGATCGTGCGCCGCAACAGGGTGAGGAACCGTTCGAACGCCTCGCCGCCGACGGCCCCGCCTCCCACCACGCAGGCCAGGAGCCCGCCGGGAGCCAGCACCCGGGCCACCTCGGCCGCGACCTGCTCGATCTCGCCCATCAGCATCAGGGCCAGGTGGGAGACACAGGCGTCGAAGCTGTCGTCGCCGAAGGGGAGTTGCTGAGCCCGGCCCTCTTCCAACCGCGCTCCGGCGAGCGCCGGTCGACGTCGTGCCAGCGCCAGGGAGTGCGAGGAGAGGTCCACCCCCGCGAGGTGCCTCCCGCCCTCCCCGGCCAGCAGTTCGAGCAGGTGGCCGTCGCCGCAGCCGAGGTCCAGCACCCGCGTGCTCCCGGCGACCCGGTCGCGGAGGATCTCGTAGCTGGACCGGCCGTCCGGAGCCCGGCCGCCGCCGAACGCCTCGGTGGTCGCTGCCGGGTACTCGGCGTGGAACGCCTGCAGGAATGCCTCGTTCGGTGCGGTGGTCGTCACCCGCCCAACCTACGCCCCGTCGGCTGGCCGACGGACACCTTCTCGGGCGGGGCTTCGCGCCGGAGGACGGTGTCGGCGACGAGCAGGGCCGCGGTGAGCAGCCACGCGGCGACGGCGATCCAGAGCAGGACCTGGCCGACCGGGCGCAGCCAGGCGATGTGCGCGGCGGTGGAGGTGGAGAGGGTGGCGACCGCGGTCATGCCGAGCGGGAAGACGGTGGCCCAGCGGCGGATGTTGTAGTGCAGCCGGGGGTGGCGGATCTCCGCGGTGAACAGCACGAGGTACCAGGCGAGGTCGAGAGTCAGCAGGACGAGGGTGGTCGTGCGCAGGGCGGTGTGGGCGGCTCCGGTCCAGGACGGCCAGGCGGTGAGCTTGGTGGCGGCGAGGGCGCAGATGGCGAGGGCGCCGCCGGCGATCCAGTGGTCGCCCGGTCCGGTGGTGACCTGGCGGAGGTCGAAGCGGGTCAGCGCGGCGACGTACAGGCCGATCCCGAGGACGAACGCGACCAGGGCCGGCCAGATCAGCCAGGTGCCGTGGTGGGCGAGGGCGAGGGTGCCGGAGAGGACGGCGAGGCCCTCGGTGGCGACGCAGACCAGGAAGGCCGCGCCGGGCATGTGGTGGTGCCAGTGCCGGAGGACCGCGGCCAGCAGCCCGGGCCACGCCGCGGCGGCGATCACCAGCAGGGCGGCCGCGACGCCCTGCCAGCCGAACAGCGACAGCCGGGTGCCGAGGACGGCGGTGGCGGCGACGGCGGTCAGTGCGGGCGGGGTGTCGGCGTGGGCGGTCCACTGCTTGCGGTCGCGGAGGAAGGTGAGCGCGAACGCGGTGGCGAGCAGGATCCACACGGCGGCGGCGACCACGAGCAGGATCCCGGAGAGGACCGACCGTCCGACCAGGTGCAGGCCGACGGACACGATGCCGGTGGCCATCACGGTCGATCCGGCGGCGGGTGGCAGGCGGGCCCACCAGCCCGGGGGTGCGGGGGTGTCACCGGACGGTGCCGTAGCGATCATGTGCACCATCTCAGCGTCCGCCCGGCTCCCGCGCCCGCCGGTGTGCGTCCGTCCGGGCGACGGGTGCGTGACCGGGTGGGGGGACGGGCGGTTGGGTGTTGCGGTGAGAGGAGGCTGCTGTGCTGACCAGTCCGTCCGGGTGGGTGGCCGTGTTCCAGAACGAGCAGGAGAAGGATGCGAACCAGCCGGGCCGGAAGCAGCCGGTGGTGCGGTGGGACGACTCCGGTGACGCGCTGGTGGTGAACGAGCACATCGGAGTGCTGGAGCCCGCGCGGCACCGGTCGGACTTTCTGAAGCTGCTGGAGGTCGACAGCCCGGTCGTGGCGGCGCTTCCCGGCATGGGCTGGCGGGCCGTCATCCCCCGGGACGGCGGTGGGCCGGACGTCGTGGCGGACGTGCTGGGCTGGGTCGTCCGCGCCGACGGGTTCGCGACGCCGCTGGTCGTCGACGTCGAGCTGATGTCCGCCGACCGGGTCGACACCACGCACGGCGCCCGGCTCGTCCCGCCCGCTCCGCCGGAGCACCCGCATCCGGTGAACCCGGGCCCGCCGGTGCCGTAGCCTCGGCGTGAATCGACGGGCGTGACGCGGGGGTGGCTGATGTCGGAGACCGGACGGTCGTGGGCGGCGGGGTGGGCGGTGTCCCGGCGGGTGCCCGCGCCGGTGGAGGTGCCGTGGGGGCTGCGGATCGAGGTCGGGCAGCCGACACAGGTGGTCCGGCACATCGTGCTCGACACCGGGGAGGGCGTGGCCCGCGGGCTGGTCGGGTCGGTCACCGAGCCGACCACCTGCGTCAAGGCGTTCGTCCCGGAGGAGGAGATGGCGCCGTGGTTCCCGTCCGGGTGGGAGCCCCTCGACCCGTGCTTCCTGATGGCCGTCGACCTGCGGCCCTCGCGCGTGCACGCGCCGGACGGGTACACGGCCGCGGTGCAGACCGCGGACGGTGTCGCGTCGGTTCGCGTCCTGGGCCCCGACGGGGACCTCGCGGCGTGCGGCCAGGCCGGTCTGACCGACGCCGCGTGCGTCTTCGACCAGATCGTCACCGAGCCGGCCCACCGGCGGCGCGGCCTCGGGACGGTGGTGATGGGCGCGCTGACGGACGCCGCCGTCGAGCGCGGGGTGACCACGGGCATCCTGGGCGCGACCGTGGAGGGCCGGGCGCTCTACGCGACGCTGGGCTGGAAGGTCCTCGCGCCGCTGACCGGATTCGTCTACCGGCCGGTCGCGGCGTGATGGGCGGACCTGTCGAAGCGGCCTGGCGCGGGATCCTCGCCGCGGCCGACGAGCCCGCCCCGCCGGGGCGCTCGCCGCTGCTGGCGCCGTTCGCCGAGCTGGTGCGGGTGGCACACGCCGAGCCGCTGCTGCGGCAGCTCCACCCCTGGACCGGCATGTGGGAGCTGCACTTCAGCAGGTGTACGGAGATCCGCTACACCTGGGACATTCCCTACATCGGCACCCTCCGCGACGGCCGGTACTACGTCGAGGGGCCGAGCCGGACCAGTCCGCGGATCGCCGAGACCGGCAGCGCGCAGCTGGCCGTCGCGATGGTCGTCGAGCGCCTGCCGCGACCCTGCGGTCCGGCCTTCCTGGGCAACGCCGAGGAGCTGGCCGCCCACGAGGCCGGCCGAGGCCGCGGGTAGCGGCACCACGGCCGGGTTCAGGGGCGTTCGGGTTCGACCGCGGCGAGGAGCTTGCGCAGGATCGCGTCGAGGGCGGCGTGTTCGGCGTCGGTGAGCGGGGCGAGCAGTCGGGCCTCGTCGGCGGCGTGGTCGGTCATCGCGGCGTCGACCGTGGTCGTGCCCTCGTCGGTGAGGGCGACCAGGAAGCTGCGGCGGTCGGCGGGGTCGAGCCGCCGCTCGACCAGGCCGGCGGCCTCCAGGCGGTCGAGGCGGCTGGTCATGCCGGCCCGGGACATCATCAGCGACGCCGCCAGCACGGACGGGATCAGCTCGTAGGGCGGGCCGGACCGGCGCAGTGCGGCGAGGACATCGAACTCCCCGCGCTGCAGGCCGTGTTGCTTGAAGCCGTCGTCGACGACCCGCCCCGCGAGCATCGCGAACCGGCCGAACCGCCCGGCGGTGCCGACGGCGGCGAGGTCCAGTTCGGGGCGCTCGCGCTGCCACTGCTCCACGATCACGTCGACTTCGTCCATGCCGGAATGCTATTCGATGGGAGATAGTCAGACGCAGTACTGTCGCTCGTGGAATCGACGGTACGAGGGGACGGGGATCCACCATGTCGTTGATGGGGCACAAGGCCGTACTGGTGCGCAGCGAGGAGGCCGAGACCTTCGGCCTGGGCGGGAGCACCATGCGGCTGCTCGCCGACGCGAGCGCCACCGGCGGGGCGCTGAGCACCGTCCGGGTCACCCTGGCGCGCGGCGCGGACGGGGCGACGCCGCACTTCCACACGGGCTCGTCCGAGCTGTTCTACGTCACCGAGGGCGAACTGCAGGTGCTGGTCGGCGAGGACGTGGTCACCGCGCACGCCGGCGACCTGCTGGTGGTGCCGCCGCACCTCCCGCACGCCTTCGCGGCGCCGCGGTCCTCCGGGGCGGACCTGCTGATCGTGATCGCCCCGGGTGTCGAGCGCTTCGAGTACTTCCGCACCCTGGAGCGGCTGCGCCGCGGCGAGGCGACCGTGGAGGAGCTGCTGGCGAGCCAGGAGCGCTTCGACAACCACTTCCTGGAGGCCCCGACCTGGCGGCAGGCCCGCGAGGCGGAGTCGTCCGGCTGACGCCGCCCGCCGTCTCGGAGCCCGCGGCCCGGAATCGTGCGCACGCGTCCCTCTTCGAGGTGACGGAACGACGGGAGGTCCGTCGCACCGTGGACGCGGCCCGGTGTGGCACGGTTGCAGCCGCACGGGTACGCGGGTCTCGGCAGTGGGGGAGTGGGCATGGACGTGGTGGACGCGCCGGGTGGGGTTCCGGACGCCGGGTGGGTGGAGCGGGTGTTCGGCGCGGGCGGCGTGTGGCGGCCGACGGCGGAGCAGCTGCCGCCGGCGCTGACCCACGGGCCGACGAGGGCGTTCCTCACCGAGGTCGGGCTGCCGTGCGCGAAGGTCGGGCGGATCGGGCTGGACTCGCTCTTCCTGCGGGAGGAGGGGCTGTGGGCGCAGGACGTGGACGGGCTGTACGGGGCGTCGCGGCCGACCGGTGACGGCGCGGTCTCCGACAGCTGCTTCAAGGTGATGGAGCACACCGACGCGGTGTTCGTGCTGGACGCCGGCAGCGGTGCGGTCGACCTGTTCAGCCCCGACGGGTGGGACTGGGGCCGCGGCTACGGCGGCCGGTACGCGCCCTCGCTGCCGCTGTTCGTCCGCGTCCTCGGCCTGGCGGCGCAGACCGTCGCGCGGGTGGACGGGATCGGCCGGGACGAGGCGATCGAGGAGTTCGACGCCCGGCTGGACGGCCTGGGCCTGCTGGAGGCCCACCCGAACCTGTGGGCCCAGGTCTTCGAGTACATCGACGAGTACGTCGACGACTTCCCGGCGTACTGAGTCACGCACAGCCTGACGGCATCGCTTTCGTTGACTTTCATAGCTCAGTCGTTTTTTTGCGCGAAGCTCTGTACGCTTCGCGCATGACGAAGAAGCTTGACGAGGTGGCCCGGTTCGCCGGGGTGAGCACGGCGACGGTGAGCCGGGTGCTGCGCAACCGGCCGGGGGTGGCGCGGGAGACGCGGGAGTCGGTGCTGACGGCCCTGGACGTCATGGGGTTCGAGCGCCCCTCGGCGTTCCGCTCGGAGCGGGCGCCGCTGGTCGGGCTCGTGGTGCCTGACCTGCAGAATCCCGTCTTCCCCGGGTTCTGCGAGATGCTGGCCGGCTCGCTGAGCAAGCAGGGGCTGATGCCGGTGCTGTGCACCCGAACCTCGGACGGGGTGTCGGAGGCGAACTACATCGAGATGCTGCTGCGGCAGAACGTGGCCGGCATCGTGTTCGTGGGGGCCAGCTATGCGGACGCCGGGCCCGAGCAGGGCCGGGCGCTGCGCGAGCGCGAGGTGCCGGTGGTGCTGATCAACGCGGCGGACGGGCACCGCGGGGCGGCGCTGATCGCGGTGGACGACGCGGCCGCCGTCGAGCAGGCGCTGGCCCACCTGGAGGCGCTCGGCCACGAGCGGATCGGACTGCTCCTCGGCCCGGCGGGACACGTACCGTCCGTGCGCAAACTTGAGGCGTTCGCGAAGCACCTGCGCCGGCGCGGACGGGCGGGGGAGCTGGGCCGGCTGGTGGCGCACGCGATGTTCTCGATGGACGGCGGCGCGGCCGCGGTTCCGAAGCTGGTGGAGGCCGGGGCGACCGCCGTGGTGTGTGCGAGCGACGCGCTGGCACTGGGGGCGATCCGGCGGCTGCGCCGGGAGGGGCTGGTCGTTCCACGGGACGTCTCGGTGGTGGGGTTCGACGACTCTCCGTTCATGATCGCGACCGATCCGCCGCTCACCACGGTGCGCCAGCCGATCGTGGCGATGGCCGCCGCGGCGACGAAAGCGCTGGTGGAGCAGATAGAGGGTCGCGGAGTGCAGGCCGAGGAGGTGCTGTTCGAGCCGGAGCTGATTGTGCGCGGGTCGACGTGCACGGCACCCAGGGTGACCGCTACCCGGAGGTAGGTCACGAAACCATAGAGCAGCGTAAGGATGTTGCGTTACAGCGTTGACCTTTTGCGTTCACAATGTCAGTGTTCGGTTCATCGACGAGAGCCCGATGCAACCGAGCCGGGCCTCTTCATCCGTCACACCGCTTGCAGGAGATCCATGTCTGCGTGCAAGCGGTTGCAGGATCCACGGAAGGTCCGATCAGCATGGGCAGCAACAGAATCCGCCGTGTCTCCGCCGTGGCCCTGGCCGCGGCCGTCGCGCTCGTGGCCAGTGCCTGCGGCAGTGGCGGCAGCGGCGGGGGCGCGGGTGACACCGGGGGCGTGGTCACCATCTCCGTCAACGGCCTTCCCCCGGCCACCCAGACCGTGGACCGCAAGAACTTCGAGGACGACGTCAAGGCCTTCGAGGCCGGTCACCCGAACATCAGGATCGACGCGCACGAGGGCCTGATGGACCCGAAGACCTTCGCCGCGAAGCTCGCCGGCGGGCAGCTGGAGGACGTCTTCTACGTCTACTTCACCGACCCCGCCGGCCTCGTCCAGCGCCACCAGGCCGCCGACATCACGCCCTACCTGAAGGACGTCCCGGCGCTCGCGGACCTCAAGCCCGGCCTGCAGAGCGTCTTCCAGGGCAAGGACGGCAAGGTCTACGGCATCCCCACCGGCAACTACTCGATGGGCCTGCTCTACAACCGCGAGCTGTTCGCGAAGGCGGGCCTGGACCCGAACACGCCGCCGAAGACCTGGGACGAGGTCCGCACCGCCGCGCAGAGGATCACCGCGCTGGGCGACGGCATCACCGGCTACGCCGACTTCAGCAAGAACAACCAGGGCGGCTGGCACCTGACGTCCTGGATCTACTCGCTCGGCGGCGACGTCGCCACCCAGGACGACGCGGGCAAGTGGAAGGCCGCGTTCAACTCCGACGCCGGCCGCAAGGCCCTGCAGTACCTGCACGACATGCGGTGGACCGACACCAGCATGGGCAGCCGCCAGCTGCTGGAGATCCCCGACGTCCAGAAGATGATGGGCGCGGGCAAGCTCGGCATGTACCTCGCGGGCCCCGACAACATCCCCACCATCGTCAAGCAGTTCGAGCGCAAGTACGACGAGTACGGCCTGGCCGCGATGCCCGGCACCGCGACCCTCGGCGGCGGCGACGGCTTCATGTTCAACCCCAAGGACACCCCGGCCAAGATCAAGGCCGGCCTCGCCTGGATCCAGTGGAAGTACCTCAACCCGGAGCGCCAGGAAGAGATCGACAAGAAGTCCGCCGGCTCCGACATCCCGATCGGCCTGCCCCAGCCGGACCTGTTCGACGGGAAGAGCGGCGAGACCGTCAAGGCGGCCCACGCCAAGTACGCGAACGTGCCGCAGCAGAACTACAAGCCGTTCGTCGACCGCTCCGCCGAGGTGAAGGTCAAGGTCGAGCCGCCGAACGCGCAGCAGATCTACACCGTGCTGGACGGCGTCATGCAGGCGGTGCTGACCAAGCAGGACGCCGACCTGGACGGCCTGCTGGCGGACGCGCAGAAGAAGGTCGACGCGATCCTCGCCACCGCGCAGTGAGCCCGGGGCGCGGTCGGCCCACCCCTCCCGCCGCCGACCGCGCCCCGCCCGTCCGCCCGTCCGCCCGTCCGTTCAGTCCGGTCCCGTCCGGCCCGCCCGAGCCGAAAGCCACCCGCCATGAAGGCCGAAACCGCCGTCGCCCCGCGCCGGCCCGCGACACGGGCGCCCGCCGCCCACCCCGCAGAGTCCCCCTCCCCGCGCCGGGCGGGACTGCGGCGCCGCGTCGCCGACAACCTCGTCGCCCACCTGTTCCTCGGCGCCGGCGTCCTCGCCTTCGCGCTGTTCTCCTGGTACCCGATCGTCCGCGGGTTCCTGCTGAGCTTCCAGCAGGTCGACTTCGCCCGGCCGGCGACCTGGGTCGGCCTCGACAACTTCCGGCGACTCTTCGACGACCCGCTGTTCCTCACCGCCTGGCGCAACACGCTCTGGTTCACCGTGCTGGCCCTGGTGTTCGGCTTCGCCGCGCCGTTCGTCACCGCGGTCGTCCTCAACGAGCTGCGCCACGGCCGGGCGTACCTGCGGATGACGGTCTACCTGCCGGTGATGCTGCCGCCGATCGTCACCGTGCTGCTGTGGCGCTGGTTCTACGACCCGGGCCCGGGCCTGTTCAACCAGGCCCTGGCGGTGCTGCACCTGCCGGCGCAGCAGTGGCTGGAGTCGGAGAACCTGTCGATGCTGTCGCTGGTCCTGGTCTCCACCTGGGCCAACATGGGCACCACCACGCTGATCTACCTCGCCGCGCTGCAGGGCGTGCCCGGCGAACTGTACGAGGCCGCGCAGCTGGACGGCGCCTCGATCCGGCAGCGGCTGTGGCACGTGACGATCCCGCAGATGCGCTTCATCCTGCTGATCACCCTGCTGCTGCAGGTGATCGGGACCATGCAGGTGTTCATCGAGCCGTTCGTGCTCACCGGCGGCGGGCCGAACGACGCCACCGTCACCGTCCTGCTGCTGCTGTACCGGTACGCCTTCGTCTACAACGACTTCGGCCTGGCCAGCGCGATGAGCACCGTCCTGTTCGTCGTCCTCGGCGCGTTCGCCGGCCTGTACCTGCGCCTGACCCGCTCCAAGGGCTGAGAGGAACCCGCCATGGCCACCGCCGAATCCCCGGTCCGTACCCTCGTCGCCCCCGCCGAGATCGACCGTCCGCTCGGGCGCGTGCTGTACCGGACCGTGCTGGGCACCGTCCTGGTCACCTTCACCGCCGCGTTCGTCCTCCCGCTGTACTGGATGATCACCGGCGCGCTGAAGTCCTCGGCCGAACTCGCCGAGCCCGACCCGACGCTGATCCCGCAGAGCTTCCACCCCGAGAGCTACGGCCTGGCGTGGAGCAGCACCGGGCTCGGACGCTACTTCCTCAACACCCTGCTGCTGGCGGCCGGCGCCCTGCTGTTCCAGCTGGTGGTCGACGTCTGCGCGGCGTACGCGCTGTCGAAGCTGCGGCCGGTGCTGGGCAACGTCGTGCTGGCGATGATGCTGGCCACCCTGATGCTGCCGGTCTCCGCGCTGCTGGTGCCCACCTACCTGACCGTGGTGGACATCCCGCTGATCCACGTGAACCTGATCAACACGCCGTTCGCGATCTGGCTGCCGGCCTGCGCCAACGCCTTCAACATCTTCGTCCTGAAGCGGTTCTTCGACCAGATCCCGGAGGAGCTGGTGGACGCCGCCCGGATCGACGGCGCGGGCCCGCTGCGGATCCTGGTCCACATCGTGCTGCCGCTGGCCCGGCCCGTCCTCGCCGTGGTGTCCATCTTCGCGGTGGTCGGCGTGTGGAAGGACTTCCTCTGGCCGATGCTGACGCTGCCCGACCCCAAGGGGCAGCCGATCACCGTCGCCCTCAACACCCTCGCCAACGACATGCCCGCCAACCAGCTGCTGGCCGGCATGGCGATGGCCAGCATCCCGCTGCTGGTGATCTTCCTGGTGTTCCAGCGGCACATCATGGCCGGCCTGACCGCCGGCAGCCTCAAGGGCTGACCCCCACGGCCTCGTCGAGGCCGGCCCCCGCGGGCCGCCGCCCCCGGTGACGTACCCCCGGGGGCGGGCCCGCCCCTCGGACCCGGCGCCGGCCGGCCGCAGCCGTGACAGGCCGCCGGCGCCGCACCACCCCCACCCACCCCCACACCGGAGCCGCCGTGCCCCGGTCACCTTCGGGAGCCCACGTGTACCCAGCACCCGGCACGTCCCGCACCATCAAGGCCACCGCCCTGGCCGCCGCCGCGTCGATCGTCGCGGGTCTCGCCCTGTGGTCGCTCGCCCCCGGCGCGCAGGCCGCCTCCGTCGTCCTGGAGGCCGAGTCCGCCGCCAACTCCGGCGGAGCCGTGGTCGCCACCGACCACACCGGGTACACCGGGACCGGCTTCGTCGGCGGCTTCACCGACGGCAACAAGGGCGCGGCGACCACCGCCTTCACCGTGCAGGCCCCCGCGGCCGGTGCCGCCGCCGTGGCCGTCCGGTACGCCAACGGCACCGGCTCCGCGCAGACCCTGAGCCTGCTGGTCAACGGCACCAAGGTCCGGCAGATCACGCTCCCCGCCACCGCGAACTGGGACACCTGGGCGAGCAGCGAGCAGACCGTCACCCTCGCCGCCGGGGCGAACACCGTCGCCCTCGCCTTCACCGCCGCAGACAGCGGCAACGTCAACCTCGACAACCTGACCGCCACCACCGGCACCACCGCGCCGGGCGCCGCCCTGCAGGCCGAGTCCGCCGCGCTCTCCGGCGGTGCCGTGGTCGCCACCGACCACACCGGGTACACCGGGACCGGCTTCGTCGGCGGCTACACCGACGGCAACAAGGGCAACGCCACCACCACCTTCGCCGTCACCTCCGGCCAGGCCGGCGCCGGCAGCGTCGCGATCCGGTACGCCAACGGCACCGGCTCCGCCAAGACCCTCACCCTGCTGGTCAACGGCGCCTCCGCCGGCCAGGTGACCCTGCCGGCCACCGCCGGCTGGGACAGCTGGGCCACCGTCGAGCAGCCCGTCGCCCTCGCCGCGGGCGCCAACACCGTCGCGCTGAAGTTCACCGCCGCCGACAGCGGCAACGTCAACCTCGACAGCCTCACCCCCACCACCCCGAGCGGCAGCAGCAGCCCCAGCCCCAGCCCGTCGCCGACCGCAACGACGACGCCCGACCCGGTCGGCGTGGGCGCCACCCTCCCCTTCACCACCTACGAGGCCGAGGCCGGCACCACCAACGGCACCGTCCTCACGCCCGACCGCACCTACCTCACCCTCGCCTCCGAGGCCTCCGGCCGCAGCGCCGTCACGCTGTCGCAGACCGGGCAGTACGTCGAGATCCGGCTCACCAAGGCCGCCAACGCCGTCAACCTGCGCTACTCCCTCCCGGACAGCGCCGACGGCAAGGGCGCCGACGCCACCCTCAGCGCCTACGCCAACGGCCAGGCCCTGCCCGACCTGCAGCTGACCTCCCGGTACGCCTGGGTCTACGGCGCCTACCCCTACACCAACAACCCGGGCGAGGGGCAGGCCCACCGCTTCTTCGACGAGACCCGCGCCACCTTCGGGCAGACCCTGCCGGCCGGCACCGTGCTGCGCCTCCAGAAGGACGCCGGGGACACCGCCGCCTCCTACACCCTCGACCTGGTCGAGGCGGAGGAGACCGGCGCCGCCGAGACCCTGCCCAGCGGCTACCTGTCCGCCCAGGCCCTCGGCGTCACCCCGGGCGGCCAGGACGTCACCGCCGCCCTGAACAGCGCGCTCACCACGGCCAAGAACCAGGGCAAGGGCCTGTTCCTCCCGGCCGGCACGTACACCGTCTCCGACCACGTCAACCTCAACGGCGTGAAGCTGCGCGGCGCGGGCGTCTGGTACACCGTGCTGCGCGGCACCGGCCTCAAGGGCGGGCTGTACGGCCAGGGCGGCACCAGCACCGTCGAGAACCTGATGATCGACGGCCAGAACACCGTCCGCGACGACGCCGGCGGCCAGGCCGGCATCGAGGGCGACTTCGGCACCGGATCCGTGATCAGGAACGTCTGGATCCAGCACACCAAGGTCGGCCTGTGGATCAACGCCCCGACCACCGGCCTCCAGGCGAGCAGCCTGCGCATCCGCAACACCTACGCCGACGGGGTCAACCTGCACGGCGCGGTACGCGGCGCCGTGGTCTCCCACAGCAGCATCCGCGGCACTGGCGACGACGCGCTCGCCATGTGGTCGGACGGCGCGGCGGTGACCGACAGCGCGTTCCGCAACAACACCGTGCAGCTCCCCACCCTCGCCAACGGTGCCGCCGTCTACGGCGGCAGCGGCAACAGCGTCGAGAACAACCTGATCTCCGACACCGTCACCGCCGCGGCCGGCATCGCCGTCTCCACCCGCTTCGGCCAGCCGTTCAGCGGCACCACCACCGTCTCCGGCAACGTCCTGCGCCGCACCGGCAGCATGGAGGTCAACTGGAACGCCAAGCTCGGCGCCCTGTGGGTGTACGCCGACCAGAGCGACATCACCCAGCCCGTCGTCCTGCGGAACAACACCGTCGAGGACTCCACCTACAGCGGGCTCCTGATCTCCTGGCAGAAGCAGATCGCCGACCTGCGCGTCGACGGACTGGCCATCACCAAGGCCGGCAACAACGGCATCGAGGGCAACGCCACCGGCAGGGGCACCTTCTCGAACACCGTGGTCGCCCAGACCGCGGGCGCCCCGCTGAACATGACCGGCGGCTTCACCATCGAGCGCGGCACCGGCAACAGCGGCTGGTAGCCCCGCCGAGCCCCGCCCCGCCGCGCCCCGCATCCCGCGCCCCGCATCCCGCGCCCCGCGGCACCCGCACCCCTGTACCCCGTCCCCCGGTCCGCACCAGGACCGGGGCCCGGGCCCGTCCACGAACAGGAAGACACCCCGTGACCCAGCCCAACCACCGCCCCACGCCGGCCTGGTGGCGCACTGCCTCCATCTACCAGGTCTACGTGCGCAGCTTCGCCGACGGCAACGGCGACGGCGTCGGTGACCTCGCGGGCGTGCGCAGCCGCCTGCCGTACCTGCGCGACCTCGGCGTGGACGCCCTCTGGTTCAACCCCTGGTACCTGTCGCCGATGGCCGACGGCGGCTACGACGTCGCCGACTACCGCGACATCGACCCGCTGTTCGGCACCCTCGCCGAGGCCCAGGACCTGATCGTCGAGGCCCACGACCACGGCCTGCGGGTCATCGTCGACCTGGTGCCCAACCACTGCTCCGACCGGCACCCCTGGTTCCAGGAGGCCCTCGCCGCCGGGCCCGGATCCGCCGAACGGGAACGCTTCTGGTTCGCGCCCGGCCGCGGCACCGACGGCGAACTGCCGCCCAACGACTGGCAGTCGTACTTCGGCGGCAACGCCTGGACCCGCACCACCGACCCGGACGGCACCCCGGGCGACTGGTACCTGCACCTGTTCGCCCCCGAGCAGCCCGACCTCAACTGGGAACACCCGGAGGTCCGTAGCGAGTTCGAGTCCGTCCTGCGGTTCTGGCTCGACCGCGGCGTCGACGGCTTCCGCATCGACGTCGCCCACGGCCTCGCCAAGAAGCCCGGCCTGCCCGACGCCGGACCCGACCCCGACGTCACCGACCTGCCCTACCAGGACGTCGACGCCGTCCACGACATCTACCGCTCCTGGCGGAAGATCACCGACAGCTACCCGGGCGACCGGGTCTTCGTCGGTGAGGTCTGGCTCCCCACCCCCCAGCAGTTCGCCCGCTACCTGCGCCCGGACGAACTGCACTCCGCGTTCAACTTCGAATTCCTGTGCTGCGCCTGGGAGCAGGAGGCGGTCCGGGCGGTCGTCGACCACACCCTCGCCGCCCACGCCGAGGTCGGCGCCCCGCCCACCTGGGTGCTCTCCAACCACGACACCATCCGCCACGTCACCCGCTACGGCCGCGAGGACACCTCCTTCGACATGGGCGACAAGCGGCTCGGCGCCCCCACCGACCGGGCCCTCGGGCTGCGCCGCGCCCGCGCCGCCGCCCTGCTCACCATGGCGCTGCCCGGCGGCGTGTACGTCTACCAGGGCGACGAACTCGCCCTCGGCGAGGTCGAGGACATCCCCGACCACCTGCTCCAGGACCCGACGTTCGTCCGCTCCGGCGGCACCGACCGCGGCCGCGACGGCTGCCGCGTCCCGCTGCCCTGGACCCCCGACGGCGGCTCGCTCGGCTTCTCCCCGGACGGCTCCGCCGACCCGTGGCTCCCGCAGCCCGCCGACTGGTCCGCCCTGAGCGCCGCCGCCCAGGCCGCCGACCCGCACTCGCCGCTCAACCTCTACCGCGCCGCCCTGCGCCTGCGCCGCACCCGCCTGGTGGACCTGCCCGAGGCCCTCGGCTGGCTGCCCTCCGACCCGGGCGTCCTCGCCTTCACCCGCGACGGCTCCTTCGCCTGCCTGGTGAACTTCACCGACCGCCCCACCGCCCTCCCGCCGGGCGCCACCCTCCTGCTCGCCAGCGCCGACCTCGACGCCGGCCTGCTGCCGCCCGACGCCTGCGCCTGGCTGCTGCTGCCCTCGGCCGGCTGAGGGCGCGGACGGCCGGCCAGGGGTGCAGGATGGCGGGGACGCAGCCGACGTGCCCGAGGAGGCCCCCAGCATGGCGATCCAGCGGATGGACAATGTCCTCATCGTGGTCGAGGACCTCGACGCGGTCATCGCGTTCCTCGTCGAGCTCGGGATGGAGCTGGAGGGGAAGGGACCGCTGGACTGGCCCGGTGCGGAGCGGGTGATCGGGCTGGAGGACGTCCGGCAGGACATCGCGATGCTGCGGGTGCCGAACGGGCACGGCCGGGTCGAGCTGGCGCGGTTCCACCGGCCGGCGGCGATCGCCCCCGAGCCGCGGGAGGCACCGGCGAACACCCTGGGCCTGCGGCGGATCATGTTCGCCGTCGACGACATCGAGGACGTGACCGCGAGGCTGCTGGCGATCGGCGGTGAACTGGTCGGCGAGATCGTGCAGTACGAGAACATCTACCGGCTCTGCTACGTCCGCGGCCCCGAGGGCATCGTGATCGGACTGGCCGAGCAGCTCTGAGCGGCGCCGGTGGGGTGGGGGGGCCCCCGGCCCCCCCCCCCCCCGGGGGGCGCCGGGGCGCCCCCCCCCCCCCCCTATGGGGGCGCGGCCCGTGGCGTCCCACACCAGCAGGCCGGGGGCGGTGGCGGGGGCGGCGCGCGGGG
>NZ_JBICYJ010000057.1:0-50474 GCF_043200835.1 Kitasatospora sp. NPDC048365
ACCGGTGGCCGTCTTACGTTTCAGGTGACACCCGCTACCGGGACGAAACCCCCGGAACGGGTGGAACCCGTACACCACTTCCCTGGACGCAACCCATGCTCGGCTTCCGCGGCCACTTCTCCAGCAAGTCCCCAACCTACTCCACCACCCTCAGCGCGCTCCGCCAGGTCCGCGCCGACTACCGCGCCAACGAAGCCCGCACCGCACTCCGCGAACGCCTGCTCGCGGCCGGCCATCCCGACCTGGACGAACTGCCCGACACCGACACCCTCGTCCTCGCCCACTGGGTCTTCGCCGGAGCGGGCAACTCACCCGGCGAATCCCTGCTCGCCGCCGGCATCGCCCGCGAGCTGCACGAACGCCGCACCACCGACCGACAGGAACTGAACGCGTTGATCGCCGAGGAGGACGAGACCGTTGGTTGAGCCGAAGCTGACGCTAGCCCAGGTTGTTGCCCTGATCGGCAGGACTCAGGCCCCCGAAACCGCTGCCGCGGCGGAACCGGCTGACCTGCTGCACAGCGGCTGGTACGAGACCGATGAGGTGGCCGAGTTGATCGGCGTCGACCCCTCCACGCTCCGCCGCTGGCGGACCAGTCTGCCGCCGCAGGGGCCGCCCTTCGTTCGGCTCACCTCGCGCGTGACCATGTACAGCGTCCCGGACGTGCAGGCGTGGCTGCGTTCGCGCCGGATCGACCCGGCCCAGGTGGCGTGATGCCTGAACTCTCCCTCCCCCTCGGGATCAAGCTGTCCGACGACATCGAGTACCGCCCCGACCGGGCTTCTCCCTACCGTGCCCGGGTGCGCTGGACCGTTCCCGGTACGAAGGCCCGTCCATCGCGCTCGGAGTCCTTCGAGGCCGAAGACGAGGCAACCGCCTGGATCGACCGGATGAAGAAGGCCGCGTCCCGGGGCGTCTCTCCGTCCACCGCGGCCATGACGCTCGCCGAGTACGGCAATGCCAACTGGGAGTTGGCGATGAGGGGGCTCGAACCGAAGACGCTGGACCCCTACCGTGCCGGCTGGCGGCTCCGCGTCGTGCCGACTCTCGGACACCTCCAGGTCGCCACCATCACCAACGGGCTGGCGGACCGCGCTGTCTACGGGTGGATCGCGGATGAGTGCGGGCGGTCGACCGTGAAGTCCAGCCTCGCCGTTCTGGTCCGTGTCATGGAACAGGCCGTCCGTGACGGACTCCTGGCGGTGAACCCCGCACGGGTGGTCGGCTGGCAGCGGGAGTACAAGCTGGCCGAGGACGAGCTCGACGACCCGCGGTCTCTTGCCCTGCGCGACTGGAACGCTCTCGACCAACTCGCCACGGCCCTGGTGGAACGCTCCGCCGGCGAGTACGCGGGGTGGGGCGACGTGGTGAGGTTCGCGGCCTGCACTGCGAGCCGGATCGGCGAAGTCTCCGGCGTGCGCGCCAAGGACATCGACTCGAAGACCTGGATGTGGGACCTCTGCCGGCAGACCACACCGGGCCCGGGTGGGCTGATGGACAAGGGCACCAAGGGCAAGCGCCGGCGGACGGTCCCGCTGATCCCTGAGATCCGCCCGCTGGTCGAGCAGCGTCTCAGCGCCGTCGGCCACGACCCGATGGCCCGCCTGTTCACCGGCCCGCGCGGGGGACGCATCACCACCGCAGTCCTGCGGGACGCCACTCACTGGGACGAGGTGGTGCTCCGCCTCGGCTACGAGTACCTGCGGCGCCACGACCTCCGCCACACCGGTCTCACGTGGATGGCCGACGCCGGCGTCCCCCTGCACGTCCTCCGGATGATCGCTGGCCACGGCTCGCTCACCACAACGCAGCGTTACCTGCATCCAGATCGCCGCTCGATCGAGCTGGCGGGCGAAGCGCTCAGCGCCCACCTCGCGGCCGGCCGGGACGACTCCGGTCCCCAACTGGTCCCCAAGGAACCGGGAGTGCACCACCTGCGCCTCGTCAAGTGAACAGTCGCCGCAACGCGAAGAAGCCCGCTGACCTGGAATGTTCCAGATGAGCGGGCTTCCGACATCACTGTCGGGACGACAGGATTTGAACCTGCGACCCCTTGACCCCCAGTCAAGTGCGCTACCAAGCTGCGCCACGTCCCGTGGTCGTGCTGCTTCGGGTCTCCGACCGGTGGTCGGTGATCTTCGGCGGTGCGACCTGTCGTCGATCTCTCGGCGACGTGGAAAACAATACAGCACGTCGGGGGGTGCTCGCTGCCAGGTTTCGGCTGGCGTGGTGCGGTGGGGCGGTGGCGGGAAGGGTGCAGGTCAGGGGGTGGGTCGGCGGGCGTCGTAGCGGAGGAAGGCGGGGCGTCGGGCGGCGAGGAGGAGGACGGCTGCGACGCAGGCGAGTCCGCCGGTGATGACGGAGACGGTGGGGGTGGTGAGGGCGGCGACGGTGCCGGATTCGAAGTCGCCGAGGCGGGGGCCGCCGGCGACGACGACGATGAAGATGCCTTGGAGGCGGCCGCGCATGTCGTCGGGGGCGGCGACCTGCATCATCGTGTTGCGGAAGATCATGCTGATGGTGTCGGCGCAGCCGGCGGCGGCGAGGAAGAGCAGGCCGAGCCAGAGTTGGTGGATGAGGCCGAACGCGGCGATGGCGAGGCCCCAGGCGGCGACGGCGGTGAGGACGGCGGCGCCGTGCCAGTGGACGCGGGCGATCCAGCCGGAGAAGAGTCCGCCAGCGAGGGCGCCGACGGCGGGTGCGGCGACGAGGAGGCCGACGGTGCCGGGTCCGCCGCCGTAGAAGCCGACGGCGATGGCGGGGAAGAGGGCGCGGGGCAGCCCGAAGATCATGGCGGCGAGGTCGGCGAGGAAGCTGGTCCGCAGGTTGGGCTGCTCGCGGAGGAAGCGGAGGCCGTCGAGGACGGAGGCGCGGGCGCCGGTGGCGCCGGTCGGGCGCATCGCGGGCAGCCGCCACATCGCGTACAGCGTGGCCCCGAACGCGACGGTGTCGAGGGCGTACGCGGCGCCGGCGCCGTACGCGCCGATGAGGAGGCCGCCGAGCATCGGGCCGACGGTGAGGCCGAGGTTCATGCCGATGGTGTTGAGGGCGTTGGCGGCGGGGAGCTGTTCGCGCGGGACGAGTCGCGGGATCATCGCGGACCGTGCCGGGGAGCTGGCCGCGAAGAACGCGCCCTGCAGGGCGACGGCGGCGTACAGCAGGCCGACCTGCTCGGCGCCGAGGGCGGTCTGGAGGGCGAGTCCGCAGGAGACGAGGGCGAGGCCCGCGGAGCCGATCATGCCGAGGCGGCGGCGGTCGACGGTGTCGGCGATGGCGCCGCCGTACAGGCCGAAGACGACGAGCGGGAGGAGGGAGCAGAGGCCGACCAGGCCGGTGGCGAAGGTGGAGTGGGTGAGTTGGTAGACCTGGACGGAGACGGCGACGGCGGTCATCTGCTGGCCGATGGCGGAGACGGCCTGGCCGAACCAGAGCCGCCGGTAGTCGGGTATCTCCCGGAGCGGTCCGAGGTCGGCGAGCGCACCCCGCGACAGTCGGGAGAGCCGGGACGGTCCGGGCGGCCCGGGTGGTCCCGACGACCCAGACGGACCTGACGGCCCCGAAGCTCCCGAGGCCTGCGGCGCCTGCTTCGGCGGACGGTCAGCCGGGGCCTTCGGCTGCGCGGAGTCGGGCCCGGACGTCTGTTGTTCTGTCGACACATCGACCATGTTCGGGTACGGACCCCGCCACCCAATCGGGCGGGGTCCGTCTGTCGCCGTGTCAGGCGACCGCCGAGGGCCGGGGCACGTCAGCCGAACAGTTCGGCCGTCACCACGTGCCGCTCGCCTGCCTCCACCGCGACGGGCAGCCGGTTGCCGGGCGGCGGGAAGGGGCAGACGAAGTGGTCGGCGAAGGCGCAGGGCGGCAGGTAGGCGCGGTTGAGGTCGAGCACGGTGTGCCCGTCCGCGTCGGGGGCGGGCAGGGTGATGAACCGGAACCGGTACGTCTCGTGGCCGCTGGTCGCGTCGGCGATGACGCCGCTCAGCCGCCCGTCCGCTCCCGCGCGGCTGACGGTGAGCGTGTACGGCTCGCCGGCCAGGGTGAAGGCGATCTGGCCGGTGACGTCGAGCGGGCGTTCGCGCCCGTCGGCGTTGGGGACGACCACGGCGCGGTCGCCGGTCTCGTACGGCGTGAAGACGGCGGGGACGGCCCAGTCGGCGGCGTACGGGAACACCGAGATGCAGGTGAACGCGGTGCGCGCGGCGGACTGCGGGTCGAAGACGCGCAGCGCGAGCTCGCCCTCGCGTTCGATCGGCACCAGGCGCAGGTCGCCGAGGACGGCGAGGTCGGGCGCCGGGTCGGTGTCGGGGCGCAGTGCCACCTCGCCTTCGAGCAGGCCGTTGCCGCGCTCCGCCCGGAGGCCGTCGGTCGCCTCGACGACGGCTCGGACGGTCCCGTCGGTGGCCCACCACTGGCCGGGCAGGCCTGGGATCTTGGCGGGTTCGGGCTCCAGCCAGTGGGTGCCGGTCAGGGACAGCGGGCCGTGCGGGGCGCTCACGGAGGCGGTACGGGACTCGGTCCAGCGTTCCCACTCGTCGGCGGCGGTGGCGGTCATCGGTGGAGCCCTCCCAGGGAAGTCGAAGCGGACAGGTTGCCGGCTCGGCGGCGGCGGATGGCGGCCGCCCGGCGGCTCAGCGGCCGGCGAGCGGCCGGAACAGTCCCTCCTGCATGACGGAGACGACCAGGCGGCCGCTGCGGTCGTAGATCTCGCCGCGGGCGAGGCCGCGGGCGGCGTGGGCGATCGGCGACTCCTGCTGGTAGAGCAGCCAGTCGTCGGCGCGGAACGGGCGGTGGAACCACATGGCGTGGTCGAGCGAGGCCATGTCGAAGTTCCGCTCGCCCCAGAGCGGTTCGACGGGGGCGCGGACGGCGTCCAGCAGCGTCATGTCGCTGGCGTAGGTGAGGGCACATACGTGGATCAGCGGGTCGTCGGGCAGGGCGCCGTTGGTGCGGAGCCAGACGCCGCTGCGCGGCTCGACGCCGTCGAGCTCCTCGCGGGACCACTTGAGCCGGTCGACGTAGCGGATGTCGAAGGGCTGGCGGCGGCTGATGAACGGGGGGAGCTCGCCGAGCTTGGAGCCGACCTCGTCGAGGGCGCTGGGCAACTCCTCGGGGCCGGGCACGTCGGGCATGGTGTGCTGGTGCTCGATGCCGCCCTGCTCGGGCTTGTGGAAGTCGGCGGTGAGCGCGAAGATCGACCGCCCGCCCTGGATGGCGAGCACCCGGCGGGTGGTGAAGGAGCGGCCGTCGCGGATCCGGTCGACCTGGTAGACGATCGGCACGCCGGGGATGCCGGGGCGCAGGAAGTAGGAGTGCAGCGAGTGCACCGGCCGGTCGGCGTCGACCGTCCGTCCGGCGGCGACCATGGCCTGGCCGGCGACCTGGCCGCCGAAGGTGCGCTGGAGCGCCTCCTCGGGGCTGCGGCCGCGGAAGATGTTCAGCTCGATCTGTTCCAGGTCGAGCAGGTCGACGAGCTGGTCGACGGGGGTTCCCATGTGCGCGCTCCCTCTCCTGGCGATCGGGCGGGCTCTGGGTGTGTGCCCGCGATCACCGCATACCTCACCCTCAAGTTTCCTCGCCGTCCGGGAATTCCCGCCGCCCGGGGCGGTCAATCGGAGCACCGGGCGGTCGACCGCCCTCGCGCCGGTCGGGTCGGTCCAGGCCCGACTGCCGCACCGTGATGTTCAGCCGCCCGACCAGCCCCAGCGCGGGGTCGGCGGTGTCCGGCAGGGTCCGCACCACGCCGTGGTACGCGAACCGGGACGGTCCGCCGAAGACCAGCAGGTCGCCGCTGCGCAGCTCCAGGTCGGTCCAGGGGCGGGTGCGGGTCTCGGTGTTGCCGAGCCGGAAGAGGGCGGTGTCCCCCAGGGACAGCGAGACGACGGGGGCGTCGATCCGCTCCTCGCGGTCCCGGTGCAGGCCCATCCTGGCGCCGTGCGGGTAGTGGTTGACCAGGGCGACGTCCGGCTCGTACCCGGACGCCCCGGTCACCTCGGCCAGCCCTTGGCCGTACGCGTCCGCGAGCGCCCGCCGGGTGAGTGCGCGCAGTTCGTCGGGGAAGGGCTTGACCGGCTCGCCGTCGCCGTCGCCGTCGACGACGGTGCGGGCGTAGCCGTACGGGTACCAGTGCCAGCCGAGGCAGACGGTGCGGACGGACATCACGCCGCCGGTCGGCAGGACGGTGGTGCGCATCCCGGCGGGCGGGCGGGCCCAGGTGCGGCAGGCGTCGACCAGCTCGCGCTGTTCGGCGGCGGAGAGCCAGTCGGGCAGCAGGACGGCGCCGGGCGCGGGGTCGGCGCGCTCGCGGGGGAAGAGTTCGCCGCTCACTCCCCCATCCTTCCATCGGTGACCGCACTCGATCCGACACCGCCGCCGGTGGACCGTTCGGCGCAGCCGTCCGCGGCGCGAGAGTGCGGGCGGCTGGGCGACGGCAGAGGCTGACGGGGGAAGCCATGCGCGGGAAGGGAGCCGGGATGGACCAGCTGGAGTTCAGGATCATCGACTTCCCCGAGGAGTCCCTGTACAAGACGGCCGTGCTGGTGCTCGGCGTGCACCGGGCGGTGCTGGTGGACGCGGGCTTCCGGCTGTCGGACGGGCGGCGGCTGGCGCAGGAGGTGGAGCGCAGCGGTCGGCGGCTGTCGGCGGTGGTCGTGAGCCACGGCGATCCGGACTGCTACTTCGGCGCCGAGGCGCTGCGGGACGCCTTCCCCGAGGTGCCGGTGCTGGCCCCGGCCCGGGTGATCGAGCGGATCGAGGAGACGTACGCCGCCAAGCGGACCGCCTGGGCGCACCTCGGCGGGGAGCTGTCCACCCGGCTGGTCGACCTGGAGCCGCTGCCGACGGGCGAGGCGATCGAGCTGGAGGGCCACCGGCTGGAGCTGCGCGGCGCGGAGCTGGGCCTGCCCGAGCACCACTACCTGTGGGAGCACCGCAGCCGCTCGGTGCTCGGCGGGGTACTGCTGTACCAGGACCTGCACGTGTGGACGGCGGACACCCCGCACGCCGCCGAGCGCGAGGCGTGGATCGACCTGCTGGACGGGATCGAGGCGCTGGACCCGGCGTTCGTCGCGGCCGGCCACCGGCGGGCCGGCGGGGCCACCGACGGCACCGCGGTCCGCTGGACCCGCGACTACCTGAAGGCCTTCGAGACCGAGCTCGGCAAGTCGCCGGACGCGGCCGGTGCCGAGGCGGGGCTGCGCCGCCGCTACCCGGACGCCGGGCTGCCGTACGCCGCCGAGCTCGGCACCAAGGTCGCCAAGGGCGAAGTGCCCTGGGCCTGACCACCGCCTGATCGGGCAAAGCGGTACTCAGCGCTTCAGGACGCCGATCAGGCGGGCGCAGGCGCCCCACGCCTCCCAGCCCTGGCGGCGCAGGATCTCCTCGGCGACGGCGATCTGCTGGCGCCGCGGTGCCAGGTCGGGCCGCTCGGCGTACTGCAGGCCGCCGGCCTCGCGCCAGGTCGGGGGCCAGATCTGCAGGCCGCCGTAGAAGCCGTTGCCGGTGTCGGCGTGCCAGTCGCCGTCGCTCTCGCACTGGGCGAGGCGGTCCCAGGTGGCGTCGGGGGTGGGCAGGGCGGGCGCGCGGGTGGGGGCGAGCGCGGCGAGGGCCGGTATCAGCAAGGCGGCCACCAGGAGTGGCCGGTTCGTCACACGGGTGCGCATCCCTCGACGGTAAGCAGCCGGCTGCCCTGCCGCCGCGCGTCGTGCACCCGTCCGTGCATCCGTCCGGGGAGGCAAGGACGGAACGCGGAACGGCGGAAGCCGCCGGCTCCCCGAGGGGAGACGGCGGCTTCGCGCACGAGCCGACCGGAGGTCAGACGGACAGGACCTGGCCCGGGTAGATCAGGTTCGGGTTGCCGCCGACGACGCCGGTGTTGTTGTTGTACAGGGACTGCCAGTCGACGCCCTGGGAAGCGGCGATCTTGCTCAGGGTGTCGCCGGACTTCACGGTGTAGGTGCCGCCCTTGGAGGTGTTCACCGGGGCCGAGGGGGCCGGGGTGCTCTTCTTGGCGGTGTCGGTGGTGCTCGGGGCGGTGCTCTGCTCGGCGGCCTTCGGGGCCGCGGCGCGGGTCTCGGAGCGCGAGGCCTTGGCCGAGGAGTCGGTGGTCGACGCCGAGGAGTCGGTGGTCGACTTCGAAGTGGTCGACTTCGAGGAGGAGGACGCCGAGGCCGAGGACGAGGAGGTGTCCACGTCGGCGGCGGCGCCGCCCTTGGTCAGACCGGCCTGGACGGAGCAGACGGGCCAGGCGCCCGGGCCCTGCTCGGCCAGCACCTTCTCGGCGACGGAGATCTGCTGCGCCTTGGTGGCCTGGTTGGCCTGCGGCGCGTACTGGGTGCCACCGAAGGCGGCCCAGGTGCTGGAGGTGAACTGCAGGCCACCGTAGAAGCCGTTACCGGTGTTGATGGACCAGTTGCCGGTGGACTCGCACTGCGCGACCTTGTCCCAGGTGGACACCGAGGCGGCAGAGGCGGTGTTGGCCGTGACGAGGCCGGCCACCGGCAGGGCGACCAGCGCGCCGCCCATGACGGCCACCCGGACGCGGTTGCGCTTGGTGGCGGTGGTGGCAGCGGCGGTCTCGTTACGGAAGGTCATGAGGATCCTCTCGACAGCCCCGGGCGGGCATGCGGAACCAGGCCTGTGAAAGGCCACGGTTTCGCTCGCCGCGTCCGCAAGGCGGCCGTGCACGTGTCGGACGTGCCACGCCGCCCCGGCCACCCTCCGCGCACCGGACCGGCCTTGCGGCGGTCGTGCGTCCCAGGGGGTGATCCCGGGTAGTGCTCGTTGCACTGGCTACGAAGCTACGAGCCGGCCGGGCGGGCTCCAAACACTTTCGGGACTTCCCAGGTCAATGCGGCGTTACCGGCGGTATCGATCTAGCAAATTGCTCCAATTTGCCCCATTTGTCCGATGATTCCATGATCAAACACGCCCCGGATGCGGCCTGCGTCACAGTTTGACCCCTGTGAGGTCGGGCACAGCGTCGACACATTGCGACCAGGACGTTACGCAGGGCAGTCAGAACTGCGGCAAATCCCGTCGGAGCCGAGCTCACCCGTGACCCCAGCCACAACGGTCCGTTGGTAATGGCGGTCGGGCGCACCCGCGCCGCGGTCCCCATGCCCCAGAGGAACCGAGGAGTCTCCGTGCCACGCATGCTCGAGGTGAGCGAGGACGTACGAGCCGAGATCGGCGACGGCGAGGCCGACAGCCTGCTGGCCGGTGCCAACGCGCCCTCCGCCTACGACTGCACCTCCTGCCGCCAACCGGGTGACTCCCTCGTGGAGCCCACCAGCACCGTGCTGTTCGTCGGCGACGAGACGGCGGTGCTGGCCTTCGCCCACTCCCGCTGCATCCCCTCCCAGGTGGTGCCGGTCTCCGAGGAGCAGCTGCTGGGCGCGGTCCGCAGCATCAGCCAGGCCCAGGCCGGCGGGCAGGCCACGCCCGACGTGCTGACCGCCGCGCTCGCCGCCCAGGCCGCCGCCCCGTCCGCCCCCGCCATGGGAATCCCCGCACCGGGCGTCCCCGCGCCGGGAATCCCCGCGCCGGGCGCTCCCGTACCGGCCACCGCGCCGCCCGTCGCCGCGCCCGCGCAGCTGACCGCGCCGGCCGTGAACACCCCCTCCCCCTCCTCCTCCGGCCTCGCCCAGCCCGCCCAGCCCGCGGTGCTCGGGGTGACCTGCGGCATCGTGCTGTGCGGGGACACCGGGCTGGCCGCGCTGGTGGTCGAGCCGACCGGCGCGGTCGGCCGGCCGGGCAGCCTCACCGGGGAGGACGAGTTCCTGTCGCTGCTGACCGAGCACGGCTTCCAGCTGGTCGAGGAGGTCAACCAGCTGCCGGTCCGGCCGACCCGCGGCTGGTCGGTGCTGATGGCGATGGGCCGGCTGCACGCGATCCTGCAGCCCTCCGCGACCGGCGGCAGCGCCGCGTGGTGGCAGGCGCACCAGCCGCTCCAGGTCACCGACGCCTGGCGGGTGGCGGCCGGGCGCCAGTCCGAGGTGATCATGTACGCCGTGCCGGCCGGAACCGTCGGCCGCCAGCCGCGCGAGGACCTGCTGCGCCTGGCGCTCGACCGCGCCGCCGCCCAGGGCGTGCTCGCCGCCGCGATGCTCCCGCTGGCGGGCACGTGACCACCGCCCCCGGCGCCGCACCCGGCACTCCCGGCGCCGCGCCCGGCCCCGTCGCCCCGGCCACCCCGCCCGGGCTCCACGACGGCGCGCCCACGACGCCCGGCCCTGCGGACCCGACCGCACCGGCCGGCCCGGCCGTCCCGGCCGTCCCGGCCGAGGACACTGCCGCACCCGACACCGCCGGGCCGGCCGGGCCGGCGGGTGGCGAACGGCCGTCCGCCGAACCCCCGTTCACCACCGAGAACGCGCCGACTGGCATAGGACAGCCCGGACGGTTCCCGCATCCCCGGCCGGACTCGCTCGTTGGCTCCTACGTGTACAGCTACGACGTCGCCTCCCCGAGCCGCCCTTCCGCCACCACCACCCCCGCCCGGCAGATCCCGAGCATGCGCCCGTCGTACGACGCGGAGCACCCGGTCTCGCCCACGCCGATCTACGACGCGCTGTACTCCGAGTACCGGCGGCTGTTCCGGGCACTGCCGGGTGACCGCTCGGGTGAGGAGAACATGCGGTTCACCGGCTTCGCGGTGCGTGAGCCACAGCCGCTCGAAGGACTGCCGTACCCGCAGC
Source organism: Kitasatospora sp. NPDC048365 (assembly GCF_043200835.1). NCBI lineage: Bacteria > Bacillati > Actinomycetota > Actinomycetes > Kitasatosporales > Streptomycetaceae > Kitasatospora > Kitasatospora sp. NPDC048365. The sequence goes on from NZ_JBICYJ010000057.1 coordinate 10,695, forward strand.
AGCAGGCGTTCCACACGTACCCGGGGCACAGCCACGGGACGCCGCAGTACATGCCCACGCAGGCCCAGCCCACCGAGGGCTCGGGCTGGGTGTCGGCCGGCTACCTCGGTCCGGCGCAGCCGGCGGCCGGCACGGGGGGCGGGCGGCACCGCTCGATGCTCTCCCTGCCGCCGGGCCGCAGCAGCCACGCCTGAAGCACGACGCACGACGCAGGCAACGACGAAGGGCCGGGCGGGAGTCGGAACTCCCACCCGGCCCTTCGAACACTCAGGCCCGAATCGCTCGGGCCCGGATCACTTGCGCTTGCGCTTCTCGCGGACCCGGACGGAGATCGAGATCGGCGTGCCCTCGAAGCCGAACTCCTCGCGCAGTCGGCGCTCGATGAAGCGCCGGTAGCCGGCCTCCAGGAAGCCGGAGGAGAACAGCACGAACCGCGGCGGACGGGTGCCCGCCTGGGTGCCGAACAGGATGCGCGGCTGCTTGCCGCCGCGGATCGGGTGCGGGTGCGCGGCGACCAGCTCGCCGAGGAAGGCGTTCAGCCGCGCGGTCGAGATCCGGGTCTCCCAGCCCTGCAGCGCGGTCTCGATCGCCGGGACGAGCTTCTCCATGTGCCGGCCGGTCTTGGCCGAGACGTTGACCCGGGGCGCCCACTGGACCTGGACCAGGTCGCGCTCGATCTCGCGCTCCAGGTAGTAGCGGCGCTCCTCGTCGAGCTGGTCCCACTTGTTGTACGCGATGACCACGGCGCGGCCGGCCTCGACGGCCATCGAGATGATCCGGGTGTCCTGCTCGGCGAGGGTCTCGCTGGCGTCGATCAGGACCACCGCGACCTCGGCCTTCTCCAGCGCGGAGGCGGTGCGCAGCGAGGCGTAGAAGTCGGCGCCGGCGGTCTGGTGGACGCGGCGGCGGATACCGGCGGTGTCGACGAACTTCCAGGTCTTGCCGCCGAGTTCGATCATCTCGTCGACCGGGTCGCGGGTGGTGCCGGCCAGCTCGTTGACGACCACCCGCTCCTCGCCGGCAACCTTGTTGAGCAGGCTGGACTTGCCGACGTTCGGGCGGCCGATCAGCGCGACGCGGCGGGGGCCGCCGACGACCTGGCCGTTGCCGAACAGCTGCGGCGGGGCCTTGGGCAGCACCTCGAGCACGGCGTCCAGCAGGTCGCCGGAGCCGCGGCCGTGCAGCGCGGAGACGGGGTACGGCTCGCCGAGGCCGAGCGACCACAGGTACGCGGCCTCCGCCTCGGTGGACGGGCCGTCCACCTTGTTGGCGCACAGCACGACCGGCTTGCCGGAGCGGCGGATCAGCTTGACCAGCGCCTCGTCGGTGTCGGTGGCGCCCACGGTGGCGTCCACCACGAACAGCACCGCGTCAGCGGACTCGATGCCGAACTCGGCCTGCGCGGCGACCATCGCGTCCAGGCCGAAGACGTCGATCTCCCAGCCGCCGGTGTCGACCAGCTTGAACCGGCGGCCGGCCCACATCGCCTCGTAGGTGACGCGGTCGCGGGTGACGCCGGGGCGGTCCTCGACGACCGCTTCGCGGCGGCCGATGATGCGGTTGACCAGGGTCGACTTGCCGACGTTCGGGCGGCCGACGACGGCCAGCACCGGCAGCGGGCCGTGCGAGGCGGCGTCCAGGTCGGCGTCGATCTCGTCGGCGTCGAAGCCCTCCTCGGCGGCGAGCGCCATGAACTCGGCGTACTCGGCGGCGTCGAGCTCGCCGTGGTGGCCCTGCTGGACCGGGGTGTCGTTGCTCATGTTCCTGCGTTCCATTTCCCGGCCCGGCCCTTCCCAGGGGCGTGCCGTGCGTTCCTGCCCTGCGGGCAGCGCGAAACTACGTCTCTCGTAGTCGGACGGTTTGGGTGTGGTGTCGGGGTCGCTAGGCGGCCGGGAGGGCGGCCTGCTCCTCGACCAGGGCGGTGATCCGGCCGATCACCTGCTCCAGGGTGAGGTCGCTGGTGTCGACCAGGACCGCGTCGGCCGCCTGGGTGAGCGGCGCGGTCTCCCGGGAGGAGTCCGCGGCGTCCCGGCGGGCGAGGTCGGCGGCCATCGCGGTGATGGTCGCCTCGTCGAGGCCCTTGGCGCGCAGCTCGGCGGCCCGGCGCTCGGCGCGGGCCGTCTCGGAGGCGGTCAGGAAGACCTTGACGGTGGCGTGCGGAAAGACGACCGAGCCCATGTCGCGGCCCTCGGCGACGATGCCGCGCTCGGCGACCTCGGCGCAGCCGCGCTGCAGCTCGACCAGGCGGGTGCGGACCGCGGGGACGGCGGCGACCGCGCTGACCTTGGCGGTCACCTCGGGGCCGCGGATCGGCCCGGAGACGTCCTGCCCGTCGACGGTTATCGTCGGGCCGTCGGCGTCCGTACCGGAGACGATCACCGGCTTGGTGCACGCGATGGCCACCGCCTCGGCGTCCTCCACGTCCACGTCGTTGGTCAGCATCCACCAGGTCATCGCCCGGTACATCGCACCGGTGTCGAGGAAGCTCAGTCCCAGCCGGGCGGCGACCGCCCGGGAGACGGTCGACTTCCCGGAGCCGGAGGGTCCGTCGATGGCGACGACGACCGGGGCGTGCGACGCTCGGTCGGCAGTTTCCACGGGGCGAACCTCTCTGTGCTGTACGCGCTGTGCTGTACACGGTGCTGGGCGCGCCGTCGTGCGGTGGTGCTCGGCGCGGAAATCGGGGATGTCCCACTCAAGGTTAATGGACCGGCGCGCCGGTCCATGTCGCCGTGGGCGCGGCCCTCAGTCCCGCACCGCCCAGCCGCGCTCGCGCAGGCCGGTGACCAGCGGCTTGACCACGCCGGCCGCGACCGCGAGCTGCACGTGGCCGACCTGCTGGCCGGTCGAGTGCTCGATCGTGACGTCCTCGATGTTCACCCCGAGCGCGCCGACCTCGCCGAACAGCCGGCCCAGCTCGCCCGGCTGGTCGCCGAGCACCACGGTGACCGTCTCGTACCGGGTCGGCGGGGCGCCGTGCTTGCCCGGGATCCGCGACTGGCCGGTGTTGCCGCGCCGCATCACCGCCTCGATCCCGGCCGCGCCCGCCCGGCGCTCGCCCTCGTCGGACGCCTGCAGGGCGCGCAGCGCGGTCACCGTCTCGCCCAGGTCGACGGCGACCTCGTCCAGGATGTCCGCCACGACGCCGGCGTTCGCCGACAGGATGTCCACCCACATCCCGGGGCTGGACGCGGCGATCCTGGTGACGTCCCGCACGCCCTGGCCGGACAGCCTTATCGCCGTCTCGTCCGCGTTCTCCAGCCGGGCGGCGACCAGCGAGGACAGCAGCTGGGGGGCGTGCGAGACCAGCGCCACGGCGCGGTCGTGCGCGGCCGCGTCCATCACGATCGGCATCGCCCCGCACAGGGCCACCAGCTCCAGCGCCGCGTTCAGCGTCTCGGTGTCGGTGTCGGGGGTGGGCGTGAGCACCCACGGGCGACCCTCGAACAGGTCCGCGCGGGCGGCCAGCGGGCCGGACCGCTCCCGGCCCGCCATGGGGTGGCCGCCGATGTAGTGCGTGGTGTCCAGCCCCAGCGCGGCGACCTCCGCGCGCGGGCCCGCCTTCACGCTCGCCACGTCCGTGTAGCAGCGGGCCAGGCCGCGCCGCTGGCAGTCCGCCAGCACCTTCCCCACCAGCGCCGGAGGCACCGCGACGATCGCCAGGTCGACCGGGCCCTCGGCCGGCTCCGTGATGCCCGCCCCGAGCGACGCCGCCGTCCGCGCGGCGTCCGGGTCGGCGTCCTCCAGGTGGACGGTCAGCCCGCGCCGGGTGAGCGCGAGTGCGGCAGACGTGCCGATCAGACCGGTGCCGACGACGGCGACAGTGCGCATGGCTTGCTGGATCTCCTGACACGACGGGCTACTGCTGCCCCATCCTCTCGCACATCCCACCACCGAGTCCCCGCCCATCCGCCCCCCGGACACCCCCCGGCCACGGAGCACCACCCCACCGAGCACCCAACCCCGCACCCCGCACCCACCGCCCCGCCGGAGCCCGCCGCAGGCGGCCCCACGCGCCGGGCGACGGCCCGCCGGAGCCCTCGGAGGCGTGTCACGCCACGCGCCACGGGCCGCAACCGACCGGGTGGGCTCGTGGTACCCCGGAAAGCCCGCCGCAGGCGCGGGCGCCGGGGGCCCGTTCGACTTCCCGCCGGAGGCGGGGGCCGCGGGGTGCGCGGTGGGCTTCCGGGGCCGGGCGTGGCGGCTTGCGGGTGCTTCGTCGTCCTACCGTCGGCGGGCCGGAACCGGGGGGTGGTGGGGGGCGTCCGGTACACCGACGCGCAGGTGGAAATCCCGGTCGGGGGGCGGGCTGCGGGTGCAGACTGGGCGCCCGGGCCGGGGTTCTGACGAAGGGGGTACGGCGGGTGGCGGCGGAGCGTTCGCGGGTGTGGGAGTCGAGTCTGGAGTCGGTGGTCGTCCATGCGGTCGGTGCGGTGTGCCGGCGGCGGACGGCGGGCGTGGTGTCGGCGGACGGCCGGGTGCGGGTGTCGGGTCTGCCGCGGGTGGTCGGGGCGGGGACGCTGCGGGCCCGGGTGGTCGACGGCGGCGGCCGGGTGACCGAGGCGCGGGTGGAGACGGAGGCCCGGCCGGCGACGGCGCAGGAGCTGCCGGAGCTGCGGACCCGGGTGGAGGCGCTGCGCGAGGAGTACGAGGCCCTGTCGGAGCGACGGAGCCGGCACCGTGCCCGGATCGACGAGGTGGCGACGCTCCGCCCGTCGCCCCCGCCGCGCCGCGAGGACGAGCCGCACCGCCGCACGCCCGCCGAGGCGTGGCTGGACCTGGCCGATTTCGTCGAGGCCCGGCTGACCGCGCTGCACGCCCGTCTCACCGAGCTGGACGAGGAGTTGCGTCTGTCCGGCCACGCCCTCGCGGTCGCCGAGGACGAGCTGGCCCGCGCGTCGACGGCGGGCCCGAGCGGCGCGCTGGCGTCGGGTTCGGTGGCGGCGCTCACGGTCGCGGAGCCCGGCGCGGGCGAGGTGGTCCTGGAGCTGGAGTACGTGGTGCCGGGTGCCCGCTGGGTGCCGTCGTACCGGTTGTCGCACCGGAGCGGCGAGGCGGAGGGCCGCCTGGTGCTGTGCGCGTCGGTGGCGCAGTTGACGGGCGAGGACTGGTCGTCGGTGGGGCTGGCGCTGTCCACCGCGGACGTGGCGCGCCGTACCGAGCTGCCGCGCCTGCGGTCGGTGCGGATCGGCCGCCGTCAGCCGGCGCCCGCGCCGTCGGGGTGGCGCGAGCCGCCGCCGGGCCTCGCGGACCTGTTCGCCGGCTGGGACGCGGTCGCGAAGTCGGCCCCGGCCCGCCCGGCCCGGCCCCGCCGGGCGACCCCTCCGCCGCAGCCGCAGCCGTACGGCGCCCCGGCGGGGTACGGCGGCACCGGGTACGACACCGGGGCGTACGGCAGTCCGGGCTACGCGGCCCCGAGTTTCGACAGTCCGGAGTTCCTGGGCGACACCGCGGGCGGCGCGCTGCCCCCGCCGGTGCCGATGCCCGCGCCGCCGCCGCAGATCGCCCCGGCCCCGGCTGCGTTCGCCGGCCCGCCGCCGCCGGCTCCGACCGGTGCCGCCCCGGGGGTGACACGCAGCGCCCGCCCGGGCGGCCGTACCCGCTCCGCGCCGACGCTCGCCGCCCCGGCCGGTTTCGCCGCCGCAGCCGCGCCGGCGGGCCCGGCGGCACCCGGCGGCGGGGGGCCGGGCGCGGCCGCGGAGGCCGCGGCGAGCGGCCCGCATCCCAGCACCGCCCAGCTGGACTACGCCGCGCTCACCCTCGCCGGCCCCGACCGGTCGGCCGCCCGCCGCGGCCGCCTGCTCGCCGACGCGAAGGCGGACCCGGCGGAGGGCGAGGCGCTGCGCCGGGCGAACGCCCTGCACCAGTCGCTGCCGCTGCCGGCCCGCGCGGTCAGTCCGCGCACCTCGGCGGGTTCCTTCGACTACCGGTACGACGCCGCCGCGCCGGCGGACATCCCGTCGGACGGCACCTGGCACACCGTCACGGTGGCAGAGCTCCCGGTGGGCCTGCGCACCGAGTACGTGTGCGTGCCGTCCGTGGAGGAGGCGGTGTACGCGACGCTGGTGCTGTCCAACTCGACCGGGCACGCGCTGCTCGCCGGCCCGGTCGAGGTGACCGTGGACGGCGACTTCCTGCTGACCGCCGCGCTGCCGACGCTCGCCCCGGGCGCGACCCGCGAGGTGGGCCTGGGGCAGGCGGAGGGCATCCGGGTGGCCCGCCGCACCGAGCTGCGCGAGTCGTCCGCGGGGATGCTCAACTCGACCACCGTGCTGGACCACCGGGTCCGGATCGAGCTGGTCAACAACCTGGCGCGGCCGGCGCTGGTCGAGGTGCGCGAGCGCGTCCCGGTCAGTTCCGAGTCGGACGTCCGGATCGAGGAGCGGCCCGGCTGGTCGCCGCCCGACCCGGACACCGTGAACGACCCGGCGGGCAATCCGCCGTCGACCCGCGTCCGCCGGGTGGAGCTGCCCGCGGGCGGCTCCGCCGTGCTGGACGGCGGCTACGAGATCCGTATTCCGGCCGGCAAGGCCCTGGTCGGCGGCAACCGGAGGAGCTGAACCATGAACGACACGCCCGCTTCGGCGATCCCGCTGCCGGTCACCGCCGTCACCTGTCTGGAGGACCGCGCACTGGTGGAACGCGCGACCGTCCTCGACCTGGCGGCCGGCGTCCACCGGCTGCGCCTCGGCCCGGTCACCGCGCTCGCCGTGGACCGCTCGCTGCGCGCCGAGCTGACCCCGTCCGACAGAAACGACACCGCCGGGACCGCCACCGTCCTGGACGCCCGGGTCGTCCGCAGCTGGTCCCCGCGCGCCCCGCTGCCGCCGACCGCCGACGACTCGCCGCTGCGCCACCGGATCCACGACCTGGAGCAGGAGCAGCTCACCGCGACCCGCCACCGCGAGCGTCTGGAGGCGCGCCTCGCGCTGCTCGCGCAGCTCGCCGCCGATCTGCTGCGGGAGATCGGCGAGGGCGCGGGCCGCGGCGAGGTGGAGCACGCCCGCTGGACGCGCGAGCTGGACCGGGTGGACGCCGAGCGCGAGTCGTACGGCGAGCAGGTGCGGACCGTCCGCGCCCGGCTGGCCCGGCTGGCGGCCGAGCTGGCGGAGGCGGAGGCCGCGCTGGACGAGGCGGAGGAGGAGCCGGCCGAGCTGACCGCGTACGTCGAGCTGACGGTGGACGCGTCGGCCGCCGGTCCGGCCCGGCTGCGGGTGGAGCACCTGGCGCCGTGCGCGCTGTGGCGCCCCGCCTACCGGGCGACGCTGGACGGCGGCACCCTGCGGCTGGAGACCGACGCGATGGTGTGGCAGCGCACCGGCGAGGACTGGTCGGGCGTGCGGCTGACGCTGTCGACGGCCCGCTCGGCGCTGGCCGGTGAGCCGCCCCGGCTGACCGAGGACCGCCTCACGCTGCGCGAGCGCTCCGCCGAGGAGCGCCGCACGGTCCAGGTGGAGCTGCGCGAGGAGGTCATCTCCGACACCGGGCCCACCGGCACCGGCGGGTCGACCGGCCTGCCGGGGGTGGACGACGGCGGCGAGGTGCGGGTGCTGCGCGCCGCGGATCCGGCGTCGGTGCCCAGCGACGGGCGGGCCCACCGGGTGCCGCTGAGCGACTTCGCCGCCCCGGCGGGCAGCGAGTTCGTCTGCGCGCCGGAGCTGTCGCCGCTGGTCACCCGGGTGGTCCGGTTCACCAACGCCTCGGGGCACGCGCTGCTGGCCGGTCCGGTGGACCTGGTGCAGGGCAGCGGCTTCACGGGGCGGGCGGAGCTGGCGTTCACCGCGCCGGGCGCCCCGGCGGAGCTGGCGTTCGGCTCCACCGACGGCTACCGGGTGGTCCGGGAGACCGAGGAGAGCCGCGACTCGGCCGGGCTGACCCAGCGCACCGTGGTCACCCGGACGGTCAGGCTGCACCTGTCGCGCTTCTCCGGCCCGGACGAGCACGACGAGCGCCTGGTGACCCTGCGGGAGCGGATCCCGGTCTCCGAGGTCTCCGCGGTGGAGGTCAGGCTGCGCAAGGAGTCCTGCTCACCCGCGCCGGACGAGCTGGACGCCGAGGGCGTGGTCCGCTGGGACGTCACGCTGCCGCCGGGCGGGCGCCGCACGGTGACCCTGGTGTACGAGGTGTCCGCCTCGGGCAAGGTCGCCGGGCTGTGACCGTCCGTCAGCCCGTCAACTCCGGTACAAAAGAGACATGATCTACCATCTCGCTCCGCTGGACGACTGGCTCCGCGACCCGGGCCGCCCGTACACCGCCGCCTCGCTGCTCACCGACGGGTTCATCCACTGCTCGGCGGACGAGCAGACGGTGCTGGCCGTGGCCAACGCGTTCTTCAAGAACACGCCGGACCCGCTGATGGTCCTGCTGATCGAGGAGGGCCTGGTCGAGCCGATGGTGAAGTGGGAGGCGGCGGCCGGCGGGCCGCCGCCCGGCGCCACGCCGGGCGTGCTCTTCCCGCACATCTACGGCCGGCTCAACCGCACCGCCGTGGTCGGCCTGGAGAAGCTGGACCGCGGTCAGGACGGCCGCTGGGCCACCCTGCGGCCCTGGAGCTGACCGACCCGCCACCGCCCGGCCCGCCGCCCGCAGAAGGCGGCGGGCCGGGCGGAACGGGAGGTCCTAGATCCAGCCGCGCTCGCGGGCGGCCATGCCCGCCTGGAAGCGGGTGGTGGAGCCGAGCTCGCGCATCAGGCCCTGCAGCCGCCGCTGGGTGGTGCGCGCGGACCAGCCGAGCGAGCGGGCGATCGACTCGTCGGTCAGCCCGGCGGCCAGCAGGCCGAGCAGCTTGAGGTGGTCGGACTCCGGCTCGGGGCCCTCGGTGCCGCCGCCGAGCGCGGTCTGCAGCGGCACCGCCCGCTCCCACTCGGCCTCGAACAGCGCGTCCAGCGCCTGCAGCAGCGCGGACGGATGGATCACGTACGCCGCGTCCAGGACGCTGTCCCCGACCGAGATCGGGATGATCGCCATCTTGTCGTCCGACATCATCATCTTCATCGGCAGCACGGGCCGCACCCGCGCCTCCTCGCCGTCCGCGACGCCGACCAGGATCTCCTGCTCCAGGCGCCCCGGCCAGGCGATCGCCTCCTTGTCGAAGACGGTCCGGATCCGCACCCCGGACTTGAGCTTGGCCCGCTGCCGGGGCTGCTGCACGGTCGGGTCCATCACGTACGGCGGGCAGTCGAAGCCGCGCACCTGGTACTGGCTGGTGTCGACCAGGTGCTCCAGCCGCTGGGCGATCGCCTCGCCGCCGGTCAGCACCTCGACGGAGTGCGCGGGGTCGGTGTAGCGGGACGCCTCGCGGAAGGCGTCCATCAGGCGGTGCATCTCGGCGCGGGCACTGCGCAGCTGGGCCTCGCGGTGGCCGATCAGGGTGCCGATCGCGACGTCCGGCGCGACCGCGAGGTAGCGCTCGCGGTCGACCGGGGCGCGGGTGGCCATGCCCTGCTCGGCCAACCGGTCCAGCGCGTCCTGGCTCTGTTGGAGCGTCAGGCCGCACTGCTCGGACAGCTCGGACGCGGTGGACTGCGGGGCCACCACCAGCGCCGCGTACACCTGCCCGTCCGGCCGTCCGAGGCCGAGCACTCCGAATGAGTCGAGCACCTCGCTCCTTCCCCCACCCCCGGCCCCGACCTTCGTGGCGATTTTACGCCACGCGTCGGAGCGAACATCGGTGGCAATCCTCTGCCACCGGGATGTGTGCTGACAAGGCCATGCGGCCAGGCTCACATAAAAACCCAGGTAAAACACGGCGAGGGCCCCACCGCTGTACGGCGATGGGGCCCTCGGCCGCTGCGAACTACAGGCCGAACTGCACGCCCGACCTACAGGCCGACCTCGCGCATCAGCTGGCCGACCTCCGGGTTGGTGAGGCGGCGCAGCCAGCCCGACTTCTGGTCGCCGAGGGCGATCGGGCCGAAGTGGGTGCGCACCAGCTTGTCGACCGGGAAGCCGACCTCCGCCAGCAGGCGGCGGACGATGTGCTTGCGGCCCTCGTGCAGGGTCACCTCGACCAGGTAGTTCTTGCCGAGGTTGGAGATCACCTTGAAGTCGTCGACCCGGGCGAAGCCGTCCTCCAGCTCCACGCCGCGCTCCAGCTGCTTGCCGAGGTCGCGCGGGATCGGGCCGGTGATGGCGGCCAGGTAGGTCTTGGTCACGCCGTACTTGGGGTGGGTGAGACGGTGGGCCAGCTCGCCGTGGTTGGTGAGCAGGATGATGCCCTCGGTCTCGGTGTCCAGGCGGCCGACGTGGAACAGCCGGGTCTCCCGGTTGGTCACGTAGTCGCCCAGGCACTGCCGGCCCTCGGGGTCCTCCATGGTGGAGACCACGCCGACCGGCTTGTTCAGCGCGAAGAACAGGTACGACTGGGTGGCGACGGTCAGGCCGTCCACCTTGATCTCGTCGTTCTGCGGGTCGACCCGCTTGCCCTGCTCGGTGACCAGGACGCCGTTGACCTCGACCCGGCCCTGCTCGATCAGCTCCTCGCAGGCCCGCCGGCTGCCCATGCCCGCGCGGGCCAGCACCTTCTGCAGGCGCTCGCCCTCGGGCTCGCCGAAGGTCTTCGGGGTCTTCACGGCCGGCTTGTCGTAGCGCGCCAGCACCGCGTCCTCGATCTTGGCCTGCAGCTCCCGGGAGCGCTGCGGCTGGCGCCGCGGGTCGCCCGGGGCGCCCTGGCCCTCGCGGCGCGGCCGCGGAGCGGCACCGGGCTTGCGGTTGCCGTACGCGCCGCGCGACGGCGTGGCGTTCGGGCCGCCGCCGAACTCGGGGCGGTCGTACCGGCGCTCCTCCGGGCGCAGCGGACGGTCCGGGTACTCCCGGCCGCCGTCGCGCCGGTCGCGCGACTGGCCGCCGCCCTGACCACCCTGGTAACCGCCCTGGCCGCGCGAGCCGCCACCGTACGAGGACCCGCCCCGCCCGGAGCCGCCGCCGTACGACGAGCCGCCGCCGGACGAGGACCCGCCCCGGCCGGAGCCGCCGCCGTAGGACGAGCCGCCGCGGCCGCCGCCCTGCTGCCCGCCCCGACCCTGCTGCCCGCCCCTGCTGCTGTTCTGTCCGCCCCGGCCCTGGCCGCCGCTGTTCCTGCCGTTGCTGCCACTGCTACGCATCAAAATGTCCGTACGTCGTTTCCGTCTGGTCTGCCGCCTGGTTCGGCCCGTCCTGTGCCGCTGCGACCGCCTCCGCGATCACCGTTCCTTCGAGGGACTCCGCTTCCACGTCGTCGACCTCGGGCAGGAAGGGCGCGAGCTCCGGCAGCTCATCCAGGCCGCGCAGCCCCATCCGTTCCAGGAAGTGGTTCGTCGTCCGATACAGGATCGCTCCGGTTTCGGGCTCGGATCCGGCTTCTTCCACCAGTCCTCGCTGTACCAGGGTACGCATCACGCCGTCACAGTTCACACCGCGTACCGCGGAGACCCGCCCGCGCGACACCGGCTGCCGGTACGCGACGACCGCCAGCGTCTCCAGCGCCGCCTGTGTCAACCTGGCCTGTTGGCCGTCCAGCACGAAGCGGTCGACCGCCGCCGCGCACTCCGGGCGGGTGTAGAAACGCCAGCCGCCCGCCACCAGCCGCAGGTCGAAACCGCGGCCCTGGGCCGTGTACTCGGCCGACAGCGCCCGCAGCGCCACGCCCACCACGCCGCGCGGCGCGTCCAGCACCGCGGCCAGTCGCGCCTCCGGGATCGGCTCGTCGGCGACCATCAGCACCGCCTCCAGCGCGGCGCCCAGCGGCACCCCGAGCTCCTCGAGCGCCGGCTCCCCGGCAACCGGCTCCGCGACCGGCCCGGGGCCCGGCTCGGGAATCTGCCCGGGAGACCGCCCGGGAAGCCGCTCGGCGGCGGGCGCGACGACGGGCTCGGGCAGCGGGTCGGGCTGCTCCGCGTACGCCGACTCCTGCCACTCCTCCGGGCGGGCCTGCCCGGGCAGGCCGAGGGTGCGGCGCGGCTGCTTGGCGGTCATGCGGGATCGTCCTCCCTGCTCTCGCCCGGCGGGCGGTCGAACTCGTCCGTCACCTCGACCTGCCGGTCGGTCTCCGCGACCCAGCGCACCAGCAGCTCCCCGAGCGCCTCCGGCTGCTCGAAGTCCAGCGCCTTCTCACGGTAGAGCTCCAGCAGCGCGAGGAAGCGCGCGACCACCACCAGGGTGTTCTCCGCGTCCGCGACCAGCCGGCCGAAGCTCGCCTCGCCGAGCGCGGTCAGCCGGTCGGCCACCAGCGCCGCCTGCTCGCGCACGCTCACCGGCGGGGTGTGGATGTGGTCGACGTACACGACGGGCTTCGGCTTCGGCGCCATCGCCTTCGCGGCGAGCTGCGCGAAGCGCTCGGGGCCGATGGTGAGCACCACCTCGGGCAGCAGCTCCGCGTGGTGCGGTTCCAGGCCGACGGTGCGCGGGCGGGAGAGCAGCTCGGCCGCCCAGCGCTCCGCGAAGACGGCCGCCGCCTGCTTGTACGCCCGGTACTGCAGCAGCCGCGCGAACAGCAGGTCGCGTGCCTCCAGCAGCGCCAGGTCCTCCTCGTCCTCGATCTCGGCGGCCGGCAGCAGCCGGGCCGCCTTGAGGTCGAGCAGGGTCGCCGCCACCACCAGGAACTCGGTGGCCGCGTCCAGGTCCCACTCCGGCCCCATCGCCCGGATGTGCGCCACGAACTCGTCGGTGACCTTGGAGAGGGCGACCTCGGTGACGTCTAGCTTGTGCTTGGCGATCAGGCTCAGCAGCAGGTCGAACGGGCCCTCGAAGTTGGCCAGCCGCACCTGGAAGACCCCGCGCGCCTCCGCCTCGGAGACGCCGGCGACCTGCTGCGGCACACCCGGACCCGTCATGACCTGCCCATCCTCGCACCCGGTCGGGGCGGACGGGCAGTGGCGCGCGAGCGCGCGCTAGCGGCCGCTCACCGGCCGCGCAGGCGGCGGACCAGGATCGACGCCTCGCCGCGCTGCTCCAGGTCGGCCAGCACGACCGAGATGGCCTCCCGAACCACCCGACCGCGGTCGACCGCCAGACCGTGCTCCCCGCGCAGCACCAGACGGGCGCTCTCGAGGTCCATCAGTTCCTCGGCGGAGACGTACACGGTGATCTTCTCGTCGTGCCGCTCGCGCCCGGTGGGGCGGCGCGGGCCGCGGCCGCGCGGCGCGCGGGGGCGGCGGACCCCGTCCGCGGCCTCCTCCGCAGCGGCCGCGTGCGGGCCGCTGCGGACCCCGGCGCCCTGTCCGGGCACCTGACCCTCGGCGGCGCCTCCCGGGGCCGCCACGGCCCCGCTGCCGGCCTGCGGGCCGCCCGCCGGGCCGGCGGGTCCCGGTACACCGTTGACCGCGCCGTTGACCGGTGCGCCGTTCGCCCGGCCGCCGTCGGCCGGCGCGCCGCCGGGCTCGGCGGTGCGGGCGGTCTCCGTGCGGCCCTCGCCCGACCGGGCGAGGGAGGGCGACAGGGCCATTCCCCCGGTGGCCCGGAACAGCTCGTCGGCCCCGGGGAGACTCACTCGGCGGGGCGGCACCGGTCGAGCACCTCCCTGGCGAGCTGGCGGTAGGCGGCGGCACCGACCGAGTTGGTCGCGTACGTGGTGATCGGCTCGCCGGCCACCGTGGTCTCCGGGAACCGGACGGTCCGCCCGATGACCGTGTGGAACACGTGCTCGCCGAACGCCTCCACGACGCGCGCCAGCACCTCGCGGCTGTGCACGGTGCGCGAGTCGTACATGGTGGCGAGGATGCCGTCCAGGCGGAGCTCCGGGTTGAGGCGCTCGCAGACCTTCTCGATCGTCTCGGTGAGCAGCGCGACACCGCGCAGCGCGAAGAACTCGCACTCCAGCGGCACGATCACGCTGTGAGCCGCCGTCAGCGCATTGACCGTCAGCAGGCCGAGGGACGGCTGGCAGTCGATGATGACGTAGTCGTAGTCCGGCAGCAGCGGCTTCAGCGCGCGGGCCAGCGCCGACTCGCGGGCGACCTCGCTGACCAGCTGCACCTCGGCGGCGGACAGGTCGATGTTGGACGGCAGCAGGTCCATGCCGGGCACCGCGGTCTTCAGCAGCACCTCATCGGCCGTCAGCCCCCGCTCCATCAGCAGGTTGTAGACGGTGACGTCCAGCTCCATCGGGTTGACGCCCAGGCCGACCGACAGCGCCCCCTGCGGGTCGAAGTCGACCAGGAGCACCCGGCGGCCGTACTCCGCCAGCGCGGCACCCAGGTTGATGGTCGACGTGGTCTTGCCGACGCCGCCCTTCTGGTTGCACATCGCGATGATCTGCGCGGGGCCGTGCTCGGCCAGCGGCGCGGGGATCGGGAAGTACGGCAGCGGCCGGCCGGTCGGGCCGACCCGCTCGCGGCGCTGGCGGGCGGCGTCGGGCGCCAGGGTGGCGGCGTACTCCGGGTCCGGCTCGTACTCGGCGTCCGGGTCGTCGTAGGGGCCGTAGGCCAGCTCGCTGTAGGACAGCCCGTACGCCGCGAAGTCCGCGTCGAAGTCGGGGGCGGCGGGAGCGGCGCTCTGCCGCGCCTCGAAGGTGCGGACCGCGACCGAGCCGACCTCCACCGTGCCCACCGTGGCCTGCCGGGCCTCATCGTTCGGCTGCCCGGCGGAGAGCTCCGCCAGTCCTGGCTGACCACCCCCGGGAGCAAATGTCGACTCATTCACAAGTCGTCTTACCTCCTTGGGCGTCCAGGACTCTATGTCGATTCGTCAGCGTGGCAGCATGCCGACGGTTTGCGACTCTAGGCCGTTGCGGGCATTCGCAGCAACACAATCCACGGTAGTGGGCATGATGTGTCGGCCGTTCATCGCCTCACTGTCAAGGGATGAGCTGCCCTACGACCCTAACGTTTCTGCGGACCCCGACTCTCCCCCGAGGTCGCGTCAGATGCCATTGTCGACAGAGCGGGTGACACGACGCACAGAAATTGACCAACCCGTCCGGATTGATCGGCGCGCCGCAGGTGGGGGCGGGCGGCAGGCACGGCGAAACGCCCCCGGCCCGAGGGGAGCGGGCCGGGGGCGTTCGTCGAGCGGTGGCGTCAGGCGAGGACGCTGTCCAGGGAGACCGACGGCAGGCCGAAGGCCTCGGCGACGGCCGCGTAGGTGATCTGGCCCTCGTGGACGTTCAGGCCCTTGGCGAGCGCGGCGTCGCGGCGCAGCGCCTCCTTCCACCCGCGGTTGGCCAGCTCGACGACGTACGGCAGCGTCGCGTTGGTCAGCGCGTAGGTGGAGGTGTTCGGGACGGCGCCCGGCATGTTGGCGACGCAGTAGAACACCGAGTTGTGGACCTCGAAGGTCGGGTTCGCGTGCGTGGTGGGACGGGAGTCCTCGAAGCAGCCGCCCTGGTCGATCGCGATGTCGACGAGCACGGAGCCCGGCTTCATGCGGGAGACCAGCTCGTTGGTGACGAGCTTCGGGGCCTTGGCGCCCGGGATGAGGACGGCGCCGATGACCAGGTCGGCCTCGAGGACAGCCTTCTCCAGCTCGAAGCTGTTGGACATGATGGCCTTGATCTTGTTGCCGAAGATCTTGTCGGCCTCGCGCAGCTTGTTGATGTCGCGGTCGAGCAGGGTCACGTCGTAGCCCATGCCGATGGCGATGGTGGCGGCGTGCCAGCCGGAGACGCCACCGCCGATGACGACGGCCTTGGCCGGGTGGGTGCCGGGCACGCCACCGGGGAGGACGCCGCGGCCGCCGGCCGGACGCATCAGGTGGTAGGAGCCGACCTGCGGGGCGAGACGGCCCGCGACCTCGGACATCGGGGCGAGCAGCGGCAGCGCGCCGTTGCCCAGCTGCACGGTCTCGTACGCGATGGCGGTGGTGCCGGAGGCGACCAGCGCGTCGGTGCCGGCGCGGTCCGCGGCGAGGTGGAGGTACGTGAAGACGGTCTGGCCCTTGCGCAGACGGTGGTACTCCTCGGCGATGGGCTCCTTGACCTTCAGCAGCAGGTCGGCGGCGGCCCACACCTCGTCGGCGGTGGGGAGGATCGTGGCGCCGGCGGCCACGTACTCCTCGTTGGGGATCGAGGAGCCGAGACCGGCGTTGTCCTCGATGACGACCTCGTGTCCGTTGCGGACCAGCTCATGCACGCCGGCGGGCGTGATGGCCACGCGGTACTCGTGGTTCTTGACCTCGCGGGGGATGCCGACCTTCACGGCTAAACACGTCCTCTTGCCATGGGGGTCCCTACCGGAGAAGACCGGCGGGCGGCGCGCACGACAGGAGCCGCCGGATACGCCGGGGCACGGTTCGCTGCGCGACTGCTGTCGAGTGTAATGAAGCCCAGCGGATCCGTCAGCCTTCCAAAGTGACTAAATCCGCCGGACCCATTGGCAGGTTCGTAGGCTTGCAGGGCACTTCAGGCGCCAAAGCGCAGTAAAACACCCATAACAGACACTACTCCTGAATCATGCCTTTACCCTCGTGATCGAGCCGCTGCTGCAGACGGTGCAGGATGGCCGTCACGGCCGCCTCGCCCCGGACGTCGCCCAGGCGGCGCAGCGCCCCGGCCGCCGCGCGGTACTCGCGCAGCGCCTCCTCGAAGCGGCGCTGGGCGGCGTGCGCCTCGCCGAGCCGGGCCAGCAGCCGCGCCTCGCCGGCCTGGTCGCCGAACCCCTGGCGCAGGGCGAGCGCCCGGCCGTACCAATCCGCGGCGCGCACCGGGTCGGCGAGCGCCCGCTGGGCGTTGCCCGCGCCCTCCATCGCGCGGGCGCAGCCTGGCTCGTCGCCCGCCTCCCTGGCCCGGTCGACCGCCTGCCGGTACTGCCCGTCGGCCTGCTCCCAGTGGCCGGCCGCCGCCTGCAGGTCGGCCAGGTTGAGCAGCGCGGCCGCGGCCCGGCGCGGGGCCCGCTGGCGTTCGGCGACCTTCAGCACGGACTCGTGCAGCTGGTACAGGTCGGCCGGGGCAGCGGCGCCGGTCAGCGGCAGGGCCCGCAGCAGGGCGGTGACCAGGCGGCCGGCGGTCCCGTCCAGATCGCCCTCGCCGACCGCGCTCGCCACGGCCGCCAGCAGCTGCTCGCGCTCCTCGGCGAGCCAGCCGGCCGCGTGGGCCGCGGTGCGCAGCCGCAGCGGCCCGGGCAGCGGGTCCGGATTGGGGCCGGCCGCCGGGTCGAGCAGCATCCGCGCCGAGTCGACCAGCCGGACCAGCCGTTCCAGCATCCGGGCCCGGGCCAGCTCGACCTCGGACGGACGGTCCTGCTCCTCGCGCAGCTCGACCAGGCGGACGTACAGCCGGCCCGGCACCCGGTAGCGCCGGGTGCCGTCGGCGGCCGCCGGCTCGCGCTCCAGCAGCTCCTGCTCGGCCAGCTGCTCCAGCGCCTCCCCGGCCTCCGGCGCGGGGCAGCCGACCAGGGCGGAGGCGATCCGCAGGTCCGCGAGCTGCCCGGGGGCGAGGGTCAGCATCCGCAGCATCCGCGCCCGGGCGGCCGGCAGCCGCCGGTAGAGCAGTTCGAAGGCGCCCTTCAGCGGATCGCTGTCCGCCACCGGCACCGGCTCCGCCTCCCGCGGCTCCCGCCGCACCTCCGGCGCCCCGGCACGCCCGGCCCCGTCCCGCGCATCCCCGGGCCGCCCGGCGGAGGCCGTACCGCCGGCGGCGGCGTCCACGCGCGCACCGCTCGCGCGTCCCTCGCCCCCGGCCGCGCCGTCGCCGCCGCTCCTCCAGCGGGAGTCCACCCGCTCCGCGTCCGCGGCGATCCCACCGGGCACCGGGGACGCCGCGCCCGCACGGCCGCCCTTCCGCTCCTCGCCCGCCTCGCCCGCCTTGCCGCCCTTGCCGCTCTTGCCGCTCCGGCCGCCGAACCACTGGGCGCCCCGGGCCCGCGGCCGCGCCGTCGCGTCCTCCTCGGTCGGCGGGTGCAGGGCCTTCGCGGCGTCCGTGACCGCGGCCTGCGGGTTGGCCCGCAGCCAGCCCGCCATCATCCGCAGGGCCGCCGGACGGCCGGCACACGCCTCGGTGAGGTCGCCGGCACCGGCCGGGTCGCAGCTGATCCTGGTGCCGCCGACCAGTTCGCCGAGCAGCCGCACCGCGACGGACTGGTCGAGCCCGCCCAGGATCACCGGGTCGATGCCCTCGATCCCGGTGAGCGGCCCGAAGGTGGTGGCGAGGACCAGCGACTCGGTCTTCTCGGCGAGCAGCGGCCACACCTGCGCGGCGTCCCGCACGTCGTCGAGCAGCAGCAGCGCCCGCCGCCCGCCGAGTTCGGCGCGCAGCGCCTCGCACGCCGGGTCGTCCTCGGTGGCACCCGGCAGCAGGGCCTCGACCGCGCCCCCGAGCTGGTCGAGCAGCAGCCGGGCGGCCCGACCGGCCTCGACCCGGGTGCCGTCGGGGGCGGAGAGCCGGGCGTACAGCAGGCCGTCGGGGTAGTCCGCGGCGACCGAGCGGGCGTAGCGGACGGCGAGCGAGGTCCGGCCGGAGCCGGGCCGGCCGGCCAGCACCACGAGCCGGCCGCGGCCCTTGCCGGGACGGGCGGCCGCCTGCGCGAGGGCCGCCAGCTCGGCGCCGCGCCCGCCGAACGGCGCGGTGGTGGCGGGCAGCCGGTCGGGCCCGCCCGCCGCGGTGGGCTGCTCGTCGATCGTCGCCGTCTTCCTCGCCACCCGCGCCACTCCCGACCAGTCGCTCAGCCGACCCGGCCCACCTCGGACCCTGTCCGCGAAGCGTAGTTCGAGCCCGCGCCCCAGCCGAGCTGACATCCGGTACTACCAACCGCCGAATCACCCCACCGGATCAACCGACGCCCCCGCCCGCCACCCGCGCCCCCGCCCGGGAGGGCCACCCACTCGGGTGACCGTCCCCTTCGGGAACCGGGCCGCAGAGCGGCAGTCCGCCGACGGGACGCACCGAGCGGGCACCCCGCCGGCCGAAGGCACAGGCCCCGGCAGCCCCACCGGCCCGGCCGGCTCTCCCCCGCCACCCGCGCCTGCGGCCGCGCCGCGAAGCGGCAGGCCGTCGGAGAGAGGGCAGCCCCCGCCCGGGAGGGCCACCCGCTCAGGTGACCGGCCCCCCTCCGGGGACCGCGCCGCGGAGCGGCAGTGCACCGAGCGGGCACCCGCCGGCCGGCCGCGCCGGGGCGTCAGAACGGCCGGGCCGGCCAGGGGCTGTCCGCCGGGCGCAGCGCGTCGAGGCCGCCCGCGGCGAGCGCCGCGTTGAGCGCCAGCACGCCGCTCACCATGGTCGGGCTCTGCAGTTCCCCGGCGAGGATCAGCCGGACCAGCTCGGCGAGCGGCACCCGGGCCGTCTCGATCTCCAGCTCCTCCCCGTGCGCGGCGTAGCGCTCCTCCTCCGCCTCGGCGAGGTCGGTCGCCAGGAACAGCCGCAGCGCCTCGTTCGAGCCGCCCGGCGAGGTGTAGAGGTCGACCAGGACCCGCCACTCACCGGCCTTGCAGTGCGCCTCCTCGAAGAGCTCCCGCTGGGCGGCGTGCAGCGGGTTCTCGCCGGGCACGTCCAGCAGGCCGGCCGGCAGCTCCCACAGGCGCCGCTTCACCGGGTGGCGGTACTGGCGGAGCACCAGCACGCGCTGCTCCGCGTCGAGGGCGAGCACCGCCACCGACCCGGGGTGCAGCTGGTAGTCGCGGCGTGCCCAGCTCCCGTCCGGCATCCGGACCTCCTCGGTCCGCACCCCGGTCACCCTGCCCTGGAACGGCGTGGATCCGTTCCGCTCCGGCCACTGCTCCGCCGTGTCCCGAACCTGCTCGGCCATGTCGCACCACTCCCCTTTTCGTCAGTACGACACAATCTACGCCACACCGCGCCCGGAAACGCCGAACGGCGGCCGTACGGAACACATCCGCACGACCGCCGCCCGACTGCCGGCAGGGGCTTACTGCTCGCCGGTCTTGATCTTGATGGCCGCCGCCACCAGACCCGCGAACAGCGGGTGCGGGCGGGTCGGGCGGGACTTCAGCTCCGGGTGCGCCTGGGTAGCGACCAGGTAGGGGTGCACCTCGCGCGGGTACTCGACGTACTCCACCAGGTCGCCCTTCGGGGACAGGCCGGAGAACTGCAGGCCGGTCTTCTCCAGGTCGGCGCGGTACGCGTTGTTGACCTCGTAGCGGTGGCGGTGGCGCTCCTCGACGTACTGCTCGCCGGCGTAGACCTCGCGCACGATCGAGCCCTCGGCGAGCTTCGCCGGGTAGAGGCCCAGGCGCATGGTGCCGCCCAGGTCGCCCTTGCCGTCGACGATCGCCAGCTGCTCGGCCATGGTCGAGACGACCGGGTACTTGGCGGCCGGGTCGAACTCGGTGGAGTTGGCGGCCGGCAGGCCCGCCAGGTTGCGCGCCGCCTCGATGACCACGCACTGCAGGCCCAGGCACAGGCCCAGCAGCGGGATGCGGTTCTCGCGGCCGTAGGTGATGGCGGCGACCTTGCCGTCCACACCGCGGTCGCCGAAGCCGCCGGGGATGCAGATCGCGTCGACGTCGCCGAGCTGCTCCTGCGCGCCCTCGGGGGTCAGGCAGTCGTCGGAGGTGACCCACTTGATCTGGACCCGCGCGTTGTTGGCGAAGCCGCCGGCGCGCAGCGCCTCGGTGACCGACAGGTACGCGTCCGGCAGGTCGATGTACTTGCCGACCAGCGCGACCTTGACCTCGTGCTGCGGCTCGTGGACGCGGCGCAGCAGGTCGTCCCAGGTGGTCCAGTCGACGTCGCGGAACGGCAGGTCCAGGCGGCGCACCACGTACGCGTCCAGGCCCTCGCCGTGCAGCACCTTGGGGATGTCGTAGATCGACTTGGCGTCGATGGCCGCAACCACGGCCTCCTCGTCCACGTCGCACATCAGCGAGATCTTGCGCTTGATGGCCTGCGGGACCTCGCGGTCGGCGCGCAGCACGATCGCGTCCGGCTGGATGCCGATGTTGCGCAGCGCGGCGACGGAGTGCTGGGTGGGCTTGGTCTTCAGCTCGCCCGAGGGGCCGATGTACGGCAGCAGGGAGACGTGCACGAAGAAGACATTGTCCCGGCCGACCTCGTGGCGGACCTGGCGGACCGCCTCCAGGAACGGCAGCGACTCGATGTCGCCGACGGTGCCGCCGACCTCGGTGATGACCACGTCGACGTCCTCGGTCGCCATCCGGCGGATCCGGGACTTGATCTCGTTGGTGATGTGCGGGATGACCTGGACGGTGTCGCCCAGGTACTCGCCGCGGCGCTCCTTGGCGATGACCGTCGAGTACACCTGGCCGGTGGTGACGTTCGCCGAGCCGTGCAGGTTGGTGTCGAGGAACCGCTCGTAGTGGCCGATGTCCAGGTCGGTCTCGGCGCCGTCGTCGGTGACGAAGACCTCACCGTGCTGGAACGGGTTCATCGTGCCCGGGTCCACGTTGAGGTACGGGTCGAGCTTCTGCATCGTCACGCGCAGGCCGCGCGCCTTGAGCAGGGCGCCGAGGCTGGAGGCGGTGAGCCCCTTGCCGAGCGAAGAGGCGACACCCCCGGTGACGAAGAGGTGCTTGGTCGTCACGGCGCGGCCGGAGGCCGACTTGCCGGAATGGGGCTGTGCCAAGAGGGGGCTCCCGTGGGTCGCGTGTCGAGGGTGACGCCGGTGGAGGGGCTGTCCGCCTGTCCTGCCCACCAGTCCACGGGATACCAGCGTATCAGTGCGACGGCGAGGAGGTGTCCGCGCGTGTCGCGACGGGCCCCCTCGGGGCGGTCCGGGATGACCCGGAAGGATCATCTCCGGATGGTCCTTCCGGGCAACGCCGTATCCCCCGATTGGACCGATTATGTTCCGACTTTCCGCCAGGACGGCCGCACTGTGCGATCTCCGCGTGCCCCCGCCCCCGACGCCGGTTTATTCTGCACGGACGCCTCGCCGACGGCCCGGAGCGCCCGGCCCGGTTCCCGGGCTCCCCACTCCCCCTCCGAACGCCCGCCGTCGGGTCACCGAGCACCGACCGCGAACTGGAGAACCATGGCCGGCCGTATCGAGGACTACGCACTCATCGGGGACATGCAGACCGCCGCCCTGGTCAGCAGGGACGGCGCCGTCGACTGGATGTGCCTGCCGAGATTCGACTCCCCCGCGGTCTTCGCCGGGCTGCTGGGCACCGATGAGCACGGGTTCTGGCGGATCGGCCCCGCCGAGCCGGTCGACACTCCCGCCGTACCCCCGGCCCCGCTCGGCACGTTCACCGATCCGGGTGAAAGCCCGATGCCCCCGGTCACCGCCGCCGCCCCCGCCGTGCCGTGCGACCGGCGCCGCTACCGCGGCGACTCGCTGATCCTCGAACAGGAGTGGGACACCCAGGGCGGCAGCGTCCGGGTGATCGACTTCATGCCGCCGCGCCACCTGCTCGGCACCCCGGACGTCCCGCAGATGATCCGCATCGTCGAGGGCCTCAAGGGCCGGGTCCGGATGCGCTCCGCGGTCCGCATGCGCTTCTCCTACGGCCGGATCGTCCCCTGGGTGCACCGGGTCGAGCAGCCCGACGGCGGACACCGCACGGTCGCCGTCGCCGGCCCCGACTCGGTCTGGCTCGACGGCGCGGCCGAGACCTACGGCCGCGACCTCACCACCTACGCCGACTTCACCGTCGGCGAGGGCGAGCGGATCACCTTCGGACTCACCTGGAAGGCCTCGCACGAGCCGGCCCCCGCCCCGCCGGAGGCCGAGCGGGAGCTGGAGTCCACCGAGCGCTTCTGGCGCGACTGGGTCGGCCAGTGCACCTACCAGGGCCCCTACCGGGAGGCCGTGGTCCGCTCCTTGATCACCCTCAAGGCGCTCACCTACGCCCCCACCGGCGGCATCGTCGCCGCCCCCACCACCTCGCTGCCCGAGGACCTCGGCGGCGAACGCAACTGGGACTACCGCTACACCTGGCTGCGGGACGCCGCGATCACCCTCTCCTCGCTGCTGCGCACCGGCTACCGCGAGGAGGCCCGCGCCTGGCGCGAGTGGCTGCTGCGCGCGGTGGCCGGCGACCCGGAGAACCTGCAGATCATGTACGGCATCGCGGGCGAGCGCGAGCTCACCGAGTCCTCGCTCGACTGGCTGCCGGGCTACGAGAACTCCAAGCCCGTCCGGATCGGCAACGGCGCCGCCGGCCAGCTCCAACTCGACGTCTACGGCGAGGTCGTGGAGGCCCTGCACCTCGCCCACATGACCGGCCTCGCCCGGCACGACCACGCCCACCACCTCCAGCTCAAGCTGATCGGCTACCTGGAGGAGCACTGGCGCAACCCCGACGAGGGCATCTGGGAGGTCCGCGGCCCGCGCCGGCACTTCGTCCACTCCAAGGTGATGGCCTGGGTCGCCGTGGACCGCACCATCAAGCTGATCGAGCAGACCAACGCCGAGGGCCCGCTGGAGCGCTGGCGCGAGCTGCGGGACGAGATCCACCGCGACGTCTGCGACCGCGGCTACGACCCCGGGCGCAACACCTTCACCCAGTACTACGGCAGCAAGGAGCTCGACGCCTCGCTGCTGCTCATCCCGCAGGTCGGCTTCCTGCCCGCCGACGACAAGCGCGTGATCGGCACCATCGAGGCCATCCAGCGCGAACTGTCCACCGATGACGGCTTCGTGCTGCGCTACCCCACCCACGACGAACAGGGCGTCAACGTCGACGGGCTCTCCGGCCACGAGGGCGCGTTCCTCGCCTGCTCGTTCTGGCTGGCCGACGACCTCGCCATGATCGGCCGGGTCGGCGAGGCCCGCGAGCTGTTCGAGAAGCTGCTCGCGCTGCGCAACGACCTCGGCCTGCTCGCCGAGGAGTGGGACCCGCGCGCCAAGCGCCAGGTCGGCAACTTCCCGCAGGCCTTCAGCCACGTCCCGCTGATCGACACCGCCCTGCGCCTCACCGCCTGCGCCGGCGCCTACATGGCCGAACCGGTGACGGTCTAGAGCAACCATCAGGGGCTCGGGGAACTGCGAGGGCATCCCGCAACCGGTTACACCCTCAGGTTAGTTCCCCGACCTCTGCACCAACTCGTCGTACGTCGACAGCACCTGCGCCACCGTCGCCGCCTCGTCCGGCCACGTCGTCGCCTGCTGCCGCCCCGCCTCCGCCAGCTCCCGCCGCCGACCCGGGTCCCCCAGCAGCTTCGCGACCGCGTCGCCCAGCGCCCGGGCGTCCCCGAAGGGAACCAGCACCGCCGCGTCCCCCACCAGCTCCGGCACGCCGCCCACCGAGGTCGACACCACCGGCACCCCGGCGCGCATCGCCTCCTGCACCACCAGCGAGCGCGCCTCCCAGCGGCTGCTCACCACCACCACGTCCGCGGCGCCCAGCAGGTCCGGCACGTCCGTCCGGTAGCCGAGCAGTTCGACCGGCAGCTTCTCGACCGCGATCCGCTCCCGCAGCGCCGACCGCTCCGGGCCGTCCCCGACGATCGCCACCAGCGGGTCCGCGGCGGTGAACCGGCCGACCGCGTCCAGCAGCAGCCCGAAGCACTTCTGCGCCACCAGTCGGCCGACGCCGAGCACCACCGGCTGCTCGGGCTCCGCGCCGAGCGCGGCCCGCGCCTCGTCCCGTCCGAGGGTGCCGGGCGGGATGGGCGGCGCGGCGACCGGTCCGAGCCGGGCGTCGGCGGCGCCCAGCTCACGGGCCCGGGCGACCAGGTCCGAGGAGGCGCCGAGCACCAGGTCGGCGGTCCGCACCACCCGCTGCTCCATCAGCCGCTGCAGCCGCCGCTCCATGCCGGTGGCCAGCACCGCGTGGTGCGAGGTGACCACCAGGGGGGTCTGCGGGCGCAGTCCGGGGAAGCGGCCGGCCGTACGCAGCGCCAGGTCGGAGAGCAGACCGGCGCGCATGCCGTGGGCGTGCACCACGTCGGCACCGGTGAACGCCTTGCGCAGCTCGCCGATCGCGGTGGCGTCGCTGCGGGCGCCGGCGGTCGGGGTGATCTCGACGACGTGCAGCCGCGCGCCGGTCGCGGAGAAGCCGAACAGCTGGTCCGCACCGTCCGGGGCACACACCGTCACCGAGACTCCGTGTGCGACCAACCCGTGTGCGAGGGACCGCACATGGGCGCCGATGCCGCCGGTGGCGGCGGCCATGACGAGGACCACGTGCAGCTGGGGTGCTGCTGCGGTGGCCCGGGCGGCGGAATGCTCCACGTCGTCTCGCTCCGACTCGATCAAAAGCCAGTGTCCAGCCGCCACCATGCCAGGTCCGGCGGGTCCTTGGACAGTCGGCGTCGCCTGCGGGCGCGTCGCGCGGCACGTCGCGCCCCGCGCCCGCGGGCACTGTGACAGGTTCACCCCCGCGGGTTCACCCCGCGGCTCCGTCCGACGGCTTCACCCGACGGCTTCATCCGACGCGCGAGGTGCGCGCCGCGGCGAGCAGTTCCTCGGCGTGGGCGCGGCCGAGTTCGGAGTCCTCCAGACCGGCCAGCATGCGGGAGAGTTCGCGGACCCGCTCCTCGTCGCTGAGCGTCTTGACGCCGCTGCGGGTGACGGTGCCGTCGTTGGTCTTCTCCACCACCAGGTGCCGGTCGGCGAAGGCGGCGACCTGCGGGAGGTGGGTGACCACCACGACCTGCGCGCTGCGGGCCAGTTTGGCCAGACGCCGGCCGATCTCGACCGCCGCCTTGCCGCCGACACCGGCGTCCACCTCGTCGAACAGGTAGGTGGGCAC
The DNA here is from genome assembly GCF_043200835.1 of Kitasatospora sp. NPDC048365. Taxonomy (NCBI): domain Bacteria; kingdom Bacillati; phylum Actinomycetota; class Actinomycetes; order Kitasatosporales; family Streptomycetaceae; genus Kitasatospora; species Kitasatospora sp. NPDC048365. Next base: position 36,216 of record NZ_JBICYJ010000057.1, read on the forward strand.
CGGGTCGGCGCCCGCGAACACCACCTCGACCGCGAGCATCACCCGGGAGAGCTCACCGCCCGAGGCGCCCTTGGCGATCGGCCGCGGCTGGGCACCGGGGTGCGGGGCGAGCAGCACCTCGACCTCGTCCACACCGTGCGCGCCGTACGCGACGGCCCGGCCGTCCACCTCGATCCCGGACAGGTCGTCGACCTGGCTGATCGCGAAGCTCACCCGGGCGTGCGGCATGGCCAGTTCGGCCAGTTCGTCGGAGACCGCGGCGGCGAACTTGTCGGCGGCGGCCTGCCGGGCGCCCGACACCTCGGCGGCCAGGTCGCCCAACTCGGCGCGCAGCGCGGTCTCCTGGGCGCCGAGCTCGTCGATCCGATCGTCGTCCCCGTCGAGTTCGGCGAGCCGCAGCGCACCGGCCTCCGCCCAGGCGATCACCTCGGCGAGGGTGCCCTCGGGGCCCGCGTACTTGCGCAGCAGGTGCGACAGGACCGCCCGGCGGTCCTCGACCGCGGCGAGGCGGACCGGGTCGGCGTCCAGGTCGTCGGCGTACCCGGCGAGGTCGCCCGCCACGTCGGCGAGCAGGTAGCCGACCTCGTTCAGCCGGTCGGCGAGCGAGGCCAGCCGCTCGTCGTGGTGGCGGACCGCGTCCACCGCGCGGCGGGACTGGGCGAGCAGGGTGCCCGCGTCCACCGCCTCCGGGTCGGTCGGGTCGCCGGCCAGCGCGGCGTGCGCCAGCGTCGCGGCGGAGGACAGCGCGTCGGCGTGGCCCAGGCGCTCGGCCTCGGCGGCGAGCTCCACGTCCTCGCCGGCCACCGGCTCGGCGGCGGCGACCTCGTCCAGGCCGAAGCGCAGCAGATCCGCCTCCTGGGCGCGCTCGCGCGCCCTGGTGGTCAGCTCCTCCAGGGTCGCCGACACCTCGCGCAGCCGCCGGTACACCTCGCGGTAGCGCGCCAGCGGCTCGGCGACCGCCTCGCCCGCGTACCGGTCCAGCGCGCCGCGCTGGCGGGAGGGGCGCAGCAGCCGCTGCTGGTCGGTCTGGCCGTGCACGGCGATCAGGTCCTCGCCCAGCTCGGCGAGCAGGCCGACCGGGACGGAGCGCCCGCCGACGTGCGCGCGGGAGCGGCCCTCGGCGGAGACGGTCCGGCTGATCAGCAGCTCACCGTCGTCGAGCTCGGCCCCCGCCTCGACCGCGCGGGCCACCGCGGGGCTGTCCGCGGACAGCGCGAGGCGGCCCTCCACCACGGCCCGGTCCGAGCCGTTGCGCACCAGGCCCGGGTCCGCCCGGCCGCCGAGCAGCAGCCCCAGGCTCGTCACCACCATGGTCTTGCCCGCACCGGTCTCACCGGTCACGGCGGTGAAGCCGGGCGCCAGCTCGACCACCGCGTCGTCGATGACGCCCAGATCCCGTATCCGCATCTCGTCCAACACGGTGACGACCTTACGAGGTTCCACCGTCGCTCCGCGACGACCACCGGCCCCACGAGCCCATTTTCATCCCCACGGGACCCGGTCGGGGGCTACGCCGCCCGGCTCTCCGGTACGGTGCACCAGCGCAGGAAGAACTGCGCCAGCGGGCCGATCGCCAGCGCGTACAGCACCGTGCCGACGCCCACCGTGCCGCCCAGCAGCACCCCGGCGGTCAGCACCGTCGCCTCGATCAGCGTCCGCACCAGGCGGATCGAGCGGCCGGTGCGCCGGTGCAGGCCGGTCATCAGGCCGTCCCGCGGGCCGGGGCCGAGCCGGGCGCCGATGTACATCCCGGTGGCCAGGCCGTTGAGCAGCACGCCGGCGAGCAGCAGTGGCACCCGGACGGCCAGCGCGTGCTGGACCGGCACCACCGCCAAGGTGGTGTCCAGCGCCACCCCCAGCACCAGGACGTTCCCGACCGTCCCGACCCCGGGGCGCTGGCGCAGCGGGATCCACAGCAGCAGCACCAGCGCGCCGACGATCGTCATCCACACGCCGACGCCCATCCCCAGGTGCCGGGAGAGCCCCTGGTGCAGGCTGTCCCAGGGGCTGCCGCCGAGCGAGGCCCGCAGGATCAGTCCGACGCTCGACCCGTACAGCCACAGGCCGACCGCCAGCTGTCCGAGCCGCCGGCCGAGCCGCCGCCCCCTCCACTCGATCCCCGGCCGGGGCAGCACGTCGGTCGCCATGGCTGTCTCTCCTCACTTGCTCTGGTTCACGAACTGGACCCATCATGGGAAGTCCAATCAGGACTCCGACAGGTCCAATCACCGACAAGTGGACTGATTCTCCGATGAGCGACTGGCACAGCACCCTCACCCCGCCCGCCCTGGCCCGGCTGCTGGACGGCACCCGCCTGCCGGACCTCCCCCGCCGCCCCGCCTACCGGGCGCTCGCCGACCGGATCGCCGCCCTGGTCGCCGAGGGCCGGCTGCCGGTCGGCACCCGGCTGCCCGCCGAACGCGAACTGGCCGCCGAACTCGCCCTGAGCCGCACCACCGTCGCCGCCGGGTACGAGGCGCTGCGCGCCGAGGGCTACCTGCTGAGCCGCCGCGGATCCGGCAGCTGGACGACGCTGCCCGAGGGCTCCCGCCCGCCCGGCGACGCCCTGCACCCCGTCCCGCCGGACGAGCGCGAGAGCGTCCTCGACCTCGGCGTGGCCGCCCTGCCCGCCCCGCAGCCCTGGTTCGGCCGGGCTGCGGCCCGCGCCCTGGAGCTGCTGCCCGCCTACGCCGCCGGGCACGGCAACTACCCGACCGGGGTGCCGGTGCTGCGCGAGGCCGTCGCCCGCCGCTACACCGAGCGCGGCCTGCCGACCACCCCGGACCAGGTGCTGATCACCACCGGCGCGATGAGCGCCCTCAACCTCGCGCAGCGCGCCCTGATCGGCCGCGGCGACCGGGTCGCCGTCGAGGCGCCCAGCTACGCGCACAGCCTGCAGTCGCTGCGGCTGACTGGCGCCCGCCTGGTCCCGGTGCCGATGGCCGGCCCCGGCCGGCCCCGCTGGGACCTCGCCGAGTGGCAGCGCGTGCTGCGCGGCGCCGCACCCCGGCTCGCCTACACCATCCCGGACTTCCACAACCCGACCGGCGCCCTGATCGACGAGGACCAGCGCCGCGAGCTGCTCGCGTACGCCCGCGCCGCCGGCACCGCCGTCCTGGTCGACGAGACCCCCGCCGAACTCGGCTGGGACACCCCGGAGTCGGCGCTCCCCCGGCCGCTGGCCGCGCTGGACCGCACCGCCCAGGTGGTCACCGCCGGCTCCGCGGCGAAGCTGCTGTGGGGCGGCCTGCGGATCGGCTGGCTGCGCGCCGCCCCCGCCCTGGTCCGGCAGCTGGCCGAGACCCGCGCGTTCAGCGACATCGGCACCCCGGTGCTCGACCAGCTGATCGCCGCCGTCCTGCTCACCGACGACCTGGCGGAGGTCCGCGCCCACCAGCACGAGCGGCTGCGCTCCAGCGCCCGCGCCCTCGCCGCCGAGCTCCACCGGCAGCTGCCCGACTGGCGGTTCACCATGCCGCCGGGCGGCCTGGCGCTGTGGGTGGGCACCGCCGGGGTCTCCGGCGGCGCCCTGGCCCGGGCCGGCGAGCGGGTCGGCGTCCGCCTCGCGGCGGGCACCCGGTTCGGCGTCGACGGCGCGTTCGAGAACTACCTGCGGATCCCGCTCACCGTCCCGCCGGCCGGCGCCGAGGCCGCGGTCGCCCGGCTCGTCGCCGCCGCCGACCTGGCCGCCACCGGCCGCTGGTCACCGCTGGACGACACCTCGCCGCTCGCCGTCTGACACCGGCCGGGCCCGGCCGGGCACCGCCGTCAGCGCTTCCCGTACGCCACCAGCTCGGGCACCAGCTCGGCCGGCGAGGGCAGCGCGGCGATCTCCGCCCGGACACCCGCCGCCGCCTTGCGCAGGCCCTCGTCGGTGAGCAGCCGCTCCAGCAGCGCGCTGTCCACCTCCTCGGAGCTCGACCGCAGCCCGATGCCCTGGTCGGCGACCACACCGGCGTTGATGAACTGGTTGGCGCCCTGCGGCAGCACCAACTGCGGCAGCCCGGCCGCCGCCGACGTCCACGTCGACCCGTCACCGCCGTGGTGCACGATCGCGTCAACCCCGCCCACCAGCACCGACAGCGGCACCCACGGCAGCGGACGGACGTTGGCCGGCAGCTCGCCCAGCATCGCCAGGTCCGCCTCGCCGACCGCGAGCAGGAAGTCCGCGTCCACCGCGGCCGCCTGCCGCACCAGCCCGGTGATCGCCCGGACGCCGTCCCACTCGGTCAGCACGGTGCCCAGCGTCACCACCACCTTCGGACGCCCGCCCGCCCCGCCGAGCTGCTCGACCGGCACCACCCCGCCGCCGTTGTACGGCACGTACCGGCTGCGCCAGCCCGTCCCGTCACCGCCCAGCGACGCGGGCAGCACGTCCAGCACCCGGCCCACCACCGGACCGGACACGCCGTGCTCCCGGTACTCGTCGGCGAACTGCTCGGCCAGCATCCCCACCATGGCCGCCGTCGGCATCGCACCGAAGTTGTGCACCACCGTCGGAATCCCGAGCTTCGCCGCGACCAGCGGCGCGGCCGCCTGGAACGGCGCGTGCACCAGCACGTCCGGCTGCCACGCCTCGGCCACCCGCAGCAGCGCCGGCACCGTCACCCGGGCGTGCAGGGCGAAGCCGATCGCCGCGAGCCGGAAGGTCTCCTCGTCCGACCGGCCGTTGGAGACGAACTCCACGCCCTCCTCGCGCATCCGCGCGAAGTGGTCGCCCAGCGTGCCGCCGTCACCGACGTCCACCACCGGGATGCCGGTGTTGCGCAGGAAGTCCAGCGGCGCCGAGCCCGCGAACAGGACCTCGTGCCCGGCCGCCAGCAGCGCGTGCGCCGTCGGCACCATCGGGAACAGGTGACCGGCCGCGGCCGGAGCGGTGAAAAGGAAACGCATCGGTGTCAGTCCTCACTCGACGGAGAGAAAACGCCAGCGCCCCCTCCAACGTCACTGACACTCCGTCAAGTTCCGACCGACGCCCCCGGGTTCCGGAACCCCGCCGCCCACTTCAGTGGGTGTCCGTACGCCCCCGCCAACCGGTCACCGGCAACGCGAACTTCGCCACCAGACGGTCCGTGAACGGCGCCCGGTGCAGCCGTGCGAGCCGCACCGGCGTCTTCCCCCGGCGCACCTCCACCCGCGCCCCGGCCGGCAGCTCCACCGAACGGCGCCCGTCGCACCACAGCACCCCGTGCGGCGTCTTCGGCTGCACCTCCACCGCCAGCACCGAGTCCGGCGAGGTCACCAGCGGCCGCGCGAACAGCGCGTGCGCGCTGATCGGCACCATCAGCAGCGCCTCCACCTCAGGCCACACCACCGGCCCGCCGCCCGAGAACGCATACGCCGTCGACCCGGTCGGCGTGGACAGCACCACCCCGTCGCAGCCGAAGTTCGACACCGGACGGCCGTCCACCTCGGTGACCACCTCCAGCATCCGCTCCCGCGACGCCTTCTCGATCGACGCCTCGTTCAGCGCCCAGTCCTCGTGCACCACATCGCCGTTGGTGCGCACCAGGACGTCGACCGTCATCCGCTCCTCGACCTCGTAGTCGGCGTCCACCACCCGCTCGACCACCACCGCCAGGTCGTCCCGCTCCGCCTCCGCGAGGAACCCCACCCGGCCCAGGTTGATGCCCAGCATCGGCAGCCCCGACTCCCGGGCCAGCTCCGCACCGCGCAGCAGCGTCCCGTCCCCGCCGGCGACCAGGATCAGCTCGCAGCCGTCGGCCGCGCCGTGCCCGCCGCCGACCAGCTCGACGCCCTCCGGCAGATCCAGCCCCACCGCCTCGGCGGCCAGCAGCCGGATTCTGATCCCGGCCTTCAGCAGGCCGTGCACCAGGCCCTCGACGCTGCGCAGCGCCGCCTCCCGCCCCGTGTGCGCGATCAGAAAGACCGTACGAACGTCACTCATCAGCCCGCTGCCCTCTCCCTACGCCTGCCGGTCCCGCCACACAGCGACCCGGTCGAGCCGCCAGTCTGCGCGGCGGTCGGACGCCTGCCAAGTAGCCTAAGTCCTCCGCCGCGGCCGACCGCTACTGCGGGCCCTGTGCCACCGCCCGGTCCGCGTCCGCCGGATCCAGCCGCTCCGCACCCCGGCGCAGCCACAGGAAGTACTCCACGTTCCCCGACGGGCCCGGCAGCGGGCTCGCCGTCACCGCCACCACCCCCAAACCCAGCGCCCACGCCTGGTCCGCCACCTGCCGAACGGTCTCCGCCCGCAGCTCCGGGCTGCGCACCACACCGCCGCTGCCCAGACGCTCCTTGCCGATCTCGAACTGCGGCTTGACCATCATCACCAGGTCCGCGTCCGGCGCACAGCAGCCCGCCAGCGCCGGCAGCACCAGGCCCAGCGAGATGAACGACAGGTCGCCCACCACCAGGTCCACCGGCACCCCGCCGAGCTGCTCCGGGGTGAGCTCCCGGACGTTGGTGCGGTCCATCACGGTCACCCGCTCGTCGCTCTGCAGCGACCACGCCAGCTGCCCGTAGCCGACGTCCACCGCCAGCACGTGCGCCGCGCCCGCGCGCAGCAGCACGTCGGTGAACCCGCCGGTCGACGCACCCGCGTCCAGCGCCCGGCGCCCCTCCACCAGCAGCCCCTGCGGCACGAACGCCGCGAACGCCCCCGCCAGCTTGTGGCCGCCCCGCGACACGTACTCCGGGTCGCTGTCGTCCTTCGCCACCACCACCGCCGCCGACGTCTCCACCTGGGTCGCCGGCTTGGTCGCCGTGGTACCGCCGACCGTCACCCGGCCCGCCGCGATCAACTCGCTCGCGTGCTCACGCGACCGGGCCAACTTGCGACGGACCAGCTCCGCGTCGAGACGGCGTCGTGCCACTGCCACTGGGGAACTCAGCTCCTACGAAGAATCACTCGCTGTCGAGGGCGGCCAGGGACTCGGACAGCCGCCGGTGAACATCTTCGTACACCTCGACCCGCGTCTGCGTGTCCACCCCGTCCAGCTCCTCCAGCCGGGCCAGCGCGTCGTCCACCCCCGGATGGCCGGTCGGCTCCGGCTCAGCCATCGGAACCGCTCTCCTTCGCACTGCTGCTGCGCCGTACCACGGTGGTCTTCTTCGCCGACGTCTTCCGTGCGGTGCCCGCCGCCGCGGTCTTCTTCACCGCGACCTTCCTGGCCGCCGCCTTCTTCGCCGTACCCGCGGACGCGGTCTTCTTCGCCGCCGCCTTCTTCGCCGCAGCCGACGTGCCCGTGGCCTTCTTCGCCGCCGCCTTCTTCGCCGTGCTCTTCTTCGCGGCCGAACCCGCCGCCGAACCCTGCGCCGCCGCCTTCTTCGCCGTGCTCTTCCCCGCAGCCGGCTTCCTCGGCATGGCCTTCCTCGGAGCTGCCGGCGCCGCCGACGGCACGTCCTCCGGCTCCGGCTCGGCCCACTCCTCCGCGTCCCAGCCGTTGCCCGGCTCGGACTCGTAGGCCGGCGCCTCCGCCTCCCAGCCCGCCTGGAACAGCCCGCCCGCCCGGCTCTCCGGCTTCGCCGGCGCCGGCTGCTCCTCCTCGACCTCCCGCAGCTTCGACTCCAGGAAGCTGAGCACCACGCCCACCTTCACCACCTGGTCGCCGACCTTCTCGAAGACCCGCTCCACCTCGCTGCGCGCCACCCCGGTCACCAGGTCGATCCCGGCCCGGCCCGCGGTCACCGCCTCCCCGGCGAGCGTCCGCAGCTCCTCCGGCGACGTCGGGAACGGCCCGCCGAGGCGCCGCTCCAGCTCCGCCACGTCCACCCCGCCGCGCGCCAGCAGCCCCTCCGCCGCCCCCAGCGCCCGCCGCCCCGCCTCCTCGGCGAGCTCCGCGGCGACCACCACCACGCCCCGCACCGCATCCCGCAGCATCCCTGTGCCTCCTCGCTCGCGCCGTGCACCGGACTTCCCGACACCCGACGCTACCCCCAACCCCCGCCCGCCCGCCGCAGCTCGGCCCTCCGGCTCCGCCAACCGCTGCGCTAGCGTGGACCGGACGAGTACCCGCCCGCACCAGGAGCCCCACCGCCATGGCCAGCATCGAGGAGTGCCGCACGGCACTGGAGCAGCTCAGCCACAACCTCGCCGGCTCCGGCGGCGACGTCCGCAAGGCGGCCGCCCTCGACCGCTCGCTGACCTGCCACCTCACCGACCTCGACCTGACGTTCACCGGCCGCCTGCGCGACGGCCGGATCACCGACGTCACCGAGGCCCCCGGCAGGCCCGCCACCAAGGCCGACATCCGGCTCACCATGAGCGGCGACGACCTGGTCGCCCTGGTCGGCGGCAAGCTCAACTTCGCCTCCGCCTGGGCCGCCGGACGGGTCCGCCTCGAAGCCGGCTTCCGCGACCTGCTCCGCCTGCGGACCCTCCTCTAGCCCCCGGGGCGTACGCCCCTCTGGGCCTGCGCCTACAGCGCCAGCTCGGCCAGCGCCTTCCGCCCGTCCGCCGCCGCCCCCGTCGCGTCCAGCGCCGACCAGGCGGCGCCGCACAGCGCCCGCAGCCCGTCCCAGCGCTCCCCCGCGCCCTCCAGCCGCAGCGCACCGTCCACCACCGACGCCGACCAGCCGCCGCAGCCGAACACCCCACCGCCCAGCGCCACCACCTCCGGCTGCGCCTCCAGCAGCCCGCGCAGGTCCTCCGCCAGGTACGTCGGCCGGTGCTCCACCGGCGCCGACAGCAGCATCGCCGGGGTCGTCACCCCCGTGAACACCAGCAGGCTGTCCACTCCGCCGTTGAACGCACCCTCGATGTCCGTGTCCAACCGGTCACCGACCACCAGCGGCCGCCGCGCACCCGTGCGGATCACCGTCTCCCGGTGCATCGGCGGCAGCGGCTTGCCCGCCACCTCCGGCTCCGCCCCGGTCGCCGCCCGCACCGCCGCCACCAGCGTCCCGTTGCCCGGCGCGATGCCCCGCGCCGTCGGAATCGACATGTCGGTGTTGGACGCCACCCACGGCAGCCCCCGGCCCACCGCGTACGAGGCCTCCGCCAGGTCCGCCCAGCCGATCGTCGGGTCGTAGCCCTGCACCACCGCCGCCGGATCGTCGTCCAGCGAACGCACCGGCACCAGACCGCGCTCGACCAGCGCCTCCTCCAGCCCCGCGCCGCCCACCACCAGCACCTTCGACCCGGCCGGCACCCGCTCCGACACCAGCCGCGCCGCCGCCTGCGCCGAGTTGATCACGTCCTCCGGCTCGGCCGGCACACCCAGCTCCGACAGGTGCGCCGCCACCACCCGCGGCGGCCGCGAGGCGTTGTTGGTGACGTACGCCAGCCGCATCCCCGCGGCCCGCGCCACCGCCAACGACTCCACCGCGTGCTCGATCGCGGCCGGGCCGGCGTACACCACCCCGTCCAGGTCCAACAGCGCGGTGTCGTACGCCCCGGTCAGCGGACGGTCGCAACCGCCCGGTGCGACCCGGGACCCTCCGGCGGCGCCCTGCGTCATCCCTCTTCCACCTCTGCCATCTCGTCGGTCGGCTACACGCCCTGCTCGGGGTCCTGCGGCGGCGCCTCGTACCCGGGCGCACCCGGCAGCAGCGGCCCGTAGGCACCCGCCCGGGCCGCCAGCGTCGCCCGCGTCTGCCGCAGCGCCGCCCGATAGTGCGCGTTCTCCGGGCTCATCGCCACCGCCAACGACAGGTGCTTCGCCGACGCCTCGAAATCACCCAGGCGCGCCGCCGCCACTCCCCAACCGAACTGAGCGTAGTCGTCCGTCGGATCCGCCTGCGCCACCGTCCGGAAGTTCTCCAGTGCCTCCGCGTACGACCCCGCGTCGTACTGCGCCCGGGCCAGCGCCTCCCGGATCGATCTCGACCCCGGCTCCGCCTCCGCCGCCCGCGCCAGCAACTGCACCGCCGCAGCCGGATGCCGCTGCTCCAGCAGCAGCACCCCGCGCCGGAACCAGTCGTAGACGCCGCCCTCCGGCAGCCCCGCACCGTCCTCCCCCGCACCGCCGCCGGGAATGCCCGCCCCACCGTCCGCGCTGTTGCCGTTCAGGTACCCGTGCCCACCCACCATGCCGTACCCCGCTTCCGGTCCCACCGCCCGCGGCCGCCGCGGCCGCGCACATAGTGATCTCTCAACAAGGACTACCCGACTAACATGCCCAAGATGAGCTCACACCGTGCCGAAAGCGGCGCAGAGCCCTCGGCGGGCGGCCCCGGAGACCCCGGCCACGTCGCCACCGCAGGACTGTCCCTGTCCCCGTTCCGGGGCCTGCGCTACGTCCCCGACCGGGTCGGCACGCTGGCCGCCGTCACCTCACCCCCGTACGACGTCGTCGACCCCGACCGTCGCCTCGACCTCGAGACCGCCGACCCGCACAACATCGTGCGCCTCATCCTGCCCCGCCCCGAACCCGAGGACGCCGGCGACCGCCCCGACCGCGACACCCGCTACCGGCACGCCGCCCGCCTCCTCGCCCAGTGGCGCCAGCAGGGCGTCCTCACCGCCGACCCCGTCCCCGCGCTCTACGTCTACGAGCAGCGCCTGCACGGCGACGGCCCCGACACCCTGCAGCGCGGCCTGATCGGCGCCCTCGCCGTCAGCGGACGCGAAGCCGGCGTCGTCCTCCCCCACGAGGACGTCATGCCCCGCCCCGTCGCCGACCGCGTCGGCCTGATGCGCACCACCCGCGCCAACCTCGAACCGCTGCTGCTCACCTACCGCGGCAACGGCGGCGCCGCCGACGTCATCGAGCGCACCGTCCGGCAGGAGCCCCTGCTCGCCACCACCACCAGCGACGGCACCGACCACCGGCTGTGGGCCGTGACCGACCCCACCGACCTCGCCAAGGTCACCCGCGACCTCGCCACCTGCCGCGCCCTCATCGCCGACGGCCACCACCGCTGGGAGATGTACCTGCGGCTCCAGCGCGAGCACCGCCACCTCCCCCGCAGCCCCTGGGACCGCGGCCTGGTCCTGCTCGTCGACACCGCCCGCTACCCGCTGGCCGTCCGCGCCATCCACCGCGTCCTCTACCGCCTCCCCCTCGACCGTGCGCTCGCCGCCCTCGGCGACCACTGGCAGGTCAAGGACGTCCCCGGCCCGCTCGACGCCGCCCTGCACGCCCTCGCCGACGCCAAGCACTCGGACGCCAACGCCTTCCTGCTCACCGCGGGCGACGGCACCTACCGGCTGCTCAGCGACCCCGACCCGGCCCTGCTCGCCGACACGGTCCGCACCGACCGCCCCGAGGAGTGGCGCCGGCTCGACGCCACCGTGCTCCACGAGACCCTGCTCGACCACACCTGGCGCCTCCCCGACGGCCCCGACGACATCGGCTACCTGCACTCCGCCGAAGCCGCCGAGGCCGAGGCCGCCCGCACCGGCGGCACCGCCGTGCTGCTCCACCCCGTCGAGGAGCGGGTGGTCCGCCGTCTGGCCGAACAGGGCGTCACCATGCCGCGCAAGTCCACCTCCTTCGGCCCCAAGCCCGCCACCGGGCTGGTCCTGCGCTCCCTCGACCTGGGCTGAGAAACGCGAAGAGCCCCGGTACGCGGATGCGTACCGGGGCTCTTCGGTCAGTCGATCAATCAGTCGATCGCGGATCAGTCGCGGTCGGTGCGCTTCGGCGCCTCGTCCTCGTAGTCCTCGTCGATCTCGACGTCGTCCTCGTCGTAGAACTCCTCGACGTCTTCCTCGTCCTCGAAGATCATCCGGTCGTCGCCGATCTCGTCCTTGGCGATGTGCCGAGCCGGCTTCGCCCCGGCCTCCGCCTCCTCGACGTCCTCGACGTCGTCGTCCTCGGCGTCCTCGTCGAGCGCGTCCACGAACTCGATGCCGTCGATCTCCGCCAGCCGCTCCGACGCGTTGGTCGAACCGTCGGTGTCCGCCTCCGCCGCTTTCGCGAACCAGTCGCGCGCCTCGTCACCGCGGCCCGCCGCGATCAGCGCCTCCGCGTACGCGTACCGCAGCCGCGCCGTCCACGGGTGCACCGCGCTCGACGCCAGCTCCGGGCTCTGCAGCGTCACCACGGCGGCCTCGAACTGCTCCATGTCGCCGCGGGCACCCGCCGCGACCAGACGCATCTCGACCTGGCCGGCCTTGTCCAGCTGCTTCACCTCGGGCTCACCGGCCATCGCCAGCGCCCGCTCCGGACGGCCCAGACCACGCTCGCAGTCCGCCATCACCGGCCACAGGTCCACCCGACCCGTCATCCGACGAGCCGCGCGGAACTCCGTCAGCGCCTCCGAGTACCGCTGCGTCACGTACGACGCGAAACCCGCCGCCTCGCGAACGCTCGCGACCCGGGACGCCAGCCGCAGCGCGACGCGCGAGTACTTGTACGCCTCCTCCGGCTCGGTGTCGAGCAGCCGCGCCACCATCACCAGGTTGCGCGCCACGTCGTCCGCGAGGGTCTTCGGCAGGCTCTTCAGGTCCTGACGGACATCGGCGTCGATCTCGAAGCCGGTCACGTCGTCCGGGATCGGCAGCCGCTGCACCGGCTCGTGACGGCGCTCGTCCTGCTGGTCCCGGCGGTAGCCGCCACGCTCGCCACCGCGGTCGTCACGACGGAACCCGCCGCGGTCGCCACCACGGTCGCCACCGTACGAACGCCCACCGCGGTCGCCGCCACGGTCGTCACGGCGGAACCCGCCACGGTCACCACCGCGGTCGTCGCGGCGGAAGCCACCGCGGTCGCCGCCGCGGTCGTCACGGTCACGGCCGTAGCCGCCCGAGGGACGGTCGTCGCGACGGAAACCGCCGCCCTGCGGACGGTCACCGTAGGAACGGCCACCGCGGTCGCCGCCACGGTCGTCACGGTCGTCGCGCCGGTACCCGCCCTGCGGACGGTCGTCACGGCTGAAGCCGCCCGACGGACGGTCGTCCCGACGGAACCCACCGCGGTCGCCGCCACGGTCGTCACGGCTGAAGCCGCCCGAGGGACGGTCGTCACGACGGAAACCGCCGCCCTGCGGACGGTCGCCGTAGGAACGGCCACCGCGGTCGCCGCCACGGTCGTCACGGTCGTCGCGCCGGTACCCGCCCTGCGGACGGTCGTCACGGCTGAAGCCGCCCGACGGACGGTCGTCCCGACGGAAACCGCCACCCTGCGGACGGTCACCGTAGGAACGCCCACCACGGTCGCCACCGCGGTCGTCACGGTCACGGCCGTAGCCGCCCGAGGGACGGTCGTCGCGGCGGAAACCGCCGCCCTGCGGACGGTCGTCCCGACGCGGGCGGTCGTCACGGTTGAAGCCGCCGCCCTGGGGACGGTCGCCACCGAAGGAACGGCCGCCGCGGTCGTCACGGTCGTCGCGACGGAAACCGCCGCCCTGGGGGCGGTCGCCGTAGGAACGGCCACCACGGTCGCCACCGCGGTCGTCACGGTTGAAACCGCCCGACGGACGGTCGTCCCGACGGAAGCCACCACCCTGCGGACGGTCACCGTAAGAACGGCCACCACCCTGCGGACGGTCGCCACCGAAGGAACGGCCGCCGCGGTCGTCACGGTCGTCGCGACGGAAACCGCCGCCCTGGGGGCGGTCGCCGTAGGAACGGCCACCACGGTCGCCACCGCGGTCGTCACGGTTGAAACCGCCCGACGGACGGTCGTCCCGACGGAAACCGCCACCCTGCGGACGGTCACCGTAAGAACGGCCACCACCCTGCGGACGGTCGCCGCCCTGGGGACGGTCGCCGCCGCGGTAGCCGCCACCCTGGGGGCGGTCACCGTAGGAACGGCCACCACGGTCGCCGCCACGGTCGTCACGGTCACGGGAGCCGTAGCCACCCGAGGGACGGTCGTCCCGACGGAAGCCACCGCCCTGCGGACGGTCACCACCGCGGTCGTCACGACGGAAGCCACCACGCTCTCCGCCGCGGTCGTCGCGACGGAAACCGCCCTCACCCCGGTCGTCCCGGCGCGGGCCACGATCGTTGGGCCCGCCCCCACGACGGGGCTCGTAACCGCGGCCCCCGTCCGATCGACGCTCGGGACGGTCCTGGGACGGGTTAGACATGCTGGTGACTCCTGTCTGCTGCTACAAGCTGTGGCGCCAGCGACCGTCGATCGGTCCCAGCGCGTCCGGGCCGCCGGCCCCATGGCCGCGTGCCCACCTCATCCATTGTCCGGCATCCGCTGTGGTCCGGCCCCTGCAAGCAGAGGCCGGCACCGCCTCGGAGCGGCGGTACTACCAAAAAAAGACCGAGGCCCCCAGCGAAATCGCTGGGGGCCTCGGTCTTTGAATGATTGTTCGGCGGCGTCCTACTCTCCCACAGGGTCCCCCCTGCAGTACCATCGGCGCTGTGAGGCTTAGCTTCCGGGTTCGGAATGTAAC
>NZ_JBICYJ010000058.1:0-50324 GCF_043200835.1 Kitasatospora sp. NPDC048365
TCATCGCCCGCGAGATCTACAAACACCTCGCCAGCCCACGCACCACAGCGCCACCACTCCTTCAGACCACTTGACGATCTATAGGAGCTTCCGGCACCCCCGCCCGGCAGGCACCACCGATCGATCGGAACCCCGGACCGCTCGGCGCCGCGGACCGACCCGCATCACCACCGTCCGACCGCTATCGCCGCCCTACGCGCCGCACCGCAGCACGCCCCCGCTCCCCGGCTGCAGCTCCAGCCCTGTCCTCCCCGGCTCCGGCCCGCGCTGTGACCGCACAACGCGGCAGCCGGTCAGCCGAGGAGGTCGAGCACCGGGCGCAGCCCGTCCGGTCGCTGGTCGACAGGCAGGTGGTCGACCCGGTGGAAGGCGCAGCCGAGGGCGGCGGCCGCACCGTCGGCGGGGACGTCGTCGCCGACCATCAGGACATCGCTGGGAGCCAGGCCGAGGCGGTCGCACGCCTCCTGGAAGATCGTCGGCTCGGGCTTCTGCGTCCCGAACTCGAAGGAGAGAAGGTACACGTCCACGAACTCGTCGAGCCCGTGGCGGTGGAAGATCGGACGCAGGTCCCAGCCAATGTTGCTGACCACGGCAATCGGGATGCCGCGGCGACGGAGTTCGCTCAGGACGGGTCCGGCGTCCGCGTAGGGCTGCCAGGCGTCCGGGTTCATGTGCCGGTCGTAGAGCGCGTCCGCGTCGACGGCTGCCACATCGATGGCAGCCACATCAGAGGCGGCCGCATCGACGGCAGTCACGGCGGAGGCGTCCGCGCCCACGGCGGTGGGCGGCTCCGCGGCCCGGGCGAGCGCGGCGCGGGCCAACCCGGCGTAGGCGGCGCGGTGTTCGGCGGCGCCGAGGTCCCGGATCGCCCACGCGTCGGCCAGCTCGGCGGGCAGGGTGCGCGGCGGGACACCACCCGGAAGCGCACCGAACTCCTCCAGCCGGGCGACCAGTTCGTCGCGCTCGGCGGCATCGAGGACGAGGCCCGTCGCGGCGAGGTAGCCGTCCAGCCAGCGCGCGGTCGAGTCGATCCTGAACAGCGTGCCGGAGAAGTCGAACATCACACCTTTGATCACGCCGTCGAGCCTACCGTCGTGCCGTTCCACCCCTCGCGGTCGAGGGCGTGAACGGTGACCGGCTTGCCGGACAACGTGTCCTCGCGGAGCGGGGAGAACCCGAGTCGCGCCGCCACGGCGGCGGAGGGCGTGTTACCGGGAGCGATCATGGCGGTGATCCGCGCCAGGCCGAGGGTGTCGAAGCCCCAGCCGAGCACGGCGCTCGCCGCCTCGGTCGCGTAGCCGCGGCCCCAGTGGGCGCGGGCGAAGGTCCAGCCTGCCTCGGTCTCCTGGTACTGCACCCACCAGTTGAGTCCGCAGCGCCCGATCGCCTCGCCGGTGTCGCGGAGTTCCACCGCGCAGAGGCCGTGGCCGCGCTCCGTCCACTGCTGCTCGATGGCCCGCAGCCGGTCTGCGGCCTGCTCCTCGGTGTAGGCACCGACGAAGCGGTTGACCTCCGGGTCGGCGTGCAGGCGGACCCACCACTCGGTGTCGGCGCTGGTCAGCGGGCGCAGCCGGAGCCGTTCGGTGGTCAGGACAGGATGGTTGACGATCTCCCTCATGCTCCGACCGTACGCGAACGCCGTCCGCTACTTGACGGTAGGTTCGCGGCGGGGGACGGTGGGCGTCCGCAAGCGGAAGGAGCGGCGATGGGGCCGCAGTTCGGCGATTTTCAGAACGAGATCTACTTCGAGGGCCTGTTCGGCGTTCAGCCGAAGTATCCGATGGCCTTCGCCGAGCTGGCGGAGCGGGCCGCGGCCGCGCTGCCGCCTTCGGTGTGGTCGTACGTGGCGGGCGGCGCCGGCGACGAGCACACCCAGCGGGCCAACGCAGCGGCGTTCGAGCGCTGGGGGCTGGTCCCCCGGATGATGGTCGGCGCGGCGCAGCGCGACCTGGGCGTGGAGCTGTTCGGGCTGTCGCTGCCGACGCCGCTGCTGCTGGCACCCGTCGGGGTGCTCGGGCTGTGCGCGCCGGACGGTCACGGCGACCTGGCGACGGCCCGCGCCGCCGCCCGCACCGGCGTGCCGATGATCGCCTCCACCCTCTCGGTGGACCCGCTGGAGCAGGTGGCCGTGGAGTTCGGCGACACTCCCGGGTTCTTCCAGCTGTACCCGCCGAACGACCGGGCGCTGGCCGAGAGCCTGGTGCACCGGGCCGAGCAAGCCGGCTACCGGGGCATCGTGGTCACCCTGGACACCTGGGTGACCGGCTGGCGTCCGCGCGACCTGGCCACCGGCAACTTCCCGCAGCTGCGCGGGCACTGCCTGGCCAACTACACCTCCGACCCGGTGTTCCGGGCCCGGCTGGCCGCCGCCGGCGTCGACCCGGACGGCGATCCGCGGCAGGCGGTCATGGAGTGGACCCAGGTCTTCCCGAGCCCGTTGACCTGGGACGACCTGGCGTGGCTGCGGTCGCTGACCTCGTTGCCGCTGATCCTCAAGGGCATCTGTCACCCGGAGGACGTCCGGCGGGCGCGGGACGGCGGCATGGACGGCATCTACTGCTCCAACCACGGCGGCCGGCAGGCCAACGGCGGGCTGCCCGCACTGGAGTCGCTGTCCGAGGTGGTGGAGGCGGCGGACGGGCTGCCGGTGCTGTTCGACTCCGGGGTGCGCAGCGGCGCGGACGTGGTGAAGGCGCTGGCGCTCGGCGCCACGGCCGTCGCGATCGGGCGCCCCTACGTGTACGGCCTCGCCCTGGGCGGGACGGACGGCGCGGTGCACGTGCTGCGCTCGCTGCTGGCCGAGGCGGACCTGCTGATGGCGGTGGACGGCTACCCGTCGATCGCGGCACTGCGGGCGGAGGGGGCGCTGCGGCGGCTCTGAGCGCCGAGCCGGGCGAGGCAATGCGAGGCAGCGCGGGGCATGACGAGGCAACGCGAAGGCTTATTGCGATCTAGTTGCAATAAGGAGCCGGATGCAGCAGAGTGGTGGGCGCGGGGTCGAGATCGTCTTCCCACCCGGCGCCCGCCGGTCCGCGGTGCCGGCCCCGCCACCGACCACCACCGTGAACGCGCGCCCGGCCCGGCCAGGCGCGCCGCACCGCACCGCACCGCACCGCTGCCAGGGTTCCCGGCGCCGCCACGGCCCCGACGGCGCCCGCGGCCGTTGCCCTGGCGCCAGGCCATAGCACCGGGCCATAACGCAGAGCCATAACGCAGAGCCATAACTCAGAGCCATAGCGCCGGGCCATAGCACCGCGGCGCTACCCCAGCGGGAGCCGGACCACCATGGTCTTTCCGCCCCCGTCCGGGTCGGCGTGCGAGTCCATGCCGCCGCCGAGCGCCTCCGCCAGCTCCGCGACCAGCCCGAGGCCCCAGCCGCCGCTGCCGTCCTGGTGCGGCACGGCCAGCGCCTGCGGGCAGTGCGGATGGCGGTCGTGCACGCTCACCACGAGTTCGTCCGGCCCCACGGTCAGGCCGAGGGCGGTGCTCGGCGAGTGCTCGGCGGCGTGCCGGACCGCATTGGTCACCAGCTCGCTCACGACCAGCAGCACCGTGTCGGTCAGCGGGTGGTCCGGTCCGATGCCGTGCGCGCCCAGTTCGGCGCGCACCCGGCGTCGTGCTTCCGGCACGGACGCGGGCACGGTGGGGAGGCTCAGGCCGTACCGCACGGTCTGGGGCAGGTCCGCGACAGCCATGTCGGTCCCTTCAAGCGGGGCGGTCGACCACGGGGTGGGGTGCCGTCGTCCGGCCGCGGTGGGGCTCGGCCACCCTGCCCCGCCCGGAGCGGCGGACAGACTGCCGATGACTTGTACCGTAAGGCCGAATGGCCGGATCTGCTGCGGCGAATGGTGGACAATGGCCACAAGTCGCCAGCGGAAGATCCCTATTCTGGCCGTATGTCGGACGACCTTCTGGAGCCGGTCGGGCTGGGCGCGACGGAGAGTGCGCTCTACCTCCACGTGCTGTCCGCACCCCGCTCCACCACCGCCCAGCTCGCCGAGGCGCTCAGCTCCACCCCGGCGGGCATCCGCACGGCGCTCGGCCGCCTCGTCACCACCGGCCTGGTCACCCGGCTCGCCGGGTCACCGGTCCGGTACACCGCCGCGCCACCCGAGGTCGCGGTCGACGCACTCGCCGCGCAGCGCCAGCACGAGATGGACCTGCTGCGCAGCCGGATCCGCGAACTCGCGCACAAGTTCCAGAAGTTGGACAGTTCCAAGTCCGCCGAGCTGGTCGAGCTGATCGAGGGCCAGGAAGCCATGCGGCACCGCGCCGAGCAGCTCCAGCTCGGCGCCCAGCAGGAGATCCTGATCATCGACTGCCCGCCGTACTTCGACGACCCGACCGCCAATCCGATGGAGTTCCAGCTCCTCGAGCGCGGCGTCGCCTACCGGGCGCTGTACGACGCCCCGGGGCTGGAGGGCGCCGCCCGGATGGGCTTCGTGATGGAGTGCATCGCGGCGGGCGAGCAGGCCAGGAGCCTGCCGTCGGTGCGGATGAAGATGCTGGTCGCGGACCGCCGCTACGCGATGATCCCGCTCAGCTTCGAGGCGACCGAGTCCACCGCCGCGCTGTGGGTGCGGCCCTCGCCGCTGCTGACGGCGCTGGTGACCTGCTTCGACCTGCTCTGGGAGCGGGCGACACCGCTCGGCGTCGGGCAGCAGACCGGCGAGCTCGACGAACGCGACCGGGAACTGCTGGCGATGATGGCCAGCGGGATGAAGGACGCCGCGATCGTCCGCAGCCTCGGCATCACCCAGCGCACCATGACCCGCCGGATCAGCCACATCCTGACCGTCCTGGACTCCCAGACCCGCTTCCAGGCCGGCCTCCAGGCCGCCCGCCGCGGTTGGCTCTGAGCCCCACCGCTACGCCGGGGTGGCACGGCCGGGCACTGCCGGGACGGCCGGCGCCCGGACCGCGGTCACTTCGCGGAGACGGCCCGCAGGTGGGCGAGGACGAGCGGGTCGATCCGGTCGGCGACCAGCCGGCCTTCGAGGTTCTCCACGCCCGCCCAGGTGTCCAGCGAGTCGTAGCCGAGACCGGACAGCAGCGCGCGGACCTCGGCGGCGAGGTCGCCGGTGAGGTCGAGCAGGGTGGCCGGGTCGGGGGTGCCGTGCAGGATCTCGTGGACGGCGAGCAGCCGGCGCAGTTCGGCGATTGGGTCGGTGTGGTCGTCGACCCGCAGGTCGTACGCGATGTCGCCGTAGCCACCGATGCCACGGCCGGGGTCGACGATGTACAGGGCGGCGCTCTGTCGGCCGCGACGGTCGCCGCCGGCCGCGTCGCCGGCGGCGAGGGCCGCCACCAGGCGGTCGGCGAAGGGGAGTTCGGCGGCGGCCAGCCAGACCGCCTCGGCGTCGCGGACGACCTCGGGCCCGACCAGCAGGTTGCCCTGGATCGCGTAGCCGTGGCCGGCGGCGCCGCCCGCCCAGTCGAGGCACTCCGCACCGGTGAAGGAGGCGCCCGCGCCCTCGGGGCCGACCACGCCGAGCTGGCGGTGGTCGCTCCTCGGGTCGGCGGCGGTCAGAGCGGCGACCACCGCGTCCGGTTCGACTCCGGTGCGCAGCATCGCCAGGCCCTGTTCGCGGTAGGCGACGTTGGCCCACGCCTGGGTCGCGAGGGCGCCGACGGCCGCTCCGGCGGCCGGTACCACCGCGCCGACGGCGAGGAACTTGCTGGCCACGGCGATCCCGAAGGCCGGGCCGGAACGCGCCACGATGGAGAAGGTCACGTCGGTCGACACTAGTCCGCCCGGCGCGTGGCGTCCATGTCACGCGCCGGGCGGTCCACCGGATCGACCGATCGGGCCTGCACGGGGTCGGATCCGGTCCCGGATCAGGTCCGGATCAGGACTTGATCCGGGATCGATGCAGGCCAGATCCGGGCACGACACCGGGTCAGCTCCAGGACCGGCGCACGGGTCGACACGGGGTCAGCTCCGGTCGGCACCACGTCGATGCGCGGTGACCTCCCGGCCGACGCCGATCCGCGTTCCGGACCGACGCCGACGCCGACTCAGCCTCGCCGCCGCTGCCGGGCCGACCGCAGCACCGGCGCCGGTACCGGTACCGGCACCGGGTCAACGTCCGTGCTCAGAGGCCGAATCGGCCGCGCCGGTCGGCCGGCACCAGGTCGGTGTACTCGGGGTGCTTGCCGATCCAGGCGCGGATGAACGGGCAGTACGGAAGCACGGCGAGGCCGCGTTCGCGGGCGGTGTCCAGGGCGGCGCGGGCGAGCCGTCCGCCGAGTCCGCGGCCCTCGAACTGCGGGTCGATCTCGGTGTGGATGAACGCCAGTTCACCCTCGGAGAGGTGGTACTCGGCGAAACCGGCCAGACCCTCCTCGGTGTGGATCTCGAAGCGGGACAGCTCCGGGTTGTCGCTGACGCGGGGTTCCATCTGTGCTCCCTCAGTGGGTGGTTCGGGCTAGGCGGCCGCCGGACGGTGACGCCCGACGGCCGACGGGGTGGTTCAGCCGTTCCGCAGGGCGGCCAACTGCTGCTCGAACGGGATCACCGTCTCGGCGACCCGGCCGGACGTCTGCGGCCGGTGGGCCATCAGCTCGGCGAGCTCGCCCGCCGCTCGGGCGATCCGGGCGGCCAGCCCGCCGTCCGCGGTGCCGGCCGAGCCCCAGTCCTCGGACGCCGCGTACACGGCCGTCGGCGCGACCACCGACCGCAGGTACGCGAAGAGCGGGCGCATCGCGTGCTCCAGGGCGAGCGAGTGGCGGGCGGTGCCGCCGGTCGCGGCGATCAGCACCGGGGTGCCGGTCAACGCGTCCCGGTCGAGCACGTCGACGAAGGACTTGAACAGGCCGCTGTACGAGGCGCTGAAGATCGGCGAGACGGCGATCACGCCGTCCGCCCGTTCCACCGCCTCGACCGCGCGGCGCAGCGCCGGGCCGGGGAAGCCGGTCACCAGGTTGTCGGCGATGTCCCGGGCGAGGTCACGGAGTTCGACCACGGTGACCTCCACCTCCCGGCCGCCGTCGCGCAGTTCGCGCGCGACGGCGTCGGACAGGCGGTCGGCCAGCAGCCGGGTGGAGGACGGGACGGACAGCCCGGCCGTCACCACCGCCAGCTTCAGCGCGCTCACTTCGCCACCTCCGCCGATCCAGCGGCGACCGACCCGGCAACCGACTCGGCCACGGACTCCGCAACGGACTCGCCGGCCGAGTCGGTACGCGTCGCGGCGAGGCGGGCGGCGTGGGTCGGGCCGTCGGGCACCTCGGCCGGGCGGTTCTTGGCGAACTCCCGACGCAGCACCGGCACGACCTCCTCGCCGAGCAGGTCCAGCTGCTCGAGCACGGTCTTCAGCGGCAGGCCGGCGTGGTCCATCAGGAACAGCTGGCGCTGGTAGTCGCCGAAGGACTCGCGGAAGGTCAGCGTCTTCTCGATGACCTCCTGCGGGCTGCCGACGGTGAGCGGGGTCTGGTCGGTGAACTCCTCCAGCGAGGGCCCGTGGCCGTAGACGGGGGCGTTGTCGAAGTAGGGGCGGAACTCGCGCACCGCGTCCTGCGAGTTCTTGCGCATGAACACCTGGCCGCCGAGGCCGACGTACGCCTGCTCGGGCGTGCCGTGGCCGTAGTGCGCGTACCGCTCGCGGTACAGCTCGATCAGCTTCTGGAAGTGCTCCTTGGGCCAGAAGATGTTGTTGGCGAAGAAGCCGTCACCGTAGTACGCGGCCTGCTCGGCGATCTCCGGCGAGCGGATCGAGCCGTGCCAGACGAACGGCGGGGTGTCGTCCAGCGGACGCGGGGTGGAAGTGAAGGACTGCAGGGGTGTGCGGAAGCGGCCCTGCCAGTCGACGTTCTCCTCACGCCACAACTGGTACAGCAGCGCGTAGTTCTCGATCGCGAGCGGGATGCCCTGGCGGATGTCCTGCCCGAACCACGGGTACACCGGGCCGGTGTTGCCGCGGCCCATCATCACGTCGACCCGGCCCTCGGCGAGGTGCTGGAGCATCGCGAAGTCCTCGGCGATCTTCACCGGGTCGTTGGTGGTGATCAGGGTGGTGGAGGTGGAGAGGATCAGGCGCTCGGTGCGGGCGGCGATGTACCCGAGCATGGTGGTGGGCGAGGACGGCACGAACGGCGGGTTGTGGTGCTCGCCGGTGGCGAAGACGTCGAGGCCGACCTCCTCGGCCTTGAGGGCGATGGCCACCATCGCCTTGATCCGCTCGTGCTCGGTCGGGGTCCGACCGGTGGTGGGGTCGGTGGTCACGTCGCCGACGCTGAAGATCCCGAACTGCACCGTCACCGCTCTCAGCTCCTCCTAGTTGATTCAATATTCAACCATGCAGAACGGGGTCGGTGCCAGGACTATTCCCGGAGGTCGGAGGCGGTCCCGGGGCCGGCGCTAGGGTCGGCGTCGGAGTCGGCGTCGGAGTCGGCGCCGGGGGCAGTCCCGAGGGCGGGCCCGGTGCCGAGGGTGGCGACCGCCTGCGCCAGCCACTCGGTCCAGAACGACTCCAGCTGGATACCGCCCTGCAGGACCAGGTGGTGCAGGGCGTTCTCCGCCCCGGCGCGCTCGGGCGGGAAGTCGCGGGCCTCGATCTCCCGGTACTCGGCGAGCTGGCGCCGATGCAGTTCCAGGTGGCGGCCCAGCTCCACACCGAGCCCGTCGACACCCACCACGGCGGCGGCGCGCAGCCGCAACAGCAACGGGTCCCGGATCGGCTTGGGCTCCTGCCGCTCCCCCACCCACGCCGCCAGCGCCTCCCGGCCGGCGGGCAGCACCTCGTACTCCTTGCGCGGGCCGCGGGCGTCCGCCGCCTGCGGGAGTGCGCGGATCAGGCCGGCCTGCTCCAGCCGGCCCAGCTCACGGTAGATCTGCTGGTGGGTGGCCGACCAGAAGAAGCCGATCGACTTGTCGAACCGCCGCGTCAGCTCCAGGCCCGAGGACGGCTTCTCCAGCAGGGCGGTCAGGATGGCGTGCGGCAGCGACATGCGACCGATCCTAGGCCGCCGCCCCGACCGGCCGGGTGGCGCCGCCACCGGGTCGTAGAGTCGGGGCATGGCTACGGACGAGACGACGGCGCGGGTCGACAGTTGGATCTGGGCGGTGCGGCTGATCAAGACGCGATCGGCGGCCGGGGCGGCCTGCCGCGGCGGGCACGTGAAGGTGAACGGTGACCGGGCGAAGCCCGCGCAGCACGTCAAGCCCGGGGACGAGGTACGGGTCCGGGTCGAGGGCTGGGAGCGGGTGGTCGAGGTGACCCGGGTGATCAGCAAGCGGGTCGGCGCGCCGGTCGCCGCCGAGTGCTTCGTCGACCAGAGCCCGCCGCGACCGCCCCGCACCGAGGTCCCGGCAGTGGCCGGTCTGCGCGACCGGGGTACGGGCCGCCCGACCAAGCGTGACCGCCGCGACCTGGAGCGCCTGCACGGACTGCGCCCGTCCTGAGCGGACGGCGGGAAACGGACGCCCGGAAGCGAGCAGCCGGGAGCGAAGCCGGAGGGAACAGAACTGGAGGAGCGGGAGGAGCAGGAGCGGGAGGGGAGAATGGCAGGCATGTCGCGACGTCGCAGGCCCACCGCCCCAGCTCCATCCCCTTCCTCCGCCCCCTCCTCCTCCCCCTCCCCCTCCCCCGCCGCTCCCGAGGCGTGCCCGTGCGGTCTGCCCGCGCGCTACGCGGAGTGCTGCGGCCGGCTGCACCGGGGCGAGGCGCAGGCGGCCACGGCGGAGCTGCTGATGCGGTCGCGGTTCAGCGCGTTCACGGTGCACGACGAGGCGTACCTGCTGCGCAGCTGGGCGCCGGAGACCCGGCCGGCCGAGGTGGATTTCGACCCGGAGCTGCGCTGGGAGCGGCTGGAGGTGCTGGGCGCCACCGAGGGCGGCGCGTTCCACACCGAGGGCACGGTGGAGTTCCGGGCGCACTACCGGGTGGGCCGGGAGGCGGGGGCGCTGCGCGAGAACAGCCGCTTCCGCCGCGAGGCCGGTGCGTGGGTCTACGTGGACGGCGTCGTCGGCTGAGCCCGGACTCCCCCGTCGCGCACCCGGTGTTTGAGGTCGAGCAGGGCGCCGGAGGTGCCGCGCGGGGCCAGCCAGGAGACGTCGTGCCGGTCGACGGCGCCGAAGCGGTACTTGTACGGTTCGGTGCCGCGCAGGAAGTCGAAGGTGTGCAGGCCCTGGTCGGCGCAGGCGCGGATCGCCTGGTCGATCACGGCGGTGCCGAGCCGCAGCGGGGCGAGCTCCGGCTCCCAGCCGATCTGGTAGTAGGAGAAGCCGCTGCCCCAGCGGAACCCGTAGAGGGCGCCGACGAGCCGGTCCTCCTGTTCGGCGAGCAGGAAGGCCGGGCCACGGCCGCTGCCCGAGGCGGCGGCGCGTTCGATCACCCGGGCGTGCAGGGGCCGGCGCTGCCCGTCGAAGGTGGTGGGGCGGCCGAGCGCCGCGCGCCGCAGTCGGTGCAGGCGCAGCACCCGGTCGAGGATGTCGGGCCCGGCCTGGTCCGGGGTGGCCCAGCGGAAGGTGACGCCGGCGGCGGCGAGCTTGCGCCCGTACCGGCGGACGGTGGAGCGGAACTGGCGGGAGCCGAGGGCGTCCGCGCCCGCGGTGAGGTCGGCGCGCGGGCAGGCGGCGCGGGCGACCGGGCGGGCGTGGCCGGGCAGCAGGTCGGCCTGGTCCGGGTCGAGGTCGGGCAGCCAGAGGGTGGCGCGCCGGGCCCGTTCGGCGAGGAACTCGCGGACCTCGGCGCGGCGTTCGGGCAGCGCGGGGATTCCGCAGTGGTCGGCGGCGCCGGGCCCGGAGCCGAGCAGGGTGAGGCAGCCGACGGTGAGCGGCGCGCGCGGGTGCAGCCGCAGCCGGGTGCTCAGCAGCGGGACGACCGCCTCCGGCCGGCCGTCGGCGCCGCGCCAC
The DNA here is from genome assembly GCF_043200835.1 of Kitasatospora sp. NPDC048365. Lineage (NCBI taxonomy): Bacteria > Bacillati > Actinomycetota > Actinomycetes > Kitasatosporales > Streptomycetaceae > Kitasatospora > Kitasatospora sp. NPDC048365. The sequence goes on from NZ_JBICYJ010000058.1 coordinate 10,856, forward strand.
ACGGCGATCTCGGCGGGCCGGCCCGCGCCGAGCGTCTCCCACCAGGAGAGCACCCAGTCGGGCGTCATGAACCAGGAGCCGCCCGGGTCGGCGGCGACCAGCGCCCGCCAGCCGTCGACGAGTTCGGCGGGCAGGTCGGGCGTGGTGTGGATCTCCGGTGCTGCGGTCACTCTTCCCCCCAAGGAAGGCGCGGTACGGGTCGGGCGGCCCAGGCAGGTCCGGCGGTCGGCCCGGGCAGGTCCGGTCGGCCGGCTCGGGCACATCCGGTGGGCCCGGGCACATCCGGTGGCTCGGGCACATCCGGTGGCTCAGGCAGGTCGGGCGGCCCGCGCGGGCCGGGTCAGACCCCGCCGCGCATCCGGTGCACGGTGGGGTGCAGCCCGGACAGAATGGTGTCGAACCTGGCCCGTCCGGTGTGCGAGTTCACCCGAAGTCGGCTGATCCTGAGCGGCGAGGCGGGCAGCAGTCGGTCGTGCCGGTGGTCGAACAGGAAGCCCAGCCGGTAGCCGAGTTCGCGCAGCAGTTGCTCGGCGCGCTGGTCGTGGTTGCCGTTCGGGTAGGCGAAGGTGGTGGGCGGGGTGCCCAGCCAGCCGGTGAGCATGGTGTGCGCCTCGGTGATCTCGGTGCGCAGGGTGTCGTCCGCGCAGCGGTCGAGGCAGGGGTGGGTCATGGTGTGGTTGCCGATCGCCACGCCGCCCTCGCGGAGCACGAACAGCTCCTGCGCGGTGAGTTGGGGGGTGCGCGGCGCGGGAACGGCGGCGGTGGCGCGCAGTTCCTCCAGCGCGGTGATCCGCTCGGCGTCGGGGAGCCGCTTGAGGCTCGCGACCAGGGCGCCCGGCGCGAGCGGGCCGAGGGTCGTACGGCCGCCGGCGCCGGCCAGCGCGGCCGCCTCCGTCCACCAGAACGGCTGGTCGCTGCCGATCAGTTGGGGGATGACGTACGCCGCGGCCGGGATCCGGTTGCGGATCAGGGCCGGCAGGCCGTGGGTGAGCAGCGACCGGTCGCCGTCGTCGAAGGTCACCAGGACGCTGCGCGGGGGCAGCGGTCGGCCCTCGGTGACGGCGCGCTCGACCTGGGCGAGCGAGACGGGGTTGGTGGTGCGCGCCAGCCGCTCCAGCTGGGCGGCGAAGCTCACCGGGTCGTCCACCCCGTGGTACGCGAGTACCGCCAATCGGCGGGTGGACGCGGCCCGGAACGCGAGCTGAAGTGGTGAGTGGCGCAGCAGCGCGTCGGCCGCCCGCCTGCGGGCACGGCGCATGATTCCCCCCGGTCCGGTGCACAGCGGAGCGTCGCCGCCCCAGGTCAACAGAATCCCATGGACAGGTAATGCCTGTCCCAATTCCTGTGAGATTCCTGAATCCGACCGGATCTGATGGTACGTCGGACGGGCTGGACGAGCCGAGCCGAGCCGGGGCTGGACAAGCCGGGGCGGGGCGGGCCGGGGTCAGGCGGTCTCGGCGTGGATCCGGCCCGCCGCGGCCGCGGCCGCGAGCGCAGCGTGGTCGGCCGCGTTGAGGTCGGCGTAGCGGAGCGCGAAGCGGGCGATCGCGCGGTCGAAGGTGTCGGAGGAGCCGAGGTAGGCGGCGATGGCGATCCGGTCGCCGGACCGGGCGTGGGCGCGGGCCAGCGCGGTGCCGCAGACCCCGGCGTACGCACGCAGGCGGTCGGCCGACATGGTGCCGACCTCGGCGGAGCCCTTCATGTCGCGCAGCTGACGCCAGTAGAAGTGGCGGCCTCCGGGGCCGGTCATCCAGCCGAGGAAAATGTCGCCGGCGGCCTGGGTGAGGTGCTGTCCGGCCACCACCCGCCGGCCGTGGTGGTCGTAGTCGCCGGGCGGCAGGTACGCCTCCAGGACGGACGCCTCGGCCTGCTTGAGCTGGAGGATCAGCGGGTCCTTCTCGTCGCGGCCCTGGAGCAGCACGACGAAGCAGCGGGTGCCGACACTGCCGACGCCCACCACCTTCATGGCGGCGTCCAGGAAGTCGTACCGGTCGAGCAGCTCGCCGCGCTCGTCGGTCAGGGTGGCGCGGTAGTCGGAGAGCATGGCGTGCAGCTCGTCCGGGTCCACGGCGGTGCGCTGGACCAGCGGCGGGTTGTCGACGAAGCGGCGGCGGCCGTCGACCACCTCGGTGAGCTTGCCGGCGGCCTGCAGGCTGTCGCGGCGGCGGGCGGCGGCGAGCTTGGCCTCGACCTTGCGGCGCTGACCGCCGGAGCCGACCAGCGGGAGGAGCTGTTCGGCGTCGATCCGCCGGTACCAGACCGCGAGTTCGCCCTCCTCGGCGAGGCTCCGCATGCCCTCCCGGTAGGCGCGGACGGCGCCCAGCACCACCTCGCGGCCCTCCTCGTCGTCGGCGCCGTTCTCCCGGGCGGCGACGGCGAGGCTGGCGGCGAGCCGTTTGACGTCCCACTCGAAGGGGCCGGGCAGGGTCTCGTCGAAGTCGTTGAGGTCGAACAGCAGCGCCCGGTCGGGTGCGCCGAACACCCCGAAGTTGGCCAGGTGGGCGTCCCCGCAGAGCTGGACGGTCAGCCCGGTGTGCGGGCCGGAGGCGAGGTCGGCGGCCATCACGGCGGCGGCGCCGCGCAGGAAGGCGAAGGCGGAGGCGGACATCCGCCCGTACCGGATCGGGAGCAGCTCGGGCAGCCGGGCGCCGGCCTGCGCCTCCAGCACGGCGACCGGGTCGGGCCGGTCGGCGGCGGGCTCCCACTCGCCGTGCGCCGAGCGCGGCACCTGCTTGCGCGCCTGCCGCCCGTACCCCTCGCGCACCTGCACCGGCTCCGCCATCGGCTGCTCCTCCCACGCGCTCCGGCGCCCGGGCCGGCGGCAGTCTGCCGGCCGCGGACCCGGGCTTTCGGGGAGAGGTACCGCCGGGCCGCCCCCCGGCATGCGGGGAGCGGCCCGGTGGCGGACGGATTCACCCGGTCGGCCCAGGAAACCCGTCGACCCCGGGTACCCGGAGGCCCAGGGGAACCCGGGGTACCCGGAGGCCCCGGAGGCCCCGGAGGAACCCGCTCCGGTCACATGTTGATCATGTGACCGGCGAGGCCGTGGATCGCCTCCTTGACCGCCTCGCCGAGGGTCGGGTGGGCGTGCACGTTGCGCGCCACCTCGTGCACCGTCAGGTCCCACTGCTGGGCCAGGGTCAGCTCCGGCAGCAGCTCGGTGACCTCGGGGCCGATCAGGTGGGCGCCGAGCAGCTCGCCGTACTTGTTGTCGCTGATCACCTTGACGAAGCCGATCGGGTGGCCGAGGCCGTGCGCCTTGCCGTTCGCGGTGAACGGGAACTTGGCGACCTTGACGTCGTAGCCCTGCTCGCGGGCCTGCGCCTCGGTGTAGCCGAAGCTGGCGACCTGCGGCTGGCAGTAGGTGGCGCGCGGGACCATCACGAAGTCGATCTCCATGGTCTCCGCGCCGGCGATGGTCTCGGCCGCGATCACGGCCATCGACTCGGCGGCGTGCGCCAGCATCAGCTTGGCGGTGACGTCGCCGACCGCGAAGATGTGGTCCACCGAGGTGCGGCCGCGGCCGTCCACCGCGATCGCGCCGCGGTCGGTGAGCTTCACGCCGGTGTTCTCCAGGCCGTAGCCGTTGACCCGCGGCACGAAGCCGATCGCCTGGAGCACCTTGTCGGCCTCCAGCACCTGCTGCTGCCCGTCGCGCGTCACGGTGACCCGGACCGGCGCGTTCGGGTCGGAGTCGTCGATCGACTCGACCCGGGTGGAGGTGAGCACCTCGATGCCGAGCTTGCGGTACTGCTTCGCCAGCTCGACGGAGACGTCGGCGTCCTCCAGCGGCACCATCCGGTCGAGGAACTCGACGATGGTCACCTTCACGCCGTAGTTGTGCAGCACGTAGGCGAACTCGACGCCGATCGCGCCGGCGCCCGCGATGATGATCGAACCGGGCAGCTGCTCGGTGAGGATCTGCTCCTCGTAGGTCACCACCCGGTCGCTCAGGCTGGTGCCGGGCAGCAGCCGGGTGGTGGCACCGGCTGCGACGATGCAGTGGTCGAAGGTGACGACCTCGAAGCCGCCGTCGTTCAGCGCCACCTGGATGGTGCGGTCGTCGACGAAGGTGCCGCGGCCGTCGTACTCGGTGATGCCGTTCTTCTTCATCAGGTAGTGGACGCCCTTGACCCGGCCGTCGGCGACCTGGCGGCTGCGCTGGAAGGCGGCGCCGAAGTCGAAGGTGACCTTGCCCTCCACCTGGATGCCGTAGGTCTTCGCCTCCTTGGTCACCGTGTGCGCCAGCTCGGCGTTGCGCAGCAGGGCCTTGGACGGGATGCAGCCCACGTTCAGGCACACCCCGCCCCAGTACTTGGACTCGATCACCGCCGTGCGCAGGCCCAGCTGGGCCGACCGGACCGCGGCGGTGTAGCCGCCGGGGCCCGCGCCGAGGACGACGACGTCGTAGTGGGTGCTGCTCATGATGCTGTGGTCCTCCGAGGAGCGAGGCTGCGTACGGTCCCGGTCATCGTGTCAGGACCGCAGGCGGCGCGCCCAGCGTCGCTGCGGAGTGTGAGCAAGGGATCAGGGGTCAGTAGATCAGGTAGCCGGGGCGCAGGCCGGCGTCGTCGATGTCACCGGTGGCCTGCGTACGGAGTCGGCGGCTGAGTTCGTCCAGGGCGCGGGAGGCGGCGACCTCCTCGCCGATCCGGGTGACGGGGCGGTCGGCGGCACTGCGCTCGGCGGCGCCGCGGCCGGTCAGGGCGGGGGCGCCCGTACCGATCAGCCGGGCCTCGCAGGCGGTGTGCGTGCCGTCCTCCTCGAAGCTGAGTTCGACGTCCCACTGGTTGTGCATGGCGGCACCTCCTGCTACCAGCGTGGTCCCGGGTGCGGGGCCGGGGCAAGAGGTGGCAGCGCCCGGCCGGGCGGGGATGCCGCCGACCACGCGGTGACCACCGGCCGCGCGGTCGGCGGCGGCTCGGGAACCCGGGACCATTCTGCGCGAGGGCGGGGGGTGAGCGGTGGAGCGACAGGCCCTCCGGGGGCCTGTTCGGCCGCCCGGGAATCTTCCGACGATCGGCTCGTCGTTCCATCCGACATGACGTCAACTCCGGCAACAGGAAAGATCGTTGGGCCTCATTTCCTCGTGTACGGTTTCGTTCGCCCGGTATCCGTTCCGAGAGGACCAGCAATTCCGTGACAGGGGCCAACGAGCTGGACGTGGCAGTGGTCGGAGCCGGGATCGCCGGGCTGTCCGCCGCCCACCACCTGCGGGCGGCGGGGCGCGAGGTGACCCTGCTGGAGGCGAGCGAACGGGTCGGCGGCCGGATGGCCACCACCCGGCACGACGGCTACCTGGTGGACGAGGGCGCCGACACCGTCGCCGGACGCGGCCAGGAAGCCACCTGGGAACTGATCCGCGCGGCCGGGATCCCGGCGGACCGGCTCCTGGCGGTCGAGCCCGGGCTCGCTCTCTGGCGGCACGGCCGGGCCCACCCCTACCTCGCCCACCCCAAGAGCCTGGCGACCGGCGCCGGACTGTCGCTGCGCGGGCGCGCACAGTGGCTCCGGTTCGCCGCGCGCCTCGCCGCGCGCGCCCGCTCCTTCGACGCAGACCGGCCCGAGGCCACCCCGCTCGGCGACCTGACGATCAGCCAGTACGCCGGCCGCGGCGAACTGCTGGACGGCCTGCTCCAGCCGATCGCCGCGCACCGCTTCGGCTGGCGTCCGGACCGCTCGGCCGCCGCCCCGCTGGTCACCGACCTGCTCCCGGTCGGCGGCGGTGCCCGCCGGACGGCCTACCGCGACGGCATGGACACCCTGCCCCGCGCCCTCGCCGAACAGCACGAGGTCACCCTGAAGGCCGAGGTGCGGGAGGTGGTGCCGCTGCACGGCGGCGGCGCCGCGCTCCGGCTCGCCGACGGCCTGCTGCTGCGCGCCCGACAGGTCGTGCTGGCCGTCCCCGCGCCGCTCGCGCTGCGGGTCCTGGAGGACCGGGTCCCCGACGAGGAGCGGCCGTACCTGGAGGCCGGCGGCTACACGCCGATGCTGAAGGTCTCCTGCCTGCTCGACCGCCCCCTGCCGAGCCCGACCCGCAGCCCCAGCTACGCCCTGGCCGTCCCGGCCACCGAGAGCCGGGTGTGCAGCGGCCTGGTCCTGGACCACCTCCGGGCGGCGGGCCGGGCACCGGCCGGACGCGGCCTGGTCGGCATCCTCCTCTCCCCCTGGATCTGCCCGGAGCTGCTGGACGCGCCGGACGCCAGGATCGCCGAGCTGGCCTGCGCGGAGGCCGAGCGCTTCCTGCCCGGCCTCCGCGAGGCGACCGTCACCACCCTGGTCCACCGCTTCCGCCACGGCCTGCCCGAGTGCACCCCCGCCGCGCTGCGGCTGCGCGCCGCGTTCCTGCGCAGGCCGGTGCGGACGGTCGAGTACGCCGGGGACTGGGTGATGCTCCGGCCCACCGGCGAGGGCGCGATCCGCTCCGGGAAACTGGCCGCCCGGCGACTGCTGGAGGCGGCCGGATGAGCCCCGTCCCGGTATGGGCGGCGACCGGGCTGCTGCCGGTCGACTGCGAGCTGCTGCTGCACCTGCTGCAGACGCCGCCGGCAACTCCGCCGGGGCCGCACGGCGTGCGGGCCATGGAACGGTACGCCGCGGCGGCCGATCGGCTGGGGTTGGCGACGGTGCACTTCGGCTCGCCGCTGCCGGCGGAGCTGGACCGCCCGGACGTGCCGCCGGCGGTCCGCCGGGCCGTGGCCGAGCAGCCGGGGTACCTGGCGGACCGGCCCAGCCTGGTGCTGCGGCTCGGGCCGGCGCGTTCCCCGGCCCGCACGGTGATGGTCAACGTGCGGCTGGACGCCGCCCCCGGATCGGCGCCGGTCTCCTTCGACGGGCGGAGGGTCCGCGGGCCCGGCGCGAACGGCGGCGCGGGCCCGGCGGTGGCGCTGCTGGCCGGGATCCGGGCGGCGCTGGCGATGGCGCCCGCCCTGGTGGAGCGGATCACCGTGCTGGTCCAGCTGGCGGCGGGCGGGGCCGGTGGTGTGCTGGGCACCCGTCCGCTGGTGGAGCGCGGGTACGTCGGCGCGCTGAACGTCTTCTGCGAACCGACCGGGCTGCGCTGGCTCCCCCGGGCGACCGCCGCCTCGACGGCCCGGCTGCGGGTCCGCGGCGAGGACGCGGCCGCCGGCCGGACGGACGGGCGCATCGAGGCGGCGGTGCTGCTGGGCTTCCTCGCCCAGTACCTGGCCCGCGAGCTCGCCGACCGGCCGGTGCGGGTCGGTGGGCTCGCGGCCGGTCCGCTGCCCGGCGTGGCCGCGGGTGACGGCGAGTTGCTGCTGCAGCTGCCGTACGGGGACGCGGCGGCCGGTCGCGCGGCGGAGCGGGCGGTGGAGGCGGCCGTGGCCGGCGGGCTGGCCCGCTTCCGGGCGGACTTCGCCGACCTGCCCGGCCTCGCCCGGACCGCCGGGGAGTGCGCCCGGATCACCGCCGTGGACTGGCTGCAGCGCGGGCTGCCCGTCCTGGACTCCCACCACCCGGCGCTGGAGCGGCTGCTGACCCGGGCCGGCTTCGCCCGGTGGCCCGGGGAGGAGCCCGCGTTCGTCAGCGACGCGATCTGGACCGCCGGGCTGCCGGACACCCTCACCGTCCTGTTCGGCCCCGGCACCGCCGCCCCTGCCACCGGCGACAGTGGCGAGTCCGTGGACCTCGACCGGCTCGACGAGTTCGCCGACGCGGTCGCCCGACTGCTCACGGCGTTCGCCGCGTCCACCGCGGACGACTGACCGGACGACTGACCGGACGACCGGTCAACTGCCCGCCGGAGCACCGCTCATGCGGGTGATCATGGGCCGGTCGCGCCACCTGCCGGCCCGTCCCGCCCGTAGGCTCGCACGGTGACCGACTCCTGCCTCCGCTCCCCCTCCGCCGTCTCCTCCGCGCCCGTCGCGGCCGTCCGGGCCGGGGTCTGAGCGGTGGAACTCTGGCTGCTCAACCACCTCTCCACCTTCGCCCTCGGCGTGGTGGTGGTCGGCGGGATCGTCGTGCTGGCGGTGCTGGGCAGCGCGCTCACCCGCCGGTACCACCCGGCGACCGCCGAGGGCGGGCACAACGAGATGGTCGGGGTGGTGCTCTCCATGTTCGGCGCGATCTACGGGGTGATCCTGGCCTTCGTGATCGTCAACCTGTGGACGCAGTTGCAGAGCGCCGAGTCGGTCATCGCCACCGAGGCCACCGCCGCGGCGCAGATCGTCCGGGACGCCCAGGCGTTCCCGCCGGGCCCGCGCACCGAGGTGCAGGCCGCGGTGGGCAGCTATGTGCACGCGGTGGTCGAGCAGCAGTGGCCGCTGATGCGCGACGGCAGCGGCGACTACGGCCGCACCGCGCCCAAGCTGGAGGCGGTCTACCACGCGCTGCGCGGGTACGAGCCGACCACCGAGACCGAGCAGACCTTCTACGAGCAGGCGGTCACCAACCTCGACCAGGTGGTCGCCCAGCGCCGGGCCCGGATCACCCAGAGCCACCAGCAGCTGCCCGTCCTGCTGCAGGTGCTGGTGTTCGGCGGCGCGGTGGTGATCCTGCCGCTGACCTTCCTGTACGGGATCCGCAGCCGCCGCATCCAGCTGCTGTTCGTCGGCTCGGTGGCCGCGTTGATCGGGTTCAGCCTGTTGCTGGTGGTGGTGCTGGACCGGCCGTTCTCCGGCGAGCTGAGCGTCAGCCCGCAGCCGTTCAAGGACGGCTCGCTGGCCGTCTTCTGGACCGACCCGCAGACCGTGGCCACCGGCCCCTGACCCGCCCCCGCCGACCCGGCCGGACCGCACCCCGCCGACCCTCCCCGACCTCACAGGTTGCGCCCTCGCGGGTGCGGCACGCGTAACGGCGGGGGGCCGTCCGATTTCACCTGCCCGCAACAGGAGCTGCCTAGCTTGGGCCTCGAATCGGATCGAGGAGGCCAGAGGGTGGCGGCAGCGACGGCGGGCACACCGGCGGGCGACCGGGTGCGGACGGTCTGCTCGTACTGCGGCGTCGGCTGCGGGATCGTCCTGGAGATCGGCCGCGACGCGGCCGGCCGGCGCACCGCGGCGAAGGTCTCGGGCGACCCCGAGCACCCGGCGAACGCGGGCCGGCTGTGCACCAAGGGCGCGACCGGTGCCGAGCTGATGTCCGCGCCCGGCCGGCTGACCACCGCGCTGCACCGCACCGACCGGGGCGCCGAACCGGAGCCGCTGGACGTGGACGAGGCGATCGCCGAGACCGCCCGCCGGCTGCGCGCGATCCTGGACGAGCACGGCCCGGACGCGCTCGCCTTCTACGTCTCCGGCCAGATGAGCCTGGAGGCGCAGTACCTGGCCAACAAGCTGGCCAAGGGCTTCGTGCGGACCAACTCCATCGAGTCCAACTCCCGCCTGTGCATGGCCAGTGCGGGCAGCGGCTACAAGCTCTCGCTCGGCGCGGACGGCCCGCCCGGCTCGTACCGGGACTTCGACCACGCCGACGTCTTCCTGGTGATCGGCTCCAACATGGCCGACTGCCACCCGATCCTCTTCCTGCGGATGATGGACCGCGTGAAGGCCGGCGCCAAGCTGATCGTGGTGGACCCACGGCGCTCCGCGACCGCCGCCAAGGCCGACCTGTTCCTGCAGATCCGGCCCGGCACCGATCTGGCGCTGCTGAACGGGCTGCTCCACCTGCTGGTCGAAGGCGGATACACCGACCAGGAGTTCATCGCCGAGCACACCGAGGGCTGGGAGCAGCTGCCGGGTTTCCTGGCCGACTATCCGCCGGCGAAGGTCGCCGAACTGACCGGCCTGCCCGAGGAGTCGATCCGCGAGGCGGCCCGGCTGATCGGCGAGGCCGGCGAGTGGATGAGCTGCTGGACCATGGGCCTCAACCAGTCCACCCACGGCACCTGGAACACCAACGCCCTGGTCAACCTGCACCTGGCGACCGGCGCGATCTGCCGTCCGGGCAGCGGCCCGTTCTCGCTCACCGGCCAGCCGAACGCGATGGGCGGCCGGGAGATGGGCTACATGGGCCCGGGCCTGCCCGGCCAGCGCTCGGTCCTGGTGCCCGAGGAGCGGCGGTTCACCGAGGAGGTGTGGGGCCTGCCGGAGGGCACCCTGCGCACCGAGGTCGGCGGCGGCACGATCGAGCTGTTCGAGCGGATGGCGGCCGGCCGGGTCAAGGCGTGCTGGATCATCTGCACCAACCCGGTCGCCTCGGTGGCCAACCGGCGGACCGTGATCGAGGGCCTGGAGGCCGCCGAACTGGTCATCGCCCAGGACGTGTTCGGCGACACCGAGACCAACGCGTACGCCGACCTGGTGCTGCCCGCCACGCTCTGGGCCGAGTCCGACGGCGTGCAGGTCAACTCCGAACGCAACCTGACGCTGGTGCAGGGCGTCCTCGACGCACCCGGACAGGCCCTGCCCGACTGGCAGTTGATCGCCCGGGTGGCCTGCGCGATGGGTTTCGCCGAGGCCTTCACCTACGCGAGCGCCGAGGAGGTCTTCGAGGAGCTCAAGCAATTCCGGAACCCGAAGACCGGCTGGGACCTGCGCGGCGTCACCTACGAGCGGCTGCGCGAAACCCCGGTGCAGTGGCCGGCCGCCGCCGAGGACGGGCCGGACCGCAACCCGGTGCGCTACCGCAACGACGGCGTCAGCCAGCAGCTGCTGGTCCGCGAGGACGGCACCCGGCCCGCGCTGGCCTTCCCGACCCCCAGCGGGCGGGCCGTCTTCCACGCCCGGCCGCACGCCGACCCGGCCGAACTCCCGGACGACGACTTCCCGTTCGTGCTGAACACCGGCCGGGTCCAGCACCAGTGGCACACCCTGACCAAGACCGGCAAGGTCGCCAAGCTGAACCGGCTCAACCCCGGCCCGTTCGTCGAGATCCACCCGCTGGACGCGGAAGCGCTCGGCCTCGCCGACGGGGACGCGGTCGAGATCGCCTCCCGGCGCGGCCGGGCCGTGCTGCCCGCCGTGGTCACCGACCGGGTGCGGCAGGGCACCTGCTTCGCGCCGATGCACTGGAACGACCTGTTCGGCGAGTACCTGAGCGTCAACGCAGTCACCTCGGACGCGGTCGACCCGGTCTCCCAGCAGCCGGAGCTGAAGTTCTGCGCCGTCACGCTGAGCCGCTCCACCGTTCCCGTACCGGACTTCACCGCCGGAGCCACCGGAACCGCCGGAGCCGCCGGATCGGCCGCACCCGCCGAGGCCGCAGCGCCCCGGCCCGGCGGCGGGCCTGGCCCGGCGGGGCCGCTGCCCGCGCTGGCCGAGGCCTTCGGCGTCGCCGAGCTGGTGCCCCCGGTCCTGGCGGAGGACGAACGGCGGTACCTGGCGGGCTTCCTGGTCGGCGTGGCCGCCGCGCCCGCCGCCGTCGGGGTTCCCGCGCTGCCCGCCGGGGCGCCGTTCGCCCGCGAGCACGCGCTGTGGGTGGACGGGATGCTCGCCGGGCTGTTCTCCCGCTCCGCCGCCCCCACCGCCGACGCCCCGGCCCCGCCCGGCCGCCAGGTGCTCGTCCTGTGGGCCTCGCAGACCGGCAACGCCGAGGAGTTCGCCACCACCGTCGCCGGACGCCTGACCGCCTCCGGCCGCACCGCCTCGGTCCTGTCGATGGCGGACTGTCCGCCCGGCACCATCGCGCCCGGCACCGACCTGCTGGTGGTCACCTCCACCTTCGGCGACGGCGACGCGCCCGACAACGGGGCCGACTTCTGGCAGTCGCTGAACGCCGCCGACGCCCGCCGCTTCGCCGACCTGCGCTACGCGGTGCTGGCGTTCGGCGACTCCAACTACGACGACTTCTGCGGCCACGGCCGCCGGCTGGACGCCCGGCTCGGCGAACTCGGCGGCGTCCGGCTGCTGGAACGCCGGGACTGCGAGCCGGACTTCGACCAGCCCGCCGAGGAGTGGCTGACCGAGGTGCTCGGCCTGCTCGGCACCGCCGCCCCGGCCACCGTCGCGGCGCCGTCGGCGTCGCCGGCCGGCGGCCGTCCCTCCAAGGCCGCGCCGCACACCGCCCGGCTGGTCGGCAACCGGCTGCTCAGCCTGCCGGGCGCGGCCAAGGAGGTCCGGCGGTTCACCTTCGACCTCGGCGAGGACGGCCCGGCGTACGAGGCGGGCGACGCGCTCGGCGTGTGGCCGGTCAACTGCCCCGACCTGGTCGACGAATGGCTCGCCGTGACCGGCCTCGACCGGAACGCCGAGGTGACCCTCGGCGGCCTCGACCCGCTGCCGTTCGGCGAGGCGCTGGAACGCCACCTGGACATCACCAGGATCACCCCCGACCTGCTGCGGCTCGCCGCCGACCGGACCGGCGACCGGACGCTGCGCAAGCTGCTCCGCCCGGACAACAAGGGCGAGCTGGCGCAGTGGGTCTGGGACCGGCAGGCGGCGGACGTGCTCGCCGAGTACCCCGTCCGGGTGTCCGCGCAGGAGTGGGCCGACCGGCTGAAGCGGCTGCAGCCCCGGCTGTACTCGATATCCTCCAGCCCGCTCGCCGACCCGCGGCACGTCTCGCTCACCGTGTCCGTGCTGCGCTACGAGGGCCGCAGCGGCCGGCTCCGCAAGGGCGTCGCCTCCACCTTCCTCGCCGACGCCGAGCCGGACAGCCCCGTCCCGGTGTTCGTGCAGCGCTCCGCGCACTTCCGGCCGCCCGCCGACCCCGCCGTCCCGGCCGTGATGGTCGGCCCCGGCACCGGCGTGGCGCCCTTCCTCGGCTTCCTGGAGGAGCGCCGGGCCCGCGGCCACCACGGCGGCAACTGGCTGCTCTTCGGCGAGCAGCGCCGGTCCACCGACTTCTACTACCGCGAGGAGCTGGAGGAGCTGCACCGCCACGGCACGCTGACCCGCCTGGACCTGGCCTTCTCCCGCGACCAGCGCAACAAGGTCTACGTCCAGGACCGGATGCGCGAGCACGGCGCCCAGCTCTGGTCCTGGCTGCAGGACGGCGCCCACTTCTACGTCTGCGGCGACGCCAACCGGATGGCCAAGGACGTGGACCGCACCCTGCGCGAGATAGCCGTCGCCCACGGCGGCCTCGGCGAGGACGAGGCCGCCGCCTGGCTCAAGCGGCTCTCCGCCGAGAAGCGCTACGCCCGCGACGTGTACTGACCGCCGGCGCGGCCCGGGCGGCTCAGGAGCAGTCCCAGTGGTACGCCACGGGCCGGCCCGGGCAGGTCACGCACTCGAAGACGTAGACGCCGCCCGCGTCGCCGAACATCACGTCCGCCGGGCTCTGCGCCGAGTCCGGCCACGGGTCGTCGGCCCGCTCCTCGATCGGCAGCCAGGTGCGCCACGACCGGCCGTCGCACTCCCGGCTGGCCACGGTCAGCAGGTGCTCCATCGTGCCCCCGCAGTCCGGGCAGTCGGGCCAACCGGGCTCCTGGGTCCAACTCGGGTATCCGCCGAGCTTGATGCCCGGTGCTTCAGCCAGGTGGTAGGAGTAGCTCAGCCCCGTCCGGGCCCCCAGCTCCTGCAGGCGCCAGCCAACCGCCTCGGCGACGTCCTCGGGCATGTCCGCGCTCGGGTAGTCCGTCACCGCCTCGGGGTGGAGGACGCACGCGGCCGGAATGCTGTCCCGCGGCGCGTCCGCCACGGTGGCCGGCGTCGCGTCGAGCGCGGGGCCGACCGCCGCGCCGCTGCGCCGCAGCACCAGCGGCACCGGGGTGTCGCACAGGTCGACGATGTACGGGCACCAGAGCACCTGCAGCAGGTCGGTGCCCTCCGGGAAGGCGAGCTGCGGCACGTCCCGCCGCTGGATCTGGACGACCGGGACCAGCGGCACCGGCCCCTCGGTCACCGGCGCGCCCCACCCCCGGGAGTGGCTGGTGCTCGGGCAGACCGGCCACGGCTCGTCGGCCGGCCACAGCAGCGGCCCGCCGACCGAGCTCTGCTCCGGGGTCGGCCGCCCGGGCCGGGGGTGGAGCCGGATGGCGGTGCGGGCCAGCGGGGCCAGCTCCGGGAACAGCGTCTCGACGTCCACCGGGCGCGGCGGGGTGGTGCGGGTCATCGTGCGGTCTCCGTGATCGGGTGCCTGGTGCCGGAGCGGAACTCTACGGTCCGCCCCCGACACCGGGCCTACCCGAGGACCGGGAGCGGGGGGAGGGCGCCGGTGTCGAGCCACGCGGTGAAGAGCGGGGTGAGGCGGTGGGGGCTGTAGCGGGCGGCGTGGGCGGTGAAGTCGGCGGTGGTGACCACCGAGTGGCGGCGGGTGGTGGCCCAGTCGCGGACCATCCGGAAGAACGCCTCGTCGCCGAGGGCGACCCGCAGGGCGTGGACGGTGAGGCCGCCGCGCTCGTAGACCCGGTCGTCGAACATCAGCCGCCGGCCGGGGTCGCCGATCCGCAGGTCCTGCGGCAGGCCGAGCAGCTGCCGGTACGCGGCCTCGGCCTTGCGCTGGGTGGACACCCCGCCGGAGCGCTCGGACCACAGCCACTCGGCGTACTTGGCGAAGCCCTCGTTCAGCCAGATGTGCTGCCAGCCGCCGATGGTCACGCTGTTGCCGAACCACTGGTGGGCCAGCTCGTGCGCGACCAGCCGCTCGGCGCCGCGGGCGCCGTTCACGTGGTTGGTGCCGAAGGTGGCCAGGCCCTGGGCCTCGACCGGCACGTCCAGCTCCTCGTCGGCGACCACCACGGTGTACCCGTCGAAGGGGTACGGGCCGAACAGGTCCTCGAAGAGCCACATCATCTGCGGCTGCCGGGCGAAGTCGTGCTCGAAGCGCTCGCGCAGCGCGGCCGGCACGTACCCGGTCTGCGGTACCTGGCCGGTCTCCCGCTCGACCAGCGGGACCGCCCGGTACGGGCCGACGGAGACGCCGACCAGGTAGCTGGCGGTCGGCGCGGACTGCTCGTACACCCAGGTGGTGGCGGAGGCCCGGGTGGTGCGGGTGAGCAGCCGCCCGCCGGTGACCACGGTGTACGGGGACGGCGTGGTGAGCGAGATCTGGTAGCTGGCCTTGTCGGAGGGCCGGTCGTTGCACGGGTACCAGGACGGCGCGCCGACCGGCTGGCTGGCGACCAGGGCGCCGTCGGTCAGCTCCTCCCAGCCGAGGCCGCCCCAGGGGCTGCGGACCGGCCTGGGGTTGCCCGACCAGTGCACCTCGACGGTGAAGGCGGCCCCGGCGGCGGGCGCCTTGGCGGGCTTGACCCGCAGCTTGCCGCCGCGGTGGGCGTAGTGCGCGGCCCGGCCGTCGACCAGCACCCGGCCGATCCGGAAGTCGGCCAGGTCCAGGGCGAACTCGCGCAGCTGCACCGGGCCCGCTATGGCGTTGATCCGGGCCGAGCCGGCCAGCCGGTTGGGGCCCGGCCGGTAGTCGAGGGTGAGCTCGTAGCGGTGGGCGTGCCAGCGGTGGTCACCGTTGGCGGGGAAGTACGGGTCAGCGGCCGCGGCCTGCTTGGGGCTCACCGGTTCGATCTCTCCGTGCGCGGTCTCGGTCATGGCGTGGCTACTGCCAGGCCTCGATCGGGTTGCCGAGCCAGCGGGTGTCGGCCGGGACCGTCTCCGCACGCATCACGAGGGACGCCGGGCCGAGGGTGGAACGTTCCCCGATGGTACTGCCGGGCAGCACGATTCCGCCCGGGCCCAGGGTGGCGCCCTCGCGGAGGACCACAGTATCCAGCCTCATGATCCGGTCGTGGAAGAGGTGGGTCTGCAGCACACAGCCACGGTTGATGCTGACGCCGGAGCCCAGCTCGACCAGGTCGGCCTCGGGCAGCCAGTAGCTCTCGCACCACACGCCGCGCCCGATCCGGGCGCCGAGGCCGCGCAGCCACAGGGCCATCACGGCGGTGCCGGGGATCCGTCCGACCAGCCACGGGACGGCCAGCACCTCGACGAAGGTGTCGGCGAGCTCGTTGCGCCACACGAAGCCGGACCACAGCGGGTGCTCGCCGACCCGGAACTTCCCGACCAGCACCCACTTGGCGGCGATCGCCACCGCGCAGGCCACCACGCCGGCGCCGAGCACCACCAGGCCGGACAGCAGCGGGGCGTCCAGCGCGCAGAGCGCGGCCGCGGTGCAGACCGCCAGGGTGGCGGAGGCGAAGACCGGCAGCATCCGGGCCAGCTCGGTCAGGCCGCGCGCCCACAGCAGCCGGGCCGGCGGGTCGTAGGTGCGGCCCTCGTCGGCGGTGTCGGCGGAGCGCGGCAGCTTGACCGGCGGCATGCCCAGGTAGGAGCTGCCGCGCTTGGCCTTCTTCGGGGTCGCCGAGAGCACGCCGACCAGGCCGCGGTCGGGCACCGAGCGGCCGGGCGCGGTCATCCCGGAGTTGCCGAGGAAGGCCTTGCGGCCGATCTCGGCCTTTCCGATCCGCAGCCAGCCGCCGCCCAGCTCGTACGGGGCGATCAGGGTGTCGTCGGCGAGGAAGGCGCCGTCGCCGACCTTGGTGAGGCTGGGCAGCGCCAGCACCGTGGAGACCTCGGCGCGGCGGCCGACCCGCATGCCGAGCAGCCGCAGCCACACCGGGGTGACCAGGCCCGCGTAGAGCGGGAAGAGGGTCTCCCGGGCCAGGTCCATCAGCTGGGTGACGGTCCAGGCCTGCCAGCCGATCCGGCCGTGCAGCGGGTGGTGGCCGGTGCGCAGGCCCCGGCTGAGCAGCCGGACCCCGGCCAGCACCAGCGCCGCGTACGTCAGGCCGTACGCCAGCGTCGCGGGCACCACGGCGAGCAGCGCGCCGCGCAGCGCGGCCTGCAGGTCGTCGCCGGGGTGCACGAAGAGGCCGGCGACCAGCAGCGCGGGGACGGCGGACAGCAGCGGCAGGACGCTGAGGGCGAAGCCGGTCGCGCCGTACACGGCGGCCCAGCGGGGGCTGCGGGCCGGGCGCTGCTTGGGCCAGGAACGCTCGGCCTTGCCGAGCTTCACGGCGGGGGCGCCCGCCCAGCGCTGGCCGGTGGGGATCTGCCCGGTCACGCCGGAGCCGGGCGCGACCTCGGCGCGCTTGCCGACCCGGGCGCCGGGGAAGAGCGTGGAGCGGGTGCCGATCACCGCGCCGGAGCCGACCCGGATCGCGCCGATCTCCAACCGGTCGCCGTCCAGCCAGTAGCCGGACAGGTCGACCTCGTTCTCGATCGCGCAGCCCTTGCCGAGCCGCAGGAAGCCGGTGACCGGCGGCAGGGCGTGCAGGTCGACGTCCTCGCCGACCTTGGCGCCCAGCGCCCGCGCGTAGCGCACCAGCCAGGAGCCGGAGAGCGAGCCGGCGCCGACCGCCTCGGCGAGGCGCTCGGCGGTCCACAGCCGCAGGTGGACCGAGCCGCCGCGCGGGTGGGAGCCGGGCCTGACACCGCGCAGCAGCAGCCGGGCGCCGCCGGCGGCCAGCGCGATCCGGCCGGGCGCGGAGAACAGCAGCAGGGCGGCCGCACCGACCGTCCACCAGGACGCGGTCGGTGCCCAGGTGTAGCCGCCGAGCAGGTGCAGGACGTTGCCGAGGGCGAGCAGCGCCACCGTCCAGCGCAGGCCGGTCAGGGTGGCCATCGGCAGCATCAGCAGGGTCTGGAGCAGCTGGGCGCGGACCGGCGTCGGCTCGATGCTGCGGGCCTCGCCGTCCGCCTGCACGGAGCGCTCCAGCAGCCGGGCCAGCTTGCGCAGGGTCGGCTGCTGGTAGATGTCGAGCACCGACACCGACGGGTAGCGGCCGCGCAGCCGGGTGGTCAGCTGGGCGGCGGCCAGCGAGCCGCCGCCGATCGCGAAGAAGTCGTCGCCGGCGCCGCGCACCGGGGCTCCGAGCACCTCGGCCCACTGCTCGGCCAGCCAGGCCTCGGTGCCGTACAGCTGCTCGCTCGGGCCGGACTGCTCCAGCTCCGGCAGCGGCCAGGGCAGCGCGTTGCGGTCGACCTTGCCGGAGGTCCGGGTGGGCAGCTCGTCGACCGGCGCCAGCAGCGGCACCAGGGCGGCGGGCAGCTCGGCGCGCAGCCGCTCCACGGCCGCGTCCCGGTCGAAGCCGTCCTGGGTGACCAGGTAGCCGACCAGCAGCTGGTTGCCGCCGCGGGCGGTGCGCACCGCGGCCGCGGCACCGGCGACGCCGGGCAGGGCCTGCAGGGCGGCGTCCACCTCGCCGAGCTCGATCCGCCGGCCGCCGAGCTTGATCTGCTCGTCGCCGCGGCCGAGGAAGACCAGCCCCGCGGGTTCGGCCCGGACCAGGTCGCCGCTGCGGTAGGCGCGCTCCCAGCCGAGCGACTCCAGCGGGGCGTACTTCTCGGCGTCCTTGACCGGGTCCAGGTACCGGGCCAGGCCGACGCCGCCGATCACCAGCTGCCCGCTGCCGCCCATCGGGACCGGCTCGCCGGCCTCGTCGACCACCGCGAGCTCCCAGCCGTCCAGCGGCAGGCCGATCCGGACCGGGCCCTCGCCGGTCATCAGCGAGCCGCAGGCGACGACGGTGGCCTCGGTCGGGCCGTAGGTGTTCCACACCTCGCGGCCCTCGGTGACCAGCCGCTCCACCAGCTCGGGCGGGCACGCCTCGCCGCCGAAGATCAGCAGCCGGACCTCGTTCAGCGCCTCGGCCGGCCAGAGCGCGGCCAGCGTCGGCACCGTGGAGATCACGGTGATCTCCTGCTCGGCCAGCCACGGGCCCAGGTCCACGCCGCTGCGCACCTGGGCGCGCGGCACCGGCACCAGGCAGGCGCCGTGCCGCCAGGCCAGCCACATCTCCTCGCAGGACGCGTCGAAGGCCACCGAGAGGCCGGCCATCACCCGGTCGCCGGGGCCGATCGGCTCGTCCTGCAGGAACATCGCGGCCTCGGCGTCGACGAACGCGGCCGCGCTGCGGTGGCTGACCGCCACGCCCTTGGGCTTGCCGGTCGAGCCGGAGGTGAAGATGATCCAGGCGTCGTGCTCCGGCCCCGGGTCCGCGGCCGCGCCGCCCGAGGGCTTCACCGCGCCGAGCGTCCCGCCGGCGCCGAGCACCGCGTTGACGTCCGCCTCGCCGAACACCAGGTCGGCGCGCTCGTCCGGGTCCTCCGCGTCCACCGGCACGTACGCGGCGCCCGCCGCCAGCACCGCCAGGATCCCCACGTACAGCTCGTTGGTGCCGGACGGCACCCGGACGCCGACCCGGGCGCCGAGGCCGATCCCGGCCTCCGCCAGCCGGCGGCGCTGCCGCTCGACCGCCGTCATCAGCTCCGCGTACGAGAGCACCACCGTGCCGTCGTCCAGCGCGGGCTCGTCGGGGTGGGCGGCCGCGGTGGCGCGCAGCACCTCCACCAGCGTCCGGACGTCGGGCGCCGACTGCCCTCCGAACAGCGCCATCGGCGTGTCGGACACGGTCATCGGGGTGGTCATCGCAGCCATCCGGTCCTCGTCATGGGATTCCCCGGACCGACCCAGCGCAGGCGCCCCGAAGCAAGACAACCCGATCAATTCTACCGACCGATGGCAAACAACCCCGTCAGGGACGCGGCGATCCGCCGAATCCCGAGGTCGGACGCCCGCTCCCGGCACGGCTGCCGGACGGCCGTCCCGACCCGGCCGCCGGTCCGTCAGTAGCGCTGCGCGGCGGCCGTGATCGCCTCGCGGATCCGGTGGTAGGTACCGCACCGGCAGATGTTGCGGATCTCGTCGAGGTCGGACTCGGCGATCTCCCGCCCGGCCTCCCGGGCCTGCCGGACCTTGGCCACGGCGGCCATGATCTGACCGGGCTGGCAGTAGCCGCACTGGGCGACGTCGTACTCGATCCAGGCCTCCTGCATCGGGTGCAGCTCGCGTCCGACGGTGGCCGGCAGGCCCTCGATGGTGGTGACCGCGTCGTCCGGCGCCAGGTCGCCGACCGGGACGGCGCAGGGGGTGAACGCCCGCCCGTTCAGGTGGCTGGTGCAGGACTGGCAGACGCCCACTCCGCAGCCGTACTTGGGGCCGGTGACGCCGAGTACGTCGCGCAGCACCCAGAGCAGGCGGACGTCGTCCTCGATGTCCACGGTGACCCGGTCGCCGTTGAGGATGAAGGTGTGCTGGGGCACGGACTGGCTCCTAAGAGGTGCGGCTGCTAATACGTGCGGCTGCGGCCGTCGGTGGGCGACTGCGGGATCGGCGGCACGGCGGGCATCGGCTCGAAGCCGAGCGGCCCGTCGTGGTTGATCGGGAAGGTGGTCGGCATGGTGCCGGTGGCCCGGCCGTACGCGCAGGCGACCGCCGCCATCGCGCCGGCGACCGCCAACTCGCCGGCCCCGCCCGGGACTCCGGTGGTGGTCGGCATCACCACGATCTCCAGCTCCGGCGGGGTGTTCCACTGCCGGGTGTAGTAGTACTGGTCCCAACTGCCTTCCAGGAAACGGCCGTCCTTCAGGTGCAGGCTGGAGCTGAGGGCGACCGCGATGCCGTCCATGATGCCGCCCATCATCTGCGCCTCCAGACCGCGCGGGTTGACCGCGAGGCCGACGTCCACGGCGCACACCACCTTGGTCACCCGCGGCCCGGTGTACGCGTGCGGGACGCTCCGCCCGACGGTCTGCGGGCGGCAGTCGATCTCGGCGAGCACGGCGACGAAGGAGTGGTACTCGGGGTGGACGGCGAGGCCCTGCGCCGTCCCGGCGGGCATCGCGCGGCCCCACTTCCCGAGCTCCGCGACCTTGTCGAGCACCGCCCGGGCCCGCTCCTCCTTGAGGAACTGCCGCCGGAAGGCGTACGGGTCGCGGCCCGTCCCCTTCGCGAGCCGGTCGACCACCAGCTCCTGCGCGCAGCGCACGTTCGGCGAGTAGATGTTGCGCATCGAGCCGGTGTTGAAGCCGTGGTCCACCTCGCTCAGCAGCTGGGTGGTGACCCCGAAGTGGTACGGGCTCTGGGTGGTGAGCGCGAACATGGTCTCGGAGAAGCCCAGGTCCGCGACGGGCAGCTTGGCGGCCATCGCGGTGACCATCTCGCCGAGCCCGTGGCCGAAGTCGGTGGCGACCGAGGTGTGCCGCTGCTCGTACGACAGCACCTCGCCCAGCGAGTACGTCGCCCGGACCCGGGAGGTGGCCATCGGGTGGACCCGGCCCTGGCGGAAGTCGTCGGTGCGGTGCCACATCAGCCGGACCGCCTTGCCCATCGCCCGGGACACCTCGGCGGCCTCCAGCGCCGCGTCGTGGAAGAGCTTGCGGCCGAACGAGCCGCCACCCTCGACCACGTGCACGGTGACCGCGCCGACCGGCAGGCCCAGGCGCGCCGCGATCTCCTCCTGGGCGGCGATCGGCACCTTCAGCGAGGCCCAGACCTCCGCCCGGTCGGGCCGGACGTCCGCCACCGCACAGTTGGTCTCCAGGGCCGCGTTGCTGGCGAAGTGGAAGGTGAAGCGGGCGTCCACGGCCTTGGTGAGCAGCGGCAGCGGAGGCACCACCAGCGGCAGTTCGGCGGCCCGCAGCTCCTGCAGCACACCCGCCTCGCTCACGCCCTCCGCGGTGCCCGGACCCCAGTCCACGCTCAGCGCGCGGACGGCGTCGACGCACTGGCCGAAGGTCCGGGCGCGCACCGCGACCCCGGTGCGCACCGTCACCACGTCGGTGACCCCCGGCATCGCCCGGACCTCGGCGAGGTTGCGGACCGACCGCACGGTGCCGTTGATCGTCGGCGGGCGGCAGACCATCGTGGGCAGCGCGCCCGGCACCTGCACGTCCATCGCGAACTGCTTGCGGCCGGTGACCGCGGCCAGCGCGTCGACCCGGGTCCGGCCGGTGCCGATCACCTCGAACCGGGAGGCGTCCTTGAGCTCCACCGCGACCTGCGCGGTCACCGCGCTGCCCGCCCGGACCGCCAGCTCGCCGTAGCCGACGCTGCGGCCGTCCGGCGCGAGGACCGCGCCGGCCCTGGCGACCAGCCCGGCGAGCGGGGCGCCGAGCAGTTCCGCGGCCGCCGCGAGCAGCCGGCCGCGGGCCACCGCGGCGGCGACCCGGATCGGCGTGTACGTGGAGGCGGTGGTGGTGGAGCCGCCGGTCAGCTGGTTGAACAGCAGCTCGGGCCGGGCGTCGGCGAGGGTGACCCGGATCCGTTCCAGCGGCAGCTCCAGCTCCTCGGCGATCAGCATCGCGGTGGAGGTGGTGATGCCCTGGCCGACCTCGGCACGCGGCAGCGCGAAGGAGGCCGTGCCGTCCTCGTGCAGCTGCACGAGGATCAGGCCGGAGGTGGGCAGCGCCGCGTCGGTGACCAGGTCGGTCAGGTCGTACAGCTCCGCCGGACCGGGCAGCGAGGGCACCGCGGCCGCGGCCGGGCCCGCCTCCCCGAGCTGCGCCGCCACGGTCAGCGTCGACGCCGCCAGCACGTACCCCAGGAACCGCCGCCGCCCCAGCTCCCCGCCCCGGCCGTCCATCGCCCCACACCCCTTCGCCACGGGGACGCACCGACCGGCGTCCGCGCCGGAGGGGATCCTGTCAGGTACACCCCCCTCCGCGCACCCTCCCCGATCACCCCAGGAGTTGCAGCGAGGCCCGGAGGGCGACCACCGAGAGGCCGAGGGAGGCGGGGCGGTCAGCCGACGTGGACGCGGGGGCGGCGGGTGCGGTCGGGCTCGGCCTCGCGCAGCACCTCGCGGGTGACCGGCGCGACCTCGCCCTGCCCGAACAGGAAGAACCGCAGGAACTGCGCGAAGGGGTTGCCCTCGGTCCACTCGAAGTAGATGTGCGGCTGCTGCCCGGTGCGGTCGCGGACGTGCAGCAGCAGCGCGGCGAGCGCGTTCGGCACGCTGGAGTGCTGCAGGGTCAGCACCCGGTACCGGTCGTGCAGCACCTCGCCGTGCACCGTCAGCTCCGCCTCGAAGTCGGAGGGGTCGCGCACGGTCACCTCGACGAAGACCAGGTCGTCCTCGACCGGCAGAGCGTTGTCGGTGCGGATCTGGTGCGCCTTGTCGCGGTACTCGGCGAGGTCGCGGCTGTTCGGCTCGTTGGCGATCAGCCGGATGGTGCGGTGCGCGGTGTCCCGCACGAAGCGGTCGGCGACCTCGTCCAGCGTCACGGCGGTGACCCGGAGCTCGAAGGCCCGGGCGAGCCGGGAGGCGACCGAGACCAGGATGATGCCGGCGATGAAGCAGGCGCCGATCTTCACGCCGTCCGGCCGCTCGGCGATGTTGGCCGCCGTGGTGTAGACGAAGACCGCGGCGATCACCGCGAACCCGACGGTCCAGTGGCGCTGCCGGGCGGCGTGCGCGGCGATGGTCACCGCGATCGCCGCCGAGGTGATCAGCACCAGCACACCGGTGGCGTACGCGCCGCCCTGGGCGTCGACGCTGGCGTCGAAGATCCAGGTGACCAGGAAGGCGATGGCGGTGAGCACCAGCACCATCGGCCGCACCGCCCGCGCCCAGTGCGGGGCCATGCCGTACCGGGGCAGGTAGCGGGGCATCAGGTTGAGCAGTCCGGCCATCGCCGAGGCGCCGGCGAACCACAGGATCAGGATGGTCGACAGGTCGTACACCGAGCCGAACGCGCCGCCCAGGTACTCGTGCGCCAGATAGGCCAGCGCCCGTCCGTTGGCCTCGCCGCCCGGCTCGAACGCCGCCTTGGGGATCAGCAGGGTGGTGATGAAGCTGGTGGTGATCAGGGCGACGCTCATGATCAGCGCGGCGGTGGTGAGCAGCTTGCGGGCGCCGCGGATCCGCCCGGTGGGCTTCTCCTCGGTGTCGTCCGGGTCGCCCTCGATGTGCGGCATCACGGCGACACCGGTCTCGAAGCCGGACAGGCCGAGCGCCAGCTTGGGGAAGACCACCAGGGCGACGCCGATCATGGCGAGCGGGCTGCTGTGCTCGGCGGAGAGTGCGTCCGTCCAGTCGGTGATCAGACCGGGGTCGGTCAGCACCTGCCACAGGCCGACCGCGACCACCACCACGTTCAGCGCCAGGTAGACCGCGACCAGGACGACCGCCAGGCCGATCGCCTCACTGAACCCCTTCAGGAACACCCCGCCGAGCAGGGCGATCAGCACCAGGGTGATCAGCACCTGCTTGCCGCCGAGGGCGCTGCTCAGGTGCGGATTCTCCACCAGGTGGGCGGTGGCGTCGGCGGCGGAGAGCGTGATGGTGATCAGGAAGTCGGTGGCGGCGAAGCCCAGCAGGGCCAGCACGAACAGCTTGCCCTTCCAGAACGACAGCAGCCGCTCCAGCATGGCGATCGAACCCTCGCCGTGCGGGCTCTCCTGGGCCACCCGCCGGTACACCGGCAGCGCGCCGAACAGGGTGACCAGCACCAGCACGATGGTCGCCACCGGCGACAGCGCCCCGGCCGCGAGAGCGGCGATGCCGGGCTGGTAGCCGAGCGTGGAGAAGTAGTCCAGGCCAGTCAGGCACATCACCCGCCACCAGCGCTGGCCCTTGTGCGCCGGTGACTGGGCGTGCGGCCCGGGGTGCTGTTTGGCCATGTCGGACAGGCCTTCCAGCAACCAGGCGCGGAACCTGCTGCTCGTCGGCTCCCCACCGGCCGGTGCGGCGGCGACCACATGTCCTCCCGTCGGCTCCGCCGCCCCGTCGGGCGGGCGGCGGGGTCAGACTATGCGACCGCCTGACGGGAGATCAGTCGCCACGCGCCGCAGGTCAGGACGGGGTCAGGACGGCACCCGGAAGCGCTGGGCGCCGTTGCCCGGGGTGCAGGCCTGGAGGAGGGGCTGGCGTCCGGCGCCGGTGTCGGTCAGGCAGTTCTGCCCCTGGAAGTCCTTGATGTAGTACGTGCCGCCGCCGGCGTCGGCGAGCCGCCAGGAGGTGGTGTTCGGGAAGGTGGTGCCGAGCACGATCGGCGGCGGCGAGCCGTCGAAGGTGGCCTGCATGGCGAGCGCCGGCGAGCCCAGGTTGCACACCCGGAACCCGTCGAAGGAGCCGAACTCCCGCACCCAGCCGTACTGGCTCCGGCCGCCCATCACCACCGGGGTGTTGTCGGTGAGGCTGTCGGTGGCCGGCCCGAGCTTCCGGCCCGTGCCGACGTTGACGATCTCGCCCCAGTGGTCGCCGCCGCAGTTGGCGGGCCGGTTCGACCCGGGCGCGGGCGTGGTCGGCGCGGGCTGCGCGGTGCGCGTCGGGGTGGTTCCGCCGCCCCCGGCCGCCGCGCCGCCGCCTCCCCCGGCCGCCGCCCCCGAACCGGTACCCGAGCCGTTGCCCGTGCCGGAGCCGTTGCCCGTACCGGAGCCGGAGCCCGTGCCACTGCCCGTGCCCGCCCCCGTGCCCGCACCGGTGCCGCCGGCCGCGACACCACCCGACTCCGCACCCGGCTGCGTCCCGCCCGCCGCCGCGCCGGCCGCCGCGCCCGGCGGTACGTCCCCGGCCGCGGAGGGTGCCGCCGACCCGCCGGCCGCCGCGGACCCCGCCGCGGTGCCGGTGCCGGAGCCGCTGCCCGGGGTGAGGGACGCGCTCGCCGCGGGCGGCCGGCCGCCCTGGTCGGCCGCCCACGGCCCGGCCTCCACCATCCACACGGTGCCCGCGCCGACCGAGATCACCACCGGCAGCACCAGCGGCACCAGGATCCCGCGCCGCCGGGGCCGCTCGCCGCCGGCCTGCGTCGCCGCCTCCACCACCGGTGCCGCGACCGGCGCGGGCGCGGCCACGGCGGGCACCGGCTCCACGGCGGGCAGCGGCTCCACGGCGGGCGCCGGCTCCACGACCGTCCGACCGGCGGCCGCGGCCCGCGCGGCGGCGGCCATCGCCGCGGCGTCCGGGTGCCGCTCCGCCGGCTTCTTGCGCAGCGCCCGCGCGACGAACGCGCGGACCGCCGGCGGGAAGCGCTCCGGCAGCTCCGGCGCGGGCTCCCGGATGTGCTTGAGCACCACCTCCAGGACCGCTTCGCCGGTGAACGGCGGCGCGCCGGTGAGCAGTTCGTAGCAGACCGCGCCGAGCGAGTAGAGGTCGCTCGCGGGCGTCACCGCCCCGCCCTCGGCCTGCTCGGGCGCCACGTACAGGGCGGTGCCGAGCACCGCGTGGGTGGCGGTGATCTTCGTCCCGCCCTCGGCGCGGGCGATGCCGAAGTCCGTGACGGTGATCCGCCCGTCCCGGCGCAGCATCAGGTTGGAGGGCTTGATGTCGCGGTGCACCACGTCCTTGCCGTGCGCCTCGTGCAGCGCCTCGGCGGCCTGGGCGACCAGGTCGAGGGCCTGCTCGACGGGCAGCGGGCCGCGCGCGGCCAGCACCTCGTGCAGCGGCTCGCCCTCGACCAGCTCCATCACGATGTACGCGGCCGGGCCGCTGCCGGGGCCGGTCTCGCTCTCGCCGTAGTCGTGGACGTCGACCACGCCAGGGTGGCTCAGCCCGGCGACGATCCGCGCCTCGCGGCGGAAGCGCTGGGCGAAGCGCTCGTCGTCCAGCAGGGCGGGGAGCAGGATCTTCACCGCGACCCGGCGTTCCAGCACCGCGTCCTCGGCCTTCCAGACGTCGCCCATCGCGCCGCCGCCGATCCGCTCGACGAGCGTGTAGCGCCCGCCCAGCACGGTGCCCCGACCCCACATGCCAGCCCCCGTTGTCATGTCCCACTGAAGATCCATCAGCTCGCGGTCAGTCTGCCAGAGCCGTCCGGGTACACCAACGGCCGCCCCGGCGGGCGGGATCGGGCCGGTCGCAGCATGATCGCGGCGTGGGGGCCCGACCGAGAGGAGCACATCGTGAACGACGACGTGGCGGCGCTGGACGGCGAGACCGGCGCTCCCCAGGAGTGGTTCTTCTGCCTGGACCACCACCGGGTGGAGCGCGACTACCAGTGCCCGGTCACCTCTCTGCTGGGGCCGTTCCCGAGCGCCGAGGTGGCCGGGCACGCCCTGCAGCGGGCCGAGCACAACAACGCGGTCTACAAGTCCGATCAGGACTGAGCCCGTGCCCGGCGCCCCGGTCGGTCCGGGGCCGGCGCGACCTCCAGCCGGGTCCGGCGCTGCAGGCCGGCCCCGACCAGCACGCCCAGGGCGATCGCCGCCACCGTCACCAGGGTGGTGACCAGGGTGACCAGGCTCTGCGCGGTGTGCTTCAGCAGCAGCTCGGAGAAGCCGGTCAGCCCGCTGGAGCCCGGCACCAGCAGCCAGAAGCACGGCAGGAAGACCACCTGGTCCGGCACCTTGCGGTGGCGGGCCACCCAGGTCGCCGGCGGCGGCAGCAGCATCCCGGCGGCGAACGCGCCGAACGCCGCGCCGCCCACCGCCGTCCCCACCGTCTGGGCCAGGTGCACCAGCAGCAGGGCCGCCGCCAGCCAGCCGAGCGTCCGCGCGGGCGCCGAGAAGAACAGCGTGAAGCCCACCGCCATCAGCAGCACCCCCGACCAGCCGGCCCACGCCCCCAGTGTGTGCGGCGCCGGCCGTCCGACCGGGGCCGGGTCGACGATCTCGGTGCCGACCAGGATGCCCAGCGCCAGCAGCATCAGGACGTTCGCCGCGCCCGCCAGCCGGGCCACCCCGGACAGCACGTCCCCGGTCGCCAGCTCGATCGCGCCCATGGTCAGCGCGGCGCCGGGCAGGAAGGCGATCAGCGGGGCGATGACCAGGCTGCTCGGCGACTCGTGCAGCACCGGCCCGGCGAAGCTCAGCGCCAGCCCGGTCACCATGATCGCCGCCGCCACCGGCAGCACCGCGGCGGCGGCCGGCAGGAAGCGTCCCGCCACCAGCCGCAGCATCCCCACCGCCGCACCCAGCACCGCGTAGCCCACCACCGCGGGCAGCATAGCGTGCAGGACCACCCCCAGACCCACCGTCAGCAGCGTGTGCCCCGCCACCGTGGCGGTCGGGCTGAACCGCTGCGGCAGCGAGCGCTCCCGTTCCAGCGCCGCCCACGCCTCCTTCAGCGGCACCTCCTCCGCCCGCATCCGCTCCACCAGGTCCTGCAGCGCCTGCACCTGGTCCAGTCGCAGGTCGGGGCCGCTCACCGGGGCGAAGTCCAGCTCCGCGCCCGCCCCGTCGGGGTCCGTCCCGACCCGGACGAACAGCCCGGTCGGCACCACGAAGCTCCGGGCGCGGGTGCCGTACCGGGCCGCGATGTCGCCCAGGTCCGCCGCGACCGCCTCGGTCCGCGTCCCGGCCCGCAGCATCTCCACCCCGACCGCGCACAGCAGCGCCGCCAACTCCCGCAGCCACGCCTGCTCCGGGGCCTCGGCGACCGGCACCGCCACCCTCGACTCCCCCGGCGCCCGCAGGTGCCGGTCCGCGTACCGCTTGAGGCTCCGCCACGCGCCGTCCGCCCGATCCGCCGATCCCCTGCCCACCGGCCCTCCCCATCGCGTTCGAACAAGGCACCCGGACTAGGCAATACCGGGTGATACCGCCGCACACGCCCGCGCACTCCGCCACCCGGCACTCCCGTACGCTCGCCTCCATGAACGATCGGCCGGCCCTGGACCTGAACCTGCTGCGCACGTTCCTCGCCGTCCACCGCTCCGGCTCCTTCACCGCCGCCGCCCAGCAGCTCGGCCTCTCCCAGTCCACCGTCACCGCGCAGGTCCGGGCCCTGGAGGAGCGGCTGGGCGGCCCGCTCTTCGAGCGCCGGGCCCGCGGCGCCGCCCCGCTGCCGCACGCCGACGCCCTCGCCGCCCGTGTCGCCGGCCCGCTGGACGCGCTCGCCGGCACGACCGGCGGATCCCCGGACGCCGGGCCGGAGCCGGTCCGCCTCGCCGGGCCCGCCGAGTTCCTCGGGACGGTGCTGCTCCCCGCGCTCGCCCCGCTGGTCGCCGACGGCGTCCGGATCGAGGTCACCACCGGCCTGACCGACCCGCTGCTGACCGCGCTGCGCGCCGGCCAGCACGACCTGGTCGTCGCCACCCAGCGCCCGCGCGGCCGCACCCTGTACGCCGAACCGCTCGCCGACGAGGAGTTCGTCCTGGTCGCCGCCCCCGCCTGGGCGGACCGGCTGGCCGGCCGCGAGCTGCCCGGCGCGCTCGACCGCGTCCCGCCGGTCGGGTACGCCGCGGACCTGCCCATCCTGCGCCGCTACTGGCGGCACGTGTTCGACCGCCGGCTGCAGACGGCGGCCGCGCTCACCGTGCCCGACCTGCGCGGCGTGCTGGCCGCGGTGACCGCCGGCGCCGGCTGGACGGTCCTGCCGTCCTACCTGTGCCGGGCCGAACTCGCCTCCGGCGCCCTGCGGGTGCTCCACCACCCCGAGGACCCGCCGATCAACACCGCCTACCTGGTGCAGCGCCCCACCGGCTCCGCCAACCCGCACACCGCCCTGGTCCGCAAGCGCCTGCTGGCCGCCGCCCGCGCGCAGTGACCGCCCCGCCCCCCCCGGAGGCCCGCATGCACCCCGAACCGCCGCTCTTCCTGCTCGGCCGGCTCGGCCCGTACTTCACCGTGCGCGCCGGCGACGCGCCGCCGCCCGGCTTCCGGCCGCTGCGCGAGCTGTACGCACCCGGACCCGGCACCCCGCTGGCCGCCAAGTTCGGGGCCGCCGCACGGCAGTTGAACACCGGGGAGGTGCGGGTCGCCGTCTCGGTGGTGCATCTCGGGCTCGCCGCCCGGCTCTGGTCGGTCGCCCTCGGCCACGCCGCGCTCACCGGAGCCGTGCCCGAACTCGACCCGGACCTGGCCCACTTCCACCTCCCACCGACCGGACCGCTCGACCTCTGGCTGCCACCCGCGCCCGGCGCCCCGGCGCCGGACCCCGCCGAGGAACTGCACCGCGCCGTCACCACCGCCAACCTCGGCCCGCTCGCCGCCGCCGTCCGCTCCCACGCCCCGCTGGCGACCCGCCTGCTCGACGGCAACAGCGCCTCCGCGCTGGCCGGCGCGGCCCGGATGATCGCCGCCGACCCCGTCCTGCGGCAGGCCGGCGCCGCCCGCGCCGCCGACGCCCTGGTCCGCTCCCTGCTGGACCGCCCGCCGCTGCTCGGCACCGGCGTCCTCGCCCCCGCCGGCCCGCCGCGCTTCCGGCGCACCTCCTGCTGCCTGTACTACCGCGTCCCCGGCGGCGGCATCTGCGGCGACTGCGTCTTCGACCGGGCACCGGCACCGGCCGCCCGATAATCCTCAACCACATGGTTGAACGTCCACCGCGGGGCGCGTATCGTCAACCACATGGTTGAAGGTGCTCCGGCGCTGGACGCGGTCTTCCACGCCCTCGCGCACGACGCGCGACGGGACATGCTGCGCCGGCTCGCGGCCGGCGAGCTCACCGTGGGAGAACTCGCCGCGCCGCTGCAGATGTCCCTCGCGGCGGCGTCGAAGCACGTCAAGGTGCTCGAACAGGCCGGGCTGGTGCAACGGACCGTCACCGGCCGCCGCCACCTGTGCCGCCTGCGGCCCGGCCCGCTCTCCGACGCGGCCGCGTGGCTGCGCTTCGCCGAGCGCTTCTGGGACGAGCGCCTCGACTCCCTGCAGGACGTTCTGGAGCAAGCGACCGCTCTCGACGAGGAGGCCCAGCATGCCGTCCGCCACCGTTCCCTTCCCGACGATCAGGCGTGAGCGCACGCTCGCCGCGCCGCCGCACGCCGTCTACCGGGCCTGGCTCGACCCGCAGCTCGTCCGCCGGTGGCTGGCCCCGGGCGGGCCGGCGCCGGTCCGGGCCGAGATCGACGAGCGGGTCGGCGGCCGCTACCGGGTCCACCAGCCCCGGCCGGACGTGCCGGTCGACGGCTTCGAGGCCGAACTGCTGGAGCTGGTGCCGGACGAGCGGATCGTGCTGCGCTGGGGCTTCACCGGCTCCGGCCGCGAGGAGGGGCCGCACTTCGACTCGCTGCTGACGGTCACCCTGCACCCGGCTCCCGGCGGCGGCACCCGGCTGGTCCTGCTGCACGAGCACCTGGGCGCCCTCGCCGAGGCCCTGCCCGAGGCCGCCGCGCAGGCGGCCGGCGGCTGGGACGCCCTGCTCGACGGCCTGACCGCGGCGGTGGCGGCGTGAACCCCGGCGTGAACCCCGGCGTGGAACCCGGCGTGGAACCCGGCGTGGAGCCCGACGCGAACCCCGACCTGCGGCCGGCCACCTCGACGCTGGCGGAGCTCGTCCGCGCCGTCCGGGACGAGCAGCTCGACCTGCCGACGCCCTGCGGCGGGCTGACCGTCGGCGAACTGCTCGACCACATCGACGGCCTGTGCGGCGCGTTCGCCGCCGCGGGCACCAAGACGCAGCACCCGGACGGCGGCCGGGCCCAGGTGCCGGACGCGTCCCGGCTCGGCACCGACTGGCGGGAGCGGCTGCCGCGCCGGCTGGACGCGCTCGCCGAGGCCTGGCACCCCGCGGCCGCCTGGGAGGGCAGCACCCGGATCGGCGGCGGCGAGATGCCCGCCGCGGCGGCCGGCGCCTCCGCCGTGGACGAGGTCCTGGTGCACGGCTGGGAGCTCGCCGTCGCGACCGGCCGCCGCTACCCGGGCGAGGACCCGGCCCTGGCCGGGGCGGTGGCCGCGGCCCTCGACTGGGTCCACTCGGTGGTCGACCGGCAACCGGACGGCATCCCGGGCCTGTTCGGCCCGCCGGTGCCCACCGCCGACGACGCCTCGCCGTTCACCCGGCTGCTCGGCCTGACCGGCCGCTCCCCGGCCTGGCAGCCGGCCGGCGCCGAGGGCTGATCCCCGCGGGGAGCGCCTACTCCGCGTCGTCCTGGGGCGGGGCCGACCTGGTGTGGAGGACTTCGCGGGCCTGCTCCGCGGCGCGGGTGATGCTCTCCGAGATGAAGTCCACGAACCGGGCGATGTTCTCCAGCCGCTCGGCGGCGGGCGTCTCCGGGCCGAGGACGGTGACGCCCTGCCGGGCGGTGGCGACGAGTTCGGCGGTGGAGCGGGCGGTGGCCATGGTGGAGCGGTACCAGACGTCGTCGTCGACGATGTACCGCTCCCGGCGCCGCTCGTCGCGCTCCCGCCGGACCAGCCCCTGGCTGTCGAGGAAGGCGACCGCCTTGGAGACCGACGCCGGGCTGACCTGGAGGCGCTGGGCGAGCTCGGAGGCGCCGAGGCTGCCGGTGTCGCTGGTGTAGAGCGAGACCAGGATCCGGGCGGGCATCTTGGACATGCCCGAACCCATCAGCACCGTGGTGAACACCTCCTCGTACGCGCGCACCGCCTCGGAGTCGCGCCCGTACGCCTGCGCGGGCGCCTTCGGATCGCGCGCGGCCGCGGGCCGGCGGCGGTGCGCGCGGTGCTCGGTGGCGCGGTGGGCGAGGTCGGCGCGGTAGCCGTTGGGGCCGCCGTTGCGCATCACCTCGCGGGTGACCGTCGAGGTGGGCCGGTCGAGGCGCCGGGCGATCTCCGCGTAGGCGAGGCCGTCGGCCAGGCCCAGCGCGATCTGCTGGCGTTCCGGCTGGGTGAGTCTGCCTCCCGGCATCGCGGTCTCCTTCATGGTCCGTGGTGTCGGCCAGCATAGCGTTCACTCCCATTCCATTGCAACGCACACGCGGCCTGACGTTGCGTTATTTCCAGCCCCATTGCAACAATTTCACCGCCTTCACCTGCATAGATGCCTCAATAGCGCAACGAATCCGTTGCCAGTTCCCTGATCGCAACGTAGCGTTTCCATCATCAGAAACGCCGATCCGCAGAGACGGGAACCAGAGATGCAGACCTTCGCCACCACCGCCCCGATCACCACCGTCATCGACCTGCCGGCCGGCCGGATCCGCCTCGTGGCGGGCGACCGCGCCGACACCACCGTCGAGGTCCGGCCCGCCGACGCCGCGCGGGGCCGCGACGTCACCGCCGCCGAGCAGATCTCGGTCGACTACGCCGACGGCGTGCTGCGAATCGCCGCCGCCCCGGCCCGCCACCAGCTCATGGGCCCCACCGGCAGCGTCGAGATCACCGTCCGGCTGCCGGCCGGCTCGCACGTCGAGGCGAAGGTCTCCGACGCCGACGTGCGCGGCACCGGCCGGCTCGGCGACGTGACCCTGACCGCCGACCGCGCCGCGGTCGAGCTCGCCGAGACCGCCGCCGCCCACCTCACCGTGCTGGCCGGCAGCATCACCGTCGGCCGGCTCGGCGGCCCGGCCGGGATCAGCACCGACCACGGCGACATCGACGTGGCCGAGGCGGTGCACGGCGCGGTCGTGCTGCGCACCCGGTCCGGCGACGTGACGGTGGGCGCCGCCCGCGGCGTCTCCGCCGTCCTCGACGCCGCCACCGGCCACGGCCGGATCGGCAACGCCCTCCGCAACGACGGCACCCCCGGGCTCACCATCAGCGCCACCACCGGCCACGGCGACATCACCGCCCGCAGCCTCTGAGCCCCCACCACCCCCGACTCCCCCACCACTCCCGAAGGGCACCGAATCCCATGAGCAACGCGCACTCCCCCTGGTCCGGCACGGTCGCGATCGAGGACACCGCCCTCGCGGTCACCGACACCGGCGGCACCGGCCGCCCGGTGGTCTACCTCAACGGCTCGTACGCCGACCAGTCGCACTGGCGCCGGGTGATCGCCGAACTCGGCGACGGCTTCCGGCACATCACCTACGACGAGCGCGCCCGCGGCAGGTCCCGGACCTCCTCGGACTACTCCTTCGAGGCCTGCCTGCGCGACCTCGACGCGGTGCTCACCGCGCGGGGCGTGGAACGGCCGATCCTGATCGGCTGGTCCTACGGCGCGGCCCTGGCGATCCACTGGGCCGCACGGCACCCGGACCGGGTCGCCGGGGTGGTCTCCGTCGACGGCGCACTCCCGCACGAGTGGCTGACCGAGGAGACCAAGGTGCAGATCCGCCGGCTGTTCCGTCGGCTCAGCCCGCTCTTCCCGGTCGCCCGCCGGATCGGCATGGCCGCGCGGATGAGCGCCGCGCAGCACGCCGAGATCAACATCGAGATCAACGAGCTGCTCGCCCCGGCCGCCATCGACCCGGTCTTCGACCGGGTGACCGCACCGGTCCGGTACGTGCTCGCCACCGGCGGCAACCTGGGCGGCGAGGCCGAGCTGATGGAGTCGATCCGCGCCAACATCGACCCGGTGCTGGCCCGCCGGCCGAACTTCCGGGTCTCCGCCAAGGTGCCCAGCAACCACTCGAAGATCCTGCGCAAGGACTTCCGGGCACTGGCCGAGGCGGTCCGCGAGGTCGCCGCCGTCCGGGAGCTCCCGCTCGGCTGAGCCGTGGCGGACGGCCCCGCCGCCCGCCACGGTCCTACTCCCGTACGGTGTCCGCCAGTTGCCGGGCCAGCACCGCCGGCGCCGTCACCAGCGAGGGCCCGTACCAGGTCAGGTGGCGGCCGCTGACCAGGGCCGCCGGCACCCCGGGGAAGGCCTCCGGTCCGTCCGTCGCCGTGAAGCGGTACGGCTCGTCCGGCAGCACCACCAGCTCCGGGCCCGATGCCCGCAGCTCCTCCAGCGGAACGGCCGGGTAGCGCTCCGCGTGGTCGGCGTACAGCTGCTCGACGCCGAGCCGGCGCAGCAGGTCCCCGGCGAAGGTGTCGCGGCCCAGCACCATCCACGGCCGCCGCCAGATCGGCACCACCGCCCGGACCGGCTCGCCCGTCGGCCGCGGAAGTCCGGCCCACGCCCGGCGCGCCTCGGCGAGCCAGGGCTGCGCGGGCAGTCCGCACGCGCCGACCAGCATCCGCTCCAGCGAGTCGAAGGCCTCGTCCAGCGTCCGGACCACGGTCACCCAGACCGGCACCCCGGCGGCCCGGAGCGCGTCGAGCTCGACCGCCCGGTTCTCCTCCTCGTTGGCGACCACCAGGTCCGGCCGCAGCGCGACGATCCGCGCCACGTCCGGGTTCTTGGTGCCGCCGATCCGCACCACGTCCAGCTCCGCCGGGTGGCTGCACCAGTCGGTGGCGCCGACCAGCAGGCCGGGCGCGCTCTCGGCGATCGCCTCGGTGAGCGAGGGCACCAGGGACACCACCCGGCGCACCGCGCCGAGCCGGACCCCGGCGCCCAGGTCGTCCCGCAGCAACCGCTCCCCGCCGGCGGCGGCGGACGCGTCGTCGGGGGCGGGGGCGGGTGCGGAACCGGTGGCGGACACGGTCCGACCCTACGCCACCCGCACCGCCGACCCATCGGTCGCCCGATGCCACCCATCGGCCCGCGCATTGGCGGGCCCGCGGGCACCCGGCCTACGGTCGAGGACGTACCCGTACCGACCGCGCACCAGACGAGCGGAGCAGCACCCGATGTCCAAGATCCTTTTCGTGATGACCGGCGCCGACCACTGGACCCTGGCCGACGGCACCGAGCACCCGTCCGGCTACTGGGCGGAGGAGGCGGTGACCCCGTACGAGGCGTTCACCGCCGCCGGGCACCAGGTCGTCGTCGCCACCCCGGGCGGGGTGGTCCCGACCGTCGACCGGGGCAGCCTGTCGCCCGAGGCCAACGGCGGACCGGAGGGTGCCGCCCGGATCGAGCGGGCGCTCGCCGCCATGCCCGAGCTGCGGCAGCCGATCGGCCTGGACGAGGTGAAGCTCGACGAGTACGCGGCCGTGTTCTACCCGGGCGGCCACGGCCCGATGGAGGACCTGTCGGCCGACCCGGAGTCCGGCCGCCTGCTGGTCGACGCGCTGGCGTCCGGCCGCCCGCTGGGCGTGGTCTGCCACGGGCCGGCCGCGCTGCTCGCGGCGGTCACCGCGGACGGCACCAACGCCTTCGCCGGCTACCGGGCGACCGCGTTCAGCAACACCGAGGAGACCCTGGCCGGCCTCGCCGAGCGGGCGAAGTGGCTGCTGGAGACCCGGCTGGTCGAGGCGGGCGTGGACGTCCGCACCGGTGAGCCGTGGGCCCCGCACGTGGTGGTCGACCGCAACCTGGTCACCGGGCAGAACCCGGCCTCCTCCGCGCCGGTCGCCGCCGAGCTGCTCGGCAAGCTGGCCTGACCGCCCGGACCGGCCCGGACCGGCCGCGCACACCGCCCGGAACGCACGGATGCCCGGCAACCCCTGGGGGTTGCCGGGCATCCGCCACTTCTGCGGTCACTGCGGAGGTTCGTCGCGGAACTGCTCCTTGGCCTTGTCCTGAGCCATGTCGACCTGGCCGCTGTACCGGCCGCCGGTCTTCTCGTCGGCCATGTCGCCGGCCTTGTCCACGGCCTTCTCGGCCTGGTCCTCGTGGCCCTTGAGCATCTGCTTGAGCTTGTCCATCATCGACATCCTGGTGCCTCCTCGGCGGTGACCCCCGCTCCCACCTTCACCGCAG
Source organism: Kitasatospora sp. NPDC048365 (assembly GCF_043200835.1). NCBI lineage: Bacteria > Bacillati > Actinomycetota > Actinomycetes > Kitasatosporales > Streptomycetaceae > Kitasatospora > Kitasatospora sp. NPDC048365. The sequence goes on from NZ_JBICYJ010000058.1 coordinate 46,746, forward strand.
GAGCAGGGGTCCGCCCAGGTAGTACGCCATCCGTGTGACGGACGCCGGGCCCGGGGGCCGGGTCAGACCGCCGGGGCCGGGAAGGTCGGGTACTCGACGCCGGAGACGTGCTGGACGACCCGGACCACCTGGCAGGAGTAGCCGAACTCGTTGTCGTACCACAGGTAGAGGATGGCGTTGTCGCCCTCCACCTTCAGCGCACCGGCGTCCACGATCGAGGCGTGCCGCGAGCCGATGAAGTCGCTGGAGACCGCGTCCGGCGCCGTGGTGAAGTCGATCTGGCGCTTCAGCGGCGAGGTCAGCGAGATGTTCCGCAGGTACTCCAGGACGTCCTCGCGGTCCGTCTCGGTGGCCAGCTGCAGGTTCAGGATCGCGATCGAGACGTCCGGCACGGGGACGCGGATCGAGCTGCCGGTGATCTTCGCCTTGAGCTCCGGCAGGGCCTTGGCGACGGCCGAGGCGGCACCGGTCTCGGTGATCACCATGTTCATCGGCGCGGAACGGCCGCGACGGTCGGCCTTGTGGAAGTTGTCCAGCAGGTTCTGGTCGTTGGTGAACGAGTGGACGGTCTCCACGTGGCCGCGGAGCACGCCGTACTTGTCCGCCATCGCCTTCAGCGGCGGGACGATCGCGTTGGTGGTGCAGGACGCGCAGGAGATGATCTGCTCGTCCGGCTTCACGGTGTCGTGGTTGACACCGTGCACGATGTTCGGGACGTCGCCCTTGCCCGGGGCGGTCAGCACGACCTTGGCGATGCCGGGGCGCAGGTGCTTGGACAGGCCCTCGCGGTCGCGCCAGCGGCCGGTGTTGTCGATCAGGATCGCGTCCTTGATCCCGTACGCGGTGTAGTCCACCTCGGACGGGTCGTTGGAGTAGATCACCTGGATCTCGTTGCCGTTGGCGACGATCTTGTTGTTGGCCTCGTCCACCGTGATGGAGCCCGAGAACTGGCCGTGGATCGAGTCGCGGCGCAGCAGCGAGGCGCGCTTCACCAGGTCGTCGCCACCGCTGTTGCGGACCACGATCGCGCGCAGCCGCAGGCCGTTGCCGCCGCCGGCCTTCTCGACCAGCAGACGGGCCAGCAGGCGGCCGATCCGGCCGAAGCCGTACAGCACGACGTCGCGGCCCTCGCGGCGCTCCAGCTTGTTGTCACCCAGCGCACCCGCCACCGCCTGGGCGGTGAACTCCTCCACCGACAGACCGCGGTCGTCGGCCTTGTACATCGCGGCGAGCATGCCGATGTCGATCTGGGAGGGGCCGAGGTCCAGCGTGGTGAGCGCGCTCAGGAACGGCAGCGTCTCGGTGACCGACAGCTCCTCGCCGTCGATCTGGCGGGCGAATCGGTGAGTCTTCAGGATGCTGATCACCGACTTGTTCACCAGGGAACGGCTGTGGACCAGGACGTTCACGTCCCGCTCCCGGTGCAGTCGCCCAATGATCGGGATCATCGACTCCGCGATCTCCTCGCGGTTGATCCAGTCCGTGAACACGTCGTCGTTGACAGTCACAAGTCCATCTTTCGAGCTAGAGGAGGGTGGGGCCATGTTAACGTTCGAGCCTTTTCCGCTGACCAGCGGCCTACGTCACACTCCGCTGTGTCCGCCCGGCCGGTCCACCGACCCGCTCGGCGCCGACCGGCAACTCTCCCGCCGCTGAGCTCGGTTGACGGGCTGTCGACCGGCTGCACGGGACGGTCCCGCCGGGAGGTCGACGTGGCCGAATTCACAGCAAGGCTGCGGACCCGACTGTCACCGAGAGTGCCGGGCCGGACGCCCGGCGGCGGGGGAAACCGCTCCCGCCGGTCCGGTGCCGCCTCGTACGATCGCCGCCGCCCCGCGCTGTCCGCGACGGAGGACGGCGGGCCCGCACGGAGGGGGACGGGCCTGCAGGTGGCGGTGGCCCTGCTGCTGTCCGCCTCGGGCACGCGGCGGCGGGGGCGCGGCTCAGCCGCTCGACCCTCGCGCTCACGGACAGTTCCGTCCCGGTGGCGGACACGGCCGGCCCGGTCCGGCGCTCCCCCCGGCGCACCATGCTGCTGGGGCACCCCGGCCGTCACCTACGCCAGCCGCACGCTGGAGCTCCGCATCGGGAGCGGGAAGGCCGACACCGGGCCGGGCGCCGCCGTCCGACACCTGGTCGCCGCACGGAACCCGGCGGCGCCCGCCGGCCGGGTCGCCGCCTCATGGCGGACCGCTCCACAGCCGCTATTGTTAACGCTAACAATTGTCCCGTCAACCCTCTCCACAGGCGCCGCTTGTGAGACCCAACGGTGATCGCGGCAACCCTTGACGGGGTTTCTGTGAGCGTTAACACTCGTGAAACGCCGAGGCCGCGCGCCGATCGCGGCACATCACTGGAGGAACTGTGCGCAAGCTTTCGATGGCCCTCGCCGCTGCGGGCCTCACGCTGTCCCTGGCCGCCTGCGGCCAGAGCGCCAACGGCGTCGGGGACGGCGCCTCGGGCGCGGCCAAGGGCGACGCCAAGGGCGGGCTGGTGGGCATCGCGATGCCCACCAAGTCGTCCGAACGTTGGATCAACGACGGCAACAACATGGTCAAGGAGTTCCAGGCCAAGGGGTACAAGACCGATCTCCAGTACGGCGACAACGTCGTGGAGAACCAGGTCGCCCAGCTGGAGAACATGATCACCAAGGGGGCGAAGCTCCTGGTGGTCGCCGCCATCGACGGCTCCTCGCTCAGCAACGTGCTGCAGAAGGCGGCGGACGCCCACATCCCGGTGATCTCCTACGACCGGCTGATCCGCGGCACCAAGAACGTCGACTACTACGCGACCTTCGACAACTACAAGGTCGGTGTCCTGCAGGGCACGTACATCGCCGACAAGCTGGGCCTGAAGGACGGCAAGGGCCCGTTCAACGTCGAGCTCTTCGCCGGCTCGCCGGACGACAACAACGCGACCTTCTTCTTCAACGGCGCGATGAGCGTGCTCAAGCCGTACGTCGACGAGAAGAAGCTGGTCGTGCAGTCCGGGCAGACCGCCTTCAACCAGGTGGCCACCCTGCGCTGGGACGGCGGCGTCGCCCAGTCCCGGATGGACAACCTGCTCAGCAAGTCGTACACCTCGGCCCGGGTAGACGCGGTGCTCTCGCCCTACGACGGCATCTCGATCGGCATCCTGTCCTCGCTCAAGGGCGTGGGCTACGGCTCGGCCGGCAAGGCGCTGCCGATCGTCACCGGGCAGGACGCCGAGCTGGCCTCGGTGAAGTCCATCATCGCCGGCGAGCAGACCCAGACGGTCTACAAGGACACCCGCGAACTGGCCAAGGTGGCCGTCCAGATGGGCGACGCGGTGCTCACCGGCGGCAAGCCGGAGGTCAACGACACCAGCCAGTACGACAACGGCGCGAAGACGGTGCCCGCGTACCTGCTGCAGCCGGTCAGCGTCGACAAGGAGAACTACTCCAAGGTGCTGGTGGACAGCGGCCAGTACACCGCGGACCAGCTCAAGTAACGGACCGAAGTGGGGGGGGGGGGGGGGGGGGGGGGGGGGGGGGGGGGGGGGGGCGCCCCCCCCCCCCCCCCCCCCGCCGCGCCCCGCCCCCCCCCGCGCGCGCCGCGC
>NZ_JBICYJ010000059.1:0-49384 GCF_043200835.1 Kitasatospora sp. NPDC048365
TCGCGGGCCTCGTTGTTGGGGGGTCCCTGGTTGTGTGGGGGGGCGTGGTGGGGGGGGGGGGGGGTGGGGGCGGGGGGGCCCCCCGCGCCCGCGCGCGGCGCCCCGCCGGTTCACCACGGAGCGCGGTAGCCGGTCGTGAGCTTGCGCCCGGTGTGGCGCCACTTGGGTTCCTTGTCGACCGTCTTGAGGGTGATCGAGCGCAGCCGCCGGATCGCCGAGCCGTACGCGGAGCTGGCCGCGGTCGACACCGTCGAGCCGGGCGGCGGGTCCATGAACGGCATGAACTTGTCGGGGAAGCCGGGCATCGTGCAGGCGATGCAGATGCCGCCCACGTTCGGGCAGCCGCCGACACCGTTGATCCAGCCCCGCTTGGGGACGTTGCACTTCACGACCGGACCCCAGCAGCCGAGCCGCACCAGGCACTCCGGCGTGCCGTAGTCGGTGGCGAACTGCCCCTGCTCGTAGTAGCCGCCGCGGTCGCAGCCCTCGTGCACGGTCGCACCGAACAGCCAGGCGGGACGCAGCTTGTCGTCCAGCGGGATCATCGGCGCCGAGCCGGCCAGCTGGTAGAGCAGGTAGGTGAGGGTCTCGGCGAAGTTGTCGGGCTGGATCGGACAGCCGGGCACGCACACGATCGGCAGCCCGGCCTTGGACTTCCAGCCCCACCCTAGGTAGTCCGGCACACCCATGGCGCCGGTCGGGTTGCCCTCCATGGCGTGGATACCGCCGTACGTGGCACAGGTGCCGATCGCGACGACCCCGGTGGCCTTCGGCGCGAGCCGGTCCAGCCACTCACTGGTGGTGATCGGCTGACCGGTGTTCGGGTCGTCGCCGAAGCCGCACCAGTAGCCCTCCTCCTTGATCTCCTCGTTGGGGATCGATCCCTCGACGACCAGGACGAACGGGTCGAGCTCGCCCCGGTCGGCCTTGAAGAACCACTCCACGAAGTTGTCCGCGCCCTGCACCGGCCCGCACTCGAAGTCGATCAGCGGCCAGTGGACGGCGACCTTCGGCAGGCCCGGCAGGGCCCCGGTGACGATCTCCTCGATGCTCGGCTGCATGGCGGCGGTCAGGGAGACCGAGTCGCCGTCGCAGCTGAGCCCCGCGTTGATCCAGAGAATGTGCACCACGTCGCTTTCGGTGGCGCTCGATGTTGCAGCACCCATGAGGATGCCTCCTCAGAACTGGGAGAGCCGGACGCAATGGCTCAGAACCGTCTTAACAGCGGTTGGCCCCGCCCGCCGGTCCGCAGGGCCGCGCGGGACATCCGAAGGGACGCAAGCCGGATCCGCCGTTCGGGTCAGTCCGTCGCCGCCGGAGCCGGCAGCTTGCGGACGAAAGCGGCCCGCAGCGCGTGGTACGGCGCGTCCGGGTCGAAGAACTGGCGCCGCATCACCGCCAGCTCCTCGGCCCGGTACGAGGCAAGCGGCCGAACGCGCTCGTCGGCCTCCCGGGCGGCCTTCTTGGCCGCGATCCGGCCGTGGACCGTCGGCGACGCCGCCGACAGCCGCGCCAACCGGGCGGTCTGCGGCCCGAACTCCTCCGGTGCGCACGGCAGGACCCGGTCCACCAGCCCGAGGCGCAGGGCCGCCGGGGCGCCCACCGGGAGGGCCTGCCCGGTGAGCCTGAGCGCCGTCGCCGCGCCGACCCGGCGCGGCAGGGTGTAGGTCCAGTACTCGGAGCCGTACAGGCCCATCAGCCGGTAGTGCGGGTTCAGCACCGAACCCTGCCGGCACCAGACCTCGTCCGCGGCCAGCGCGAGCATCGCGCCGCCGGCCGCGGCGTTGCCGCCGACCGCCGCGACCACCAGCCGGTCGGTGGTGGTGAGCACCGCCTCGACCAGGTCGTCGATGGCGTTGATGTTCGCCCAGGACTCGGCGGCCGGATCCGCTGCCCCCTCGATCACGTTCAGGTGGATGCCGTTGGAGAAGAAGTCGCGGCCGCCGCCCAGCACCAGCACCGAGGTCGGCCGGGTCAGCGCGAAGCGGTACGCCGCCAGCAGCCGGCGGCAGTGCTCCGTGCTCATCGCCCCGCCGGGGAAGGCGAACCGCACCAGACCGACCTGCCCGTCCTCGACGTAGCGGATGTCCGACCAATCCGGATCCTCCTCCGCCGCCACCTTCGACGCCGCCATCAACGGGGCCGCCATCAACGGGGCCGGCACCTCCGGCAGCGGCGGCAGCACGCCGCCGAGCGCGGTGACCGCCGGCAGCTTGAAGGTCGCGGGCCCGCCGGGGGAGCGGCGCCGCCGCAGCTCGGGGATCCACACCGCGCCGTCGGCGGTCGCCCGGCACACCGCGCCCGCGCGGGTGGCCACCAGCTCGCCGGGGCGCCCGCGCAACCGCCGCTCCGGGTGGCCGCCGTGCAAGTACCATTCGGCGCCGAGCAGTTCGTCCAGCACTCCCGGCCGGGAGTCCGCGGCCCGGAGCACGCGGACCACGGCGTCGGTGCCGTCCCGCTCCCAGTCGATCCGGCGGACCTCCTGGCGCAGGTACGGCCGGGTGCGGCCGACGGCGCGCCAGTCCGGTCCGCCCTGCCGGCGCGGGGTGTACGTACCCGAGGCGAAACGCTCCACCGCCCGCAGCACCGCCTCGACGGCGGCGTCCGAGACCTCGCCCCGGTACAGGTCGCTCTTGGCGACCGGCGGCAGCGGGCAGTGCGCCGACGCCCACACCGGGCCGCCGTCCATCACCGCGTCCGCCTGGAGCACCGTCACACCCCACTCCGTCGCCCCCTCGTGGACCGCCCAGTCGAGCGAGGACGGCCCGCGGTCACCCGGCGGACCGGGATGCACGATCAGACAGGTGACGGACGACCAGACGTCCTGCGGCAGCGCCGTCCTGAGCATCGGCGCGACCACCAGATCCGGGGCGAAGCGCCGCAGCGCCTCCCGGAGCGCCTCGTCCTCCCCGGCCAGATGCACCTCCACCGTGTGCCGCAGCTCCCGGAGCTCGCCGTGGACCCGCTGGGTGAGACTGTTGAACGCACTCGCGACGAGCAGGATCCGCACTGCGCCTCCGACCGTGTGGGCACCCCTGAACCCGGCGATCCTCCCTCCGCACGCACCGCAACCCGCCGCACCGCGCCGACCGTTCACCCGTGCGGTTCCCCCGCACGAGGCACCGGACCGGCGCGCAGCCCACCGCACGGCGCACACGGCCCCGGCGCACGCCGGTGCGGCAGGCGTCAGGCGTCGGGTGCGCCCACCCGGCGGCGGGCACCGCCGCGCACGCTCACAGGTCGATCCGGGGACGGGCCGGGTCGAGGAGATCGGGGTCCTGGCGGGCCAGCTCGCCCTCGAACGCCTCCCAGCCCTTGTCGGACACGAAGGCGGTTTCCTCGGCCGTGATCGGGACGAGCCAGACGATGACGACCTCGCTGCCGTTCTCGACGGTGACGGAGAAGAAGTCCTCGTCGAAATAGACGGGCAGCGCCGCGTAGAGGGACGTCATGGTGCCACCCGGAAGCGGCACGGGAAGCGGCACCACGTCGCCGCGCAGCAGCGGACGGCCGCCGGCCACCAGCCGCCCGGCCACGAATTCCAGGACGTCGGGGAAGTGCCCGTAGCCGGCCGGGCGGTCGGTGTTCTCGCAGGCCAGCAGTTCCAGGTGGAAGTGGCGGCCCGAGTCCGGATCCCACAGCGGAGTGCGCGAGAGGCCGACCGTCGCGAACGACTGGGTGCCCGGGAGCCGGCCCTCGCGGAAGCACGCCACCTGAGGAGCCTCCGGAGGGGCACCCGCCGGAGGGGACCAGGCGCCGATCATGCGCCCGAGTCTGCTCTCGAGATGGTCGATGAGCTTCGGCACCAGGTCCTCCCGTCGGATGTCCGAGCACGTAGGGCCCGGCGAGGACCCATGATGCCCGACCGCAACGACCACGACGGAGCGGGTGCCAGCCAGGTCTTCCCACCGGATGTCCCACGCGGTTGACAGGGTCCGGTTCCGTGACAGGTTGTCGCTCTCTTGCCGTGAGGCCGTCGGTGCCTGGCGGACGTGCCGGCGGAGGGTCAGACGTCGGCCCAGGCCTGCTGACCCGGCGCGCAGTGGTAGCAGTGGGCGACGAGACCGTCGTGGTTGTACCACTCGTGGGCCCCGCAGTCCTGGCTGCCCTTGCCGGCCAGCCCCCACTCGATCAGGAACCACGGCAGGTGCCTGCGCAGGCGGGTACGCCATCGATAACGGCCGGTCCGAGTCATCCCGGCAGGCTATCCGCGGCGGGCGGTCGTGATGATCTCGGGGCGCCACGTGCACCGGACCGAGCGGGGGCTACCGGGTGAAGCGGCGCCAGTAGGACCAGTGCTCCGGGGGTGCGGGGCGGTCGGGGTCGGGGTCGTCGGGGGGTGTGGGGCGGGTGTCGAAGAAGTAGGCGTGGAGGTCGAGGAGGAAGCCGTACAGCTCGCCCTCCGAGTAGAAGTGCATGTCGTGGTTGGTGATGGCGTGCCAGGTGCCCAGGCTGGCCGGCTGTTGCTCCAGCAGGTGTTCCAGGCTGGTGCGCAGGCGTGCGGCGTAGGCGCGGTCGCGGGCGAGGGCGCGCTTCTCCTCGACGAGGTCGATGCCGATGTTGGGGTGGAGGAAATAGAGGTAGAAGGCGCGGAGCCGGCCGTCCTCGCCCCAGCCGGGGATGTCGCGGGCGCTCCAGACGGGCGGTCCGGCCTTGAAGTAGGTGAGTTTCGGGCGGTCGGTCATGGCGTGGTGACGTCCTCGCGGTCGGTGCGGGGGTGGTCGGCGCCGGTCTCGTGGTGCAGGTCCAGGGCGGTGAGGAGGTGGACGGCGGCGTCGGCCCAGGTGTCGGGGGTGCGGGGGGTGATGGCGTCGAGGAGGCCGGCCGCGGTGGTGAGGCCGGTGGTGCGCAGTGCGGTGGCGGCTGCGGCGAGGCGGGTGGGGTCGGCGTGGCGCAGTCCCGCGTGGGTGAGGTCGGCGAGGGTGGCGAGGGCCGACTCCAGGGCGGTGGTGATCGGATCGCCGGTGTGGCGCGGGGCGGGGGTGAGGGCCGGGGAGGCGGTCGCCGGGGCGAGGTCGGGGACGGTGGGGCCGTCGGGGGTGAGGACGGCGAGCGGGTCGAGCACGGGGCGGCCGCCCTCGCGTCGCAGGAAGCCGGAGAGATGGCTGACGTGACCGGAGCCGAGCGCCTCGGCGAGGGTGTCCAGCCGGCCGGGGGCGGCGGGTTCGTGGTCGGCGCAAACCAGGACGGCGTTCCCGGCGGCGTCGCGGACGACGGCCTCCAGGCGCTGCGCGGCGGCGTCGTAGCCGAGGGATTCGACGGCGCTGACCGCCAGGACACGCGTGTGGTCGGCCTCCACGCGGGGCCGGACCAGACGCGGCGGGCGGTCGCTCCACCGGTCGAGGTGGGCGGCGGCGTCGCGGACCAGCACGGTGTCCGGGAGGTCGGCCCAGGCCGCGCCGACCGGTGTGACGCTGGTGGCGGCCACCCGGCCGCGTCCGATGGTGACCGTCCGGCCGGGGCTGCGGGAGATCTGCTCGCTGACGACGTTGGCGGTGGCGAGCGCGTGCAGCGGGTGGCCGAGCAGACGGCGGGTGGCGAGGTCGGCGCCGGTGGGCTGCCGGCCGTCGGTGAGTTGCCACTGCCGGCGCATCACCAGGACGATCCCGGCGTCCGGCTGGGCGAAGTACAGCTCCGCGGTGCGGTCGAGTGCGGTGCGTCCGGTGATCCGGCAGCCGAGGGCGACCAGGCGGGTCCGGCGCAGGGGGGTCTGGGCGGGTTCGCGGGTGCCGAGGGCGCCGGGCCGGTCGAGTACGGCGGCGAGGTGGCGGGCGTGGAGCTCGGCGAGCAGCGCGGCGACCTTCGCCGGTTCGTACCGGGCGTCGCGGGCGGCGCCCCAGGCGACCTGGTCGCGGAGCTCGCCGAGGGCGGCCGCCGGCCAGTGGAGCGCGGCGCGGGACAGGTCGTCGGCGGCGCGGGTCAGCTGGGCGGCGAAGACCGGGGTGGTGCGGGTGACGCCGTCCAGGAGCAGGTCCCGGGCCAGGGCGAGGGCCTCGTCGAGCTCGCCCGTCCGGCCTCGTCCGTCCGGCGCGTCCGATGTGTCAGGCCCGTCCGATGCGTCCGGCCCGTTCGAGGCAGGGGCAGGGGCAGGGGCGGCGGTGGCGGCGGGGCCGCCGATGGAGAGCGGGCCGTCCGCGGTGGCGGCCCGGAAGGCCCAGACGGCCAGGACGACCGTCTCGCCCGCGCGGGCCGGTGCGGCGTCGCTGAGCGCGTAGCCGAGTTCGCGCGGCACGGGGAATCGGACCGTGCAGGTGGGCAGTTCCACCCACGGGACCGCGGTCGCCCCGCCGGCCCGGTGCACGGTCGCCCGGTAGCCGCGCTCGAAGGCGCGTCGCGCGGCGGCCATCGCCGCCCGGCCGAAGGCCGCCGCGAGCTGCGCGTCGTCGAAGTCCGCGGGCGACCAGGCGGGGTCGGGCTCCGGGGCGGCGGCGGAGTGGCGTTGGTGGGCGAGGACCAGTCCGATCGTGTGCCGGCACACCCCGGCCGCGCCGCAGCTGCAGGTGGCGCCGTCCAGGGCGGCGCCGGCGGGCAGGCAGGTCCGGCTGCCGTCCGGGTGGACGCCGAGGACGGTGTCGTCGTCCCGGTACGCGAGTTCGGGCCCGGTACCGGCGTCGACCTCCTTGGCGGCGCGCTTGACCAGGCCCCGGTTGGTGAGTGCGGCGAGGGTGTCGGGGGAGAGCGCGAGCAGGTCCGGGCGGGTGGGGGAGGCGGTCACCGGCCCACCTTCTCGGCGACGAACTCGGCGAGCCGGCCCGGCGTCATCGCGCCGATGTGCGCGCCGACGTCGGCGAGCCGCCCGGCCAGGCCGCGGTCGTACACCGGGTCGGCGGCCTCGTCGAGGGCCGCCAGGCCGAGGACGACCGTACCCTGCTCGACCAGGCGGCGGACCGTGCGGACCAGCCGGTGCGGGTCGCCGCCCTCGTAGAAGTCGGTGATCAGCGCGACGATCGCGCGGCGCGGGGTGTCGACCAGCCCGGCGGCGTAGTCCACCGCGCGGGCGATGTCGGTGCCGCCGCCGAGCTGGACACGCATCAGCAGCTCGACCGGGTCGGTGACGTCCGAGGTCAGGTCGACCACCGAGGTGTCGAAGGCGACCAGGTGGGTGCGCAGGCCGGGCAGGCTCCACAGGCAGGCGGCGGTCACCGCGGAGTGGATCACCGAGTCCACCATCGACCCGGACTGGTCGACCAGCAGGATCAGCTGCCACTGCTCCAGGTGCCGCCGGGTGCGCGAGTGGAACCGCGGACGCTCGATCAGCACCCGGCGCTGCTCCGGCTGGTAGTGCGCCAGGTTGGCGCGGACGGTGCCCCGGAAGTCGAAGTCGCGGGCGAGCGGCAGGTTGCTGGGACGGCGCACACGGGAACCGGTGAGGGCGCGGCGCAGCTCCGGGCGCAGCCGGTCCATCAGCTCGCGGACCACCGCCTCGACGATCCGCCGGGCCATCACGAGGACGTCCGGGTTCATCAGGTGCTTGGTGCGCAGGACGGCGCGCAGCAGGCTCGCGCTGGGCTCGACGCGGGACAGCACCTCGGGATCGGTCACGATCTCGGTGATCTCGTACCGCTCGATCGCGTCGCGCTCCAGCCGCTCGACGGTCTCCTTCGGGAACAGCCGGTGGACGTCGTCGAGCCAGTCCACGGCGGTGAGCACGGACGGGCCGTCACCGCCCGTCCGGCCGGAGAGCGGGGTGCTGCGGACCCCGCGCTGCTCCAGGTCGCCGTCGCGGCCGTACAGCCACTCGAGCGCGGCGTCGCGGGCGGCAGCCGTCCCGGTGAGCGGGCCGGTGGCGCGGTCGGCGGGCGCGCCGAGGATCAGCCGCCAGCGCTCCAGGCCTTCGTCGGCGGTCACCGCGCCGCCCGCCCGGGGCGCAGGCCGGAGCGGTCGAGCAGACGGATCACGTTCTCCTCCAGGGAGCGGGCGCGGGCCAGCAGCAGCGGGTCGGCGGTGGTGCGCAGCAGCGTGCGGGCGGAACCGCGGACGCCGCGGCGCTCCAGCAGCCGCTCCGCGATCCGCTCGCGCTCCCGCGGCGGGAAGAACGCGAACGCCTGACGCAGGGCCGGCAGACCGGTGAGGAAGTCGTCGCCGGTCATCGCGGTGACCAGCTCGTCGAGGGTGTCGAGCAGCGACGGCCCGGCGGCCTGCGGCGTGGTGCCGAGGCCGGTCAGCTCGTCGCGGGCCAGCGCGAACAGCCCGGCCAGCCAGTCGCCCAGCGCTCCGGGATCGCCCGCGGCGAGCAGCCGGGCCTCCCGCACGGCGTCGGTACCGACGGGGACCGCTGCGGCGCCGTCGGTCTGTGAGGGAGCGGTGGTGGCGGCGGGGCCGGGGCCGAGGGACCAGCACAGGCCCAGGGCGGCGCCGCGGAGGTCGGGTGGGGCGGCGTGGTCGGCGGCGATGCGGCGGGCGGTGGCGACGGCGGCGGCGCGGGGGAGGGCGAGGGGCAGGTCGGGCAGGCGGAGGGCGTCGCGGGCGGCGGCCACGGCCCGCAGCCGGCCGGGGTCGACGACGCCGCCGCTGCCGTGCAGGCCTTCGGCGAGCCAGAACACCCGGCCGACCGCCGCGTCCACGATGTCCGCGAGCAGCGGGTCACCGGCGACCCCGTAGATCCGGTCGTGCCGCCACAGGTGCAGGGCCGTCGCCAGCAGGTCGCCGGTCGCGCCGAGCCCGGCGAGGGCGCGGACCCGGTCCGCGAGCGTGGTGAGCAGGTCGGCGGAGAGGGTGTCCGCGCCGCACAGCACGGCGTCGAACAGGACGCCGGCGAGTGCGGCCGCCACCTCGTCGGGGGCACCGGTGACGGCCTCGCGGGCCCGGGTCGCGAGCGCGACCGCGGCGGCCTCGTCCAGCCGCGCGCCGTACGCGCCGGCCTCGATCAGCGCCGCCTCGCGGCCGTGCGACGGTGCGGGCTCCCAGTGCTCGGTGAAGACCGGGTCCGCCCCGGTCTCGGGGCCGGCCGTCCGGACGTGGCCGGGGACGGCGAGCACCCGCAGCCGGTGCAGCAGCCGGCTGCGCTCCAGCCCGTCGGCCGTGGTCAGGTCGCAGTCGGCCGGACGGCGGGCGAGGACACCGCAGTGCGCGGACCGGGCGGCGACGTCGTGGACCAGCGGCGGCGCGGGCGTCCTGGGATGCAGCCGGCCGATCCGGTCGCCGGTGCTCGCGGCAACCATCTCCACCACGACCGGGTGGGTGCCCGGGGTGAGCGCGCCGCCCGCGGTCCACGGCAGCGGCTGCTCCAGGGCCTCGCCGACCAGGGCGCCCACCAGGCCGTCCAGGACGTCGGTGCGGGAGCGCACCCGGTGGCCGCGCAGCGCGGCCAGGCCGTCGGCCAGGGTACGGGCGGCGATCAGGTCGGCGGTCGAGACCGGGAGCCGCCGCCCGCGCAGCCGGCGGACCACCTGCTCCAGCAGGCCCTCGGCGGCGGCCGCGGGACCGTGCTCCCACAGCAGCTGGTAGTAGCCGGGCGAGGGCATGCCGGACTGGTACCCGGCGAAGGCGTCCAACTGCCGGAAGGAGTACGGCACCAGGAAGCTGCCGCCCTGCGCGCCGTCGGGCGGCTGCGGCACCTCGGGCCAGTCGGTGGCCGGGGAGGGGGCGGCGGCGGGGGCGGTGGCCGGGGCGGGGACGGAGGCCAGGGTCCGCAGCGCGGGCGTGTGGAAGCCGCCGGTCACCACCAGTACCGGCCCCTCGTCGCGGGCGAGCGCGGCCCTGACCCAGCCGGCCATGTACTCCTCGCGCGCCCGGTCGCCGGGCTCGGCCCGGGCATCGCCCCGGACCAGGTCGAAGTACACGTCCAGACGCCGGGCCAGCCAGTCGAGCCCGTCGAGCCCGTCCGACCCGTCGATGCCCGAAGGCCCGTCCGGCCCGTCCGACGGCCCGTCCGGTGCGCCGACCTCGACCAGCCCGTCCCACAGCGCGTCCGCCGAGTCCGCGCCGAACCGTTCGCACAGCCGCCGGGTCGCCTCCGCGTACCGGGCCTCGGCGTCCGCGAAGCGGTTGGCCAGCGGCTCGGGCCGCTCGGTGAACGCCGGATGCCAGGCCGGTAGGTCGACGAAGCGGACCTGCGCCCCGGCGGCCCGGCCGTGCTGGAGGGCGACCCACTCCGGGGAGTAGTCGCACAGCGGCGTCCACGAGGTCGCGGTGCGCCCCGCGTCGCGGTAGTGGCTGAACACCGCGACCGGCAGCCGATGGCCGAGCAGCAGCTCGTCCAGCCGGTCGTTCATGTCCGCGGGCCCCTCGACCAGCACGTGCGCGGGCTGCAGGCTGGCGATGGTGCGGGCGACCAGCCGGGCGCAGGCCGGGGAGTGGTGGCGGACTCCGAGGAACACCGCGGCGGTCTCACGGCCCATCGGCCGGTCCATCAGCCGGTCCATCAGTCGGCCAGCAGGTGTCGGGCCTCGTACAGCGCCTGCCACTGCGCGCCGCGGCGGCGGGCGGCCTCCTGCTCCAGGAAGCGGCGCAGTCGGGCGAGGTCCTCCGGGCTGTCCTTGGCGGCGGTGCCGGCCAGGCAGGTCACCACGTCGGCGGCGCTGCCGGCCTCGCCGCGCAGGAACCAGCCGCGGACGCCGACCGCGTGGGCCACCGACACCGCCTCGGCGGTGGACATCACGGCGGACAGCCGTTCGCCGGACGGTTCGCGGCCGCGCAGCTCGCGGAAGGTGCCGACCAGCACCTCCAGGACGTCCCGGTCCAGCGCCGCCTCGACGCCGGAGCGGCGCAGCAGCGCGCCCGCCTCGGCCTCGACCAGGGCCAGCTCGGTGTCGAAGTCCGGGATCGGGAAGACCGTCTCGAAGTTGAACCGGCGCTTGAGCGCCGCGCTCATCTCGTTGACGCCGCGGTCCCGGGTGTTGGCGGTGGCGATCACGTTGAACCCGGCGCGGGCGAACACCATGCCGTCCGGCCCGTCCAGCTCCGGTACCGCCAGCACCCGTTCGGAGAGCAGTGAGAGCAGGCAGTCCTGTACCTCCAGCGGGCAGCGGGTGATCTCCTCGAAGCGGACCACCCGGCCCTCCGCCATCCCGCGGTACATCGGCGCCGGGACCAGCGACCGGCGGGAGGGGCCCTCGGAGACCAGCAGCGCGTAGTTCCACGAGTACTTGATCTGGTCCTCGGTGGTGGCCGCGCCGCCCTGGACGGTGAGCGTGGAGCTGCCGCCGACCGCCGCCGCGATCAGTTCGGAGAGCAGGGACTTGGCGGTGCCCGGCTCGCCGACCAGCATCAGGCCGCGGTCGGTCGCCAGGGTCACCAGGGCCCGTTCGACCAGCGCGGGGTTGCCGACGAACTTGCGGCTGATGCCCGCCTGCGGGTCGCCGACCACGAAGCGGCGGGCGGCCCGCAGGCCGAGCTGCCAGCCGGGCGGGCGCGGGCCGTCGTCCTGGGCGCGCAGGGCGGCCAGTTCGTCGGCGTAGCGGACCTCGGCGGGCGGCCGCTGCAGCGGGTGTTCGGGGGCGGGCGGGTGCTCGGGGCCGGTGGTCATGAGGCCGTCATCTCCTCGAGGTCGGCGAGCAGTTCGGAGGCGGCGACGGCGTCGAGGTCGCCGAAGCGCAGTGGGTACTCGCGGCCCGACCAGTGGTCGCCGGGGGCGGTGTCCAGCCAGACCGTCTCGAAGGTCTGGTCGGGGAACTCGCTGACCACACCCACCCAGATGCCCTGGTCCAGCTGGATCACCAGGTGGCAGCCGTCGGATATCCGCTTGGAGAACCAGCGCTCGACGCCGGCGTCCTGCGGGACGCCGCGCTCCCAGCCCTTCTTGGTCATGCCGAGCAGCCGGCCCACCGGCACGGTGACGCCCTCGAAGCGCGGCAGCCGGTTGGAAGCCGTCTCCTGCGCCGTCAGCCGGCGCACCGGACGGCCCAGCTGCGGGAACGGCTGCAGGATCTCGTAGTCCGCGAACAGCTCCGACCACACCGGCAGCTCCGCACCGAGGTGCAGCGGGTGGGCCAGGCGCACGCTCGCGCCCTCGGGCAGCGCGAACGCCTCGTCGGAGGCGTCGGCGAAGGTCCGGTCCTCGGCGACCCGGAAGGCCACGGTCGGCGCGTCGGCCACGTCCGCCAGCCAGACCAGACGGCGCGCCAGGTGCCAGACCAGCGGGTGGCGCAGGAACAGCTCGTCGAACTCCGCCGCCGACCAGGACCGGCCGGCGACCATCGCCGCCTCCAGCCGGCGGATCTGGTCGGCGGCCACCGCGCGGACGTCCTTCTTCAGCGCGGCGAACCGCTTGCGTTCCGCCGGGGCCAGTTCCCGGTCGTCCCGGGCGCCCGGCACCGGCAGGTCCTTGCGCCGCTTGCCGTCGGCGTCCAGCACGTACGGGCGCAGCTGCTCGTCGAAGCCCACGGTGAACCGGCGCGGACCGTAGTCGACGACCGTCGTGCCGTCCGCGTCCAGGCCGAGGTCCGGCACCAGCCGGTCCGACAGCTGCTCCCCGGTCAGCCCGAGCCCCTCCGCGACCTCGGCGATCTTCTCCTGGGCACGCAGCTTGAGCGCCTTGAACTTCACCCGCTGGGCGATCGTGTGCAGGTGCAGCAGCGCCACGTCGGTGCCGATCTCCGCGAGCACGTTCAGGCCCTCCACGGCGCGGTGGTGGGCACCCTCGCCGGGCCACTCGCGGACGATCGGGGTGAGCCGGCGGACCGTGTCGTCGTCCCCGAGCACCCCGAGCGCCTGCAGCACCCAGCTCTCCTTGGCGGGCATCGCCGCCTGCCGCCACTCCTCGAACATCGCCCAGCCGAGCGCCGCCAGCGAAGCCGGCCGACAGGCGTCGACGGCCGCGGCGAGAGCCGGGAACGGGTCGCCGGGCTTGGACAGGGCCAGCATCGTCAGCACGTGCCCGGTCGCGGCGTCCGGCAGCGCCTCGCCGGAGGCGAGCAGCAGCTGCGGCAGGACGGCGGGCTGCAGCCAGGCCGGCAGCACCGGCATCTTGGCGGGCAGCGCGTTCTCCAACGGGTCCGAACCCAGCGCCTCGGCGAGGATCCCGGCCGCCTCCTCGCCGTAGCGGTCCGTCGCGGCGGCCAGCAGGGCATCGGCACCCTCGGCCGCGGCGACCACTCGCAGCGCCTGTTCGGCCGCCCGGCGGGCCCGACCGACCGGACCCACCGCGTCGGGCACCAGCAGTACGGCGGCCGGGACACCGTGCCGGGCGAACCACGAACGCGCGGTCGCCTGCACCGACTTGAGCCGGACCAGGCCGTCCGCCATCACCCGGGCCGCGGCCACGTCCAGGATCGGGAGCAGCAGCGGCGCCAGGGTGGCGGGCTGCGTCCGGGCGGCGTGGAGCGCCGTCGGCACCGCCGCCGGACCGAACTTGGCGAGGACCGGGCGCAAGCACTCCAGCCCGTTCCACAGGTCGCCCGGCCGCCAGTCCACGACGTACGGGGACAGCTCCTCCACCGGCCCCTGGAGGAGCAGCCGGGTGGCGTACCAGAGACCGGCATGCTCGTTGAGCACCCGCTCGGCGGTCACCCCCCACTCGGTGTTCGCCGGGTACTCGTAGCCGGAGAGCTCCGTGCGGGCCCACTGCTCCTGCTCGCCGTCGCGCCACAGCAGCGCCGAGGCGGCGTCCGGCTCCAGGCCGGCCAGCACACGCGGCTTGCTCGGGGTGCGCTTGCGGGTCCACGGCGGCGAGACCAGCACGGGCGGCAGCGCGTCCGGCGCGGCCTCGGCCACCCGGGCCGCGGCGGCGTCCATCGAGCGGACCAGCTCGGCGGCCGCGGGGTCGAGCTGCGGCAGGATGGCGGGCAGCTGGGCGTGGTGCAGCCGGACATGGCTGTCGAGCAACTGCCGGGCGGCGGGCGCGTTCTTGCCGGACCCCGCGGCCGCCTCCGCGAGCAGCCGCACGGCCCGGACCGGATACCGGGTCATGGCCTTCTGCAGCGCGGCCCGGGAGTGCTTGTCGTCCAGCCGGGAGAGCAGGAACCCGAAGGCGTCGTCGGTCGGGAAGACCGTCGCCGCGTCGGCGACGGCCCGGATGTGGTCCGTGCCGTAGCCGTGCTCGACCGCCTCCGGGAGCAGCGGCACGCAGGCCGTCCCCACCGAGTCGGCGAGCGTCGCGAAGAAGTCCACCGTCCAGGCGTTCCAGACGAGCTGCGGCTTGGGGCCGAGGCCCCGCAGCTGCGCCGGGTCGTCCAGGGACTGCATCAGCATCGTCCGCAGCCACGGGCCGTCGTCGACGTACGGCTGGTCCGCCAGGCACTCGTCCGCCCAGCCCGGCGTCCCCGGGGCGAGGAAGACCGTGACGACCCGGCGCCGGGGCGTCGTCCGGCACACCGCCAGGGCGTCCACCGCCTCCCGGTAGGACGCCTCGTCGGTGACGGCGAGCAGGGCCCGCACCAGGGTCGCCACACGGCGCTCCAAGTGCCAGGCGCTGCTGGTGTAGTGGGGCCCCTGGAGGAGGGGCCGGCACAGCATCATGTCGGAGCGGTGACGGCCGGCCTGCTGGTAGGCGGTGCGCACCTCGAAGAGCTCGACCGCCGCCAGGGCGGCGAAGGCCGGCCCGTGCTGGGCGGCCCACCGGTCGACGATCGGCAGCCGCTTCAGCAAGGTGTCCCCCATGACGGAGAACAGCATGCTCGCCACCGCCGCCGCGCCGAGCGCGTCCGGCTCACCGGCCAGGTACGCATGCGCGGCGCGCACCAGCTCGGGGTCGGAGGCCGGCGCGGCGAGGACCTGGTCGATCCAGGCCTGATGCTCCGCGAGATCGGCGGGCTCCAGGCCCCGGCCGCCGCGCGCGGCGGGCGCGGAGGCGGGTGTCGCGCGGGAGCGGCGGGGCAGCGCCTTCGCGCGCCACTCCGCGGGCAGCACGAACGTGTCCTCGTCGGGCAGCCCGGCGGGCTCGTCGATCGGCGCGGCGGCGGGCGCCGACGGTTCGGCCTGCCCGGCCACGGCGGGGGCGGGGGCCTGCGCCGGGGCCTGTGCCGAGGCCTGTGCAGGCTGCGGACCGCTCTCGGCGTACCCCTTGCGCTCCTTCTCCGCGACCAGCTTGGCGAAGTGCGCCCCGGCCGCCTCGTCCGAGGCCAGCTCCTTCACCTGCTCGCGGCCGCCGGTGCCGATCCGGCCGTACCGGACCCGCACCGACGCGCCCTCGACCGCCGCCTCCCAGAACTTCGCCGAACCGTCCCCGACCAGCTCCCAGCGCCGCACCGCTCCTCCTCCACGCCTTGGGTGATCAACGGGCGAAACCCTAGCGACCACCTCCGACAGCCCGTGTCCGACCCCAGGGGGCCCGACCTGCCCGGACGCGCCCACGGCGGCCGGGCCGGGGGTGGTGGGGGAGCGGCGTCGGTCAGCCGGCGTCGTGGGCGTCGCGCCCGGGTGCGCCCATGTCCCCGGTGGCGGGAGTGCCGTCGGCGAGCGCGTACCGCAGGTAGACGGCGCCGCGCGGGCCGGCGATGGGCGCATCGAGGAGCGTGAGGTTGGCGGGGACGGTGCCCGTGTCGAAGACCTTCTTCCCGGTGCCGAGGGTGAGGGGGTGGACCCACAAGTCGAGGCGGTCGAACAGCCGCTCGCGCAGGAGGGTCTGCACCAGGTCCAGGCTGCCGACGACCTTCACGTGCTCGTGGCGGTCGCGCAGCTCGCGCACCGCGGCGGGCAGGTCGGGTCCGAGCTGGGTGGAGTGGGCCCAGGGGAGGTCCGGGGTGCCGCGGGAGGCCACGTACTTCGGGATGCTGTTGAACAGCGCGGCGAACGGGTTGCCCTCGGCCTTGGGCCAGTAGGCGGCGAAGATGTCGTAGGTGCGCCGGCCGAGCAGCAGCGCGTCGGCGTTCTCGTACGCGGCGTCGACCTGCGCCCCGGCCACCTCGTCCATCAGCGGGACCTGCCAGCCGCCGAAGGCGAAGCCCTCGGGGTCCTCGTCCGGGCCGCCGGGCGCCTGCGCGACGAGGTCGAGGGTGGTGAACAACTCGATGTGGATGAGTCCCATGGTCTGCTCCCGATGCGGTGGATCGTCCTGTCGAGAACTGAGACGGGTCGGGGCGGCCGAACTCATCGCTCCCCCGGCAGGAGCCGACAAAGCGCAGGTCCGGCCGGTCGCCGACAGCGGCGATGCGGGTCCGCCGCCCCACGCGCCGCCGGACGCGCCCCGGGAGGGTCAGGAGCCGTCGCCGCCGGCTCGCATCACTGGGCGCGAGTGCTGGCGAAGACCGCCTCCGGCGGGTCGGCGGGGTTGTAGCGGTCGGAGATGCCTTCGTCGAGCATGCCGGCCTTCCGCGCGACCCGCAGCGAGGCGTGGTTGCCCGGGTCGACGGTGGCGACCAGCCGCGAGACGCCGAGAGCGTGGGCGTGTTCGAGGGCTGCGGTGGCCGCCTCGGTGGCGTAGCCGCGGCCCCAGTACGGGGCGGCGAAATGCCAGCCGATCTCGTGCTCGCCGGGGTGGCCGGCCATGGGGCGGACGTAGACGTCGCCGACGAAACCGACACGGTCTGCGTCGACCGCCCAGAATCCGCAGCCGGGGCCGCGGTCGGCAACCGTCTGCCAACGGGCGATGTCCGCGTGGATCACCGAGAGGTCGCCGGGCGGATCGTCACCCGTGTACCGGCACACCTCGGGGTCGGACCACATCGCGAACACGGCGTCCGCGTCGGCCGTGGCGAAGGGGCGGATCGTGAGCCGGGGCGTGCGGAACACAGGAGCCATGGGCCGGATGCTACTGCTCCGGTTCGTACCCGGCGACGGAAAATCCTGTGGTACGGCGCCCGGCCGCACGACGCCGGCCGGGCCAACTGCAGTACCGCGCTCACCCGATCGAAGGAGACACCGGGCAGCGGTTGCCGATCTGCCCCGCGTACGCGGCCTGACGGCGAATCATCGAGGTGCCGTCGGGTCGTGGTCGCGCCACCGGACACCGAGCCGTACGGCGACGGGCCGTGGTGTGCCACGGGTGCGGAACGCGATGGCGGGTCGGCGGGAGAGGGAGCGGGGCATGGGGTCGATGGCCGAGGTCAGCGAGGCCCTGTGTGACGTCGTCCACCGGGCCACGCCCGACTTCGGGAACTGGATGGTCGTGCACTCGCTCTCGCAGGCGGACAAGACGCCGGTGCCGGAGGCGAAGGGCATCCTCGCGCTGATCGCCGTCGAGGAGCACGACCACCTGCGCAACCGGCCGCTCGTCGAGGGCGCGGCCGGACTGGTCCGGGCGCCGCTGGCGCTGAAGCTGCACTACCTGGTCACGTTCACCGGCGACCACGAGGAGGTCCAGCGCCGGCTGACCCGGATCGCGCAGGCCTTCCACAGCACGCCGATCCTGCGCCCGCCGTTGCTCGGACCGCCGCTGGCCGACGAGGTCGAGAGCCTCACGGTCCGTCTGGTCGCGCCCACGCACGACCAGCGCAATCAGATCTGGGGTGCGCTCGGCCGGCCCGGGCGGCTCTCGCTGTTCTACGAGGTGGACACGGCGCCGATCCCGGTCCTGCCGCAGGACGGTGCGCGCCGTGTGGTCGAGCACCGCGTCGAGTACGTGAGGGAGCCGTGACCACCGAGACGTCCACCACCACCCTTCGGCACCACGTGCGCCTGGTGCACGCTTCCACGGGCGCGCCGATCGGTCCGCTCGCCGCCGAGCTCACCGAGGCGCGGTACGGGTGGGCCACCCGGACCGTCCCGGACGGTGTCGTCGTCACCGCGCGGGCCGACGCCGCCGTCCCGTCCGCCCCGCCGAGCCTTGCGGTCACCGTCACGGACGGCGCCGTGGCGCAGTTGCTGGTGTTCCCGCCGGTACCGGGCCGGCCGCCGCACACCGTGGTGGTCGAGCTCACCGCACCCGAGATCGAGCGTCCGCTCCGGCCTGTGCCGATGACTCTGACGGTCACTCTGGTGGCGCCGTCCACGACCGTTCCCCGGACCGGGCGGACAGTCACCGCCCGGGCCACGGCGGGCCCGGAGCCGAAGCCGGAGATCGCGCTGCCCGAGGCCGAGCCCGGCGTCTACGCCTCGGCCCCGACCGAGTGGACGGCCGCCCTCACCCCGGTGGATCTGCTGGTCGACGGCACGTTCCTGCGCACCGTTTCGATGAGCGGGTCGTCCGCGGCGACCCGGATCCGGCTGGTCGACACGACCTGAACGACGAGTCCACGACCCGAACGACGAGCTGAGGAGAGTCCGTGACGTATTCATCGCCGGGCGTGTACATCGAGGAAGTCCCGTCCGGGCCGCAGCCGATCGCCGCCGCGCCGACCAGTGTGGTGGCGATCGTCGGCACGACGCGGAAGGGGCCGGTGCTCACCCCGACCCGGGTGACCGGCTGGGCCGACTACCTGCGGACCTTCGGTGCCCCGACCGCGCGCGGCTTCACCGGCGAGTCCGTCTTCGGCTACTTCGAGAACGGGGGGCCGGCGGCCTGGGTGGTGCGGGTGGACCCGTCGACCGCGGCGTCCTGGAAGGTCTTCGACGCCTCCGGGAGGGACAGCTTCGCCGTCACCGCCGCTTCGCCGGGCTCCTGGGGGACGGCGCTGGGGATCGGCGTCAGGCCCGACGCGTCCGGCGCCTCCGGCGCCTTCTACCGTGCGCAGACGACGGGTGCCACGGTCGCGGTGACCAGCACCGGGACCTTCACCCTGCAGGTGCCGTCCACGACCGGACTCCGCCCGGGTGACGACCTGGTGCTCGTGCCGGTCCCCGCCTCGGGTGCGGTGAGCGCGCCCGTGGCCGCGACCGTCGTCTCGCTGAGCCCGACCGCGATCGAGCTGACCGCGGCCGGCTCGGCGTCCATGGCCGCCGGCTCGATCGTCGCGAGTGCGCTGGCAGGCGGCCGGACGGCCCTCTTCCTCCCGTCCGGCAAGGGCTTCCGCAAGGGGGACGTGGTCGTCGCGACCGCCCCGAACGGCGGGCGGTCCGGTGCACTGGTGACGGACGTCGTCACCGCCGGCACGTCGGTCGCACTCACCCTGGACACCGCGCCCGGTGCGGTCGCGGGGGCCGCGTTCGTGCAACGCCGGGCCGACTTCCCGGCGGTCGCCACCGTCACCGGCACACCCTCGGGCGCACCGCCCAGGACCAATGTGGCCATGTCGGCGCTGACCTTCGAGCGCCCCGTCACCGCACCGGTCGCGGCCGAGCTCTCGGCCTCCGCCCCGCAGAGCGCCGCCGCCCGGATCACGATGCCCGACGGCCGCACCGCGGACTGGACGGTGAACCGGTTCGAGCTGGTGGGCGCCGCACCACCGCCGAGCGGGCCCGTCACGGTGAACGCCCCGGTGTCGGCCGTCCTCCTGGCGGACACCGGTCTGAGCATCACCGGCCTGACCGCCGCCGGTGTCCTCGCCGACTACGGATTCCTGCCCACCGGCGCGAAGGTCACCTACACCGGCGCCGGAGCCACCACGGTGGTCGCCACCCGCACGGCCGGCAGCTTCACCCTGGCCCCCGCCCCGAACGCGGCGCACACCTTCACCGACGCGGCCTTCACCCTGCAGGGCACCGCGGACGCCGGTATCGCCGTGCGCTGCGCCGTCGAGCCGCGGGTCGGTGACCGGCTCGCGATCGACACGGTCTTCGCCCCGATCACGGATGTCGTCCGCAACGGCAGCGGCACCTACCTGCTGCGCTTCGCCGACGGAACGAACGTCCCGAACGCCGCCCAGACCCGGTTCGGGCTGTTCGCGGTGGAGAGCGCCTCGGTGGTGGCCGAACGGTTCGCGCTGTCCGTGGTGGTGGACGGTGTCGTCGCCGAGAGCTTCGGTGGCCTGTCGCTCAGCCCGGAGCACCCTTCGTACCTCGCCAAGGCCGGTGTGGTGAACGGCGTTTCGGCGCTCGTCACGGTCGCGCCGCGGGCCGCCGCCGCACCGGCGGTGGCGCCGGACTCGGTGCCGTTCTACGTCGCACCGGACCGGAGCGGCGCGGACCGGACCGCGACCAACGCCGACTTCCGCGAGGGCCTGGCCCGCCTGGAGGCGGTGGACGAACCCGCGATGCTGATCTGCCCGGACCTGGTCACCGTCGACGACCCGTTGCTGCAGGCCGATCTGGTGGGACAGGTCGTCACCCACTGCGAGCACTTCCGCCGGTTCGCCGTGATCGACGCACCGGACGAGGGCGACGACTCCGCGCTGCTCGACTGGCGCAACAGGACCCTGTCGTCCACCTTCGCGGCGGTCTACGCCCCGCACATGCGGATCGTCGCGATCGATCCGGACTCGCAGGACAGGTTCGCCTCGGTGCCGCCGTCGGGTTTCGTCGCCGGGGTCATCGCCCGGACCGACCGGCTCCGGGGTGTGCACAAGGCCCCGGGCAACGAGGTGGTGACCGGTGTGGTCGGGCTGTCGCAGACCTACACCCAGCGTCGGCAGGACCTGCTCAACCCCGCCGGTGTCAACCTCGTCCGGGCCTTCCCCGGCCGTGGCACCCGGGTCTGGGGCGCCCGGAACGCGACCGACGACACCACCTGGCGCTACGTCAACGTCCGCCGGCTGTTCAACATGATCGAGACCTCGGTCGACCGGGCCCTGCAGTGGGTGGTCTTCGAGCCGAACACCGCCCAGACCTGGATCCGGATCAAGGTCTCGGTGGAGAACTTCCTCGACCAGCAGTGGCGGGCCGGCGCTCTCGCCGGGACCAAGCCCGAGCAGGCCTACCGGGTGCGCGTCGGCCTCGGCGAGACCATGACCGAGACCGATGTCGACCTGGGCCTGGTGATCACCGAGGTCGCCCTCGCCCCGGCCAGACCCGCCGAGTTCGTCGTCGTCCGGTTCAGCCACAAGCGACTGTCCGAGTAGGAGTGTCACCCATGTATCCCATGACCACCCT
Source organism: Kitasatospora sp. NPDC048365 (assembly GCF_043200835.1). Classification (NCBI taxonomy): domain Bacteria; kingdom Bacillati; phylum Actinomycetota; class Actinomycetes; order Kitasatosporales; family Streptomycetaceae; genus Kitasatospora; species Kitasatospora sp. NPDC048365. The sequence goes on from NZ_JBICYJ010000059.1 coordinate 20,722, forward strand.
GCACTTCGCGGTGAGCTGGGGGGACCGGCAGCAGACCTCGAGCTTCTCCGAGGTCAGCGGTCTGACGATGGAAGCCGAGGTCATCGAGTACCGCGGCGGTGCCGACCCGCAGTTCTCCACCCACAAGCAACCCGGGTTGCGCAAGTTCTCGAACGTGACGATGAAGCGGGGCATCGCCCCCGCCGAGGCAGGCAACGGTCTCTTCGAGTGGTACAACTCGATCACGGTCGGCGCGGTGGAGCGCCGCGACGTCACGGTCAGCCTCCTCAACGAGGAGCGGGACCCGGTGATGACGTGGAAGATCAGGGCGGCCTGGCCGGTGAAGCTCGAAGGCCCGGGCCTCAAGTCCACCGGCACCGACATCGCCATCGAGTCGGTCGAGTTCGCCTGCGAAGGCATCCTGATCGAGACCCGGTGACATGGCGCAGCCGCTGGTGTCGCCCCTGGTCACGCCGTTCACCACGGCGCACTTCGTGCTGTCCATCGACGGTCTGGCCTCGGTGAACTTCGCCAAGTGCACGGGCCTGGCCGGGGAGGTCGGCGTGGAGGAGTACCAGGAGGGCGGCGAGAACCGGTTCGCCCACCGCTTCCCGACCCGGGCCTCGTACCCGAACCTGGTGCTCAGCCAGGGCGCCGGGCCGGTGCGGGAACTGTGGGACTGGTTCGCCGAGTTCCACGTCGCCGGTCTGGTCGCGCCACGGGACGGGAGCGTCATGCTGATGGGTTCCGTCGAGGGCGTGCTCGCCCCGGTCCGGGTGTGGGCGTTCACCAGGGGCTGGCCCGCCAAGCTCACCGGCCCCGACCTGGACGCGCAGTCGGCCGCCGTGGCGATCGACGCCATCGAGATCGCCCACCACGGGCTCTCCCTGAAGAAGGTGCTCTGAGATGGCCGTCGTGATCGGACAGATCGTCACCGAAACCGTACTGGCACCCGTGCCCCCGGCCGCCCCGCCGCCCGGTGGAGCTCCGGGGGAGCAGGAGCTGGACGTGGTCGTGCGCCGGGCGACCGAGCGGGTGCTGGAGATCCTCCGCCGGGAGTGGGACCTGTGAACCCGACCGCGACCCAGCTCGCCAAACTGACCGTCGACGCCTACGCGGACATCAAGTTCCAGCAGTTCACCGGCATCAGCTGGCGGGCCCTGCTGAACCCGACCGAGCTGTCCTTCTCCCGGAAGAACCTGTACCTGGCGACGCAGTCCGCCGGGACCTCCGCCCCGCAGCAGTCGTTCGGCGGCGGCGAGCCGGACCAGGTGCAGATCGACCTGCTGCTGGACGGCACCGGAGTGGTGGGCGAACCCGGCAGCATCGGCCCGCTGCTCGACGCCCTGCTGGAGCTGACCCGGTTCCGGGGCGACACCCACCAGCCGTACTACGTGCACGCGCACTGGGGACGGTTCGGCTTCCGCGGGATCCTCACCCAGGCCGACGTCACGTACAAGCTGTTCGACCGGGCCGGCGAGCCGCTGCGGGCCACGGTCAAGCTGTCCCTCAAGGAGGCGCTCTCCACCGAGGAGGTGGCCGCGAAGGACCGGCCGTCCTCACCCGACCTCTACCAGACCTGGCTGGTCACGGACGGCGAGACACTCGACGCGATCGCCGCCCGGGTGTACGGGGACCCGGCCTACTGGCGGCCGCTGGCCGCGGCGAACCGCCTCGCCAACCCGCGCGGCCTGCGCACCGGTCAACTGCTCGTGCTCCCGCCACTGGCGGCCGGACGATGAGCGCGGCCGAGCGGGACCGGCCCGCGTTCGAGGTCCGGGTGGCCGGCGCGGCGCTACCGCCGCCGGTGGCCGCGGACGTGGTCGAACTGGACGTCTCCGAGGAGGTCGGACGGCACGGCCGCCTGGCCGTGATCGTGCAGAACTGGGACGCGGACCGCCGCCGCGTCCGGCACAGCGACGACGGCCCGTTCGAACCGGGGGCGGCGATCGCCGTCTCGCTCGGGTACCACTCCCGGCTGACCACCGTGTTCGAGGGTGTCATCACCTCACTGACCACGCACTTCCCGCGCGGCAGCCGCCCGGTGCTGCGGGTGGAGGCGCGGAGCAGGTCGATCCTGCTGGAGCACCCGCCCCGCTCCCGCCAACTGGCCGACGTCTCCGACGCGGACCTCGCCTCGGCCGTCGCCGCCGACTACGCGCTCTCCACGGACGCGGCGGACGGCGTCAGACGGCCGTCCGTGGTGAGCGACCGGACCGGCGACTGGGAGCTGCTCAAGCGCCGCGCGGCCGAACTGGGCTGGGTCACCTACGTCCGCGGCGACACCCTCGTGCTGCGGCCGCCCGCGCGGAAGGAGCAGCCGATCCCGATGGACTGCACCCGCGACATCGTCGAGCTGCACCTCACCCAGGACCTGACCCGCGCCATCGGCACGGCCGTCGGCGTCGCCTGGGACGTGGCCACGCTCGAGGCCGCCGAATCCGAGCAGAGCGCCGCCGCGGCGGGCATCGACGTCGGCGAACGGGCCGCGCACGACAGGGCGGCGGCCGACTCCGGCTGGCCGTCGCGCGACCAGCGCACCGAGTCGCCGGCCGTCGCCGGCCCGGACGAGGCCGACGCCCGGGCCGTCGCCGCGCAGCGCAAGGCCGCCCTGGCGCACTACCACGGGTCCGGCGTCGTCCACGGCGACCCGGCGCTGCGGTGCGACGGCTGGGTGTCGATCGCCGGCGCCGGCACCCGGATGTCCGGGCCGCACTACGTCACCGCGGCCCGGCACCGGTTCTCCGCCGGCGGGTACCTGACAGAGTTCCAGGTGGGCGCGCCGCCCGCCCTGGTCCCGCCGGGACGGACCGGCGGCCCCGGCCTCGCCCTGGGCGTCGTGGCGGCGCTCGACGACCCGGAGGCACTGAACCGGGTGAAGGTCCGGCTGCCCTGGCGGGCCGACGCCGGTGACGGCGTCTGGGCCAGGACGGCCGGCCTCGACGCAGGCGACGGCCACGGCGCGGTCGTCGTCCCGAACGTGGGCCAGGAGGTCCTGGTCGGGTTCGTGGACGGCGACCCGGCCACGCCCGTCGTCCTCGGGTCCCTCTACAACGGAGCGCAGCGACCGCCGTTCGTCGTGGACGCCGACACCAACGCCGTACGGGCCCTGACGACCCCCGACGGCCACGCCCTGCACCTCGAGGACGGCGACCGCGCCGCGGTGAAACTGACCACGGGCCAGGGGCACAGCCTGGTGCTCGACGACAGGGACTCCGAGGTCGTCATCACCCACGCCGGCTCGGGCAACAGCATCCGGCTGTCCGGCGACGGCATCGAACTCGTCGCGGCGCAGGGCGACATCACGCTGTCGTCGCCGACGGGCAGCATCGCGCTCGACTCGATCGGGCTCCGGGCGAAGGCCTCGGGGCCGTCCACGATCGAGACCTCCGCGACCTTCGGCCTCAAGGCGTCCGGGTCGCTCGCCCTCAACGGCTCGCTCGTCACCATCAACTAGCAGCAGGGGAGATCGCCATGCCCGCGGCCGCTCGGGTCGGAGACACCACGGTGCACGGTGGCACGGTCGTCGGACCGGGGGTCGCCACCGTGCTGGTCGGCGGCATGCCCGCGGCGGTGATGGGGGACCTGCACGCCTGCGCGGTCCCGTCGCCTCCGCCGCACCCGCCGGCGACACCGTTCCTGGCCGGCTCGGCCACGGTGCTGATCCAGGGCCGGCCGGCGCTGCGCGTGGGCGACTCCTGCGCCTGCGGGGCGTCGCCGGCCGTCGGCAGCCCGACCGTGGTGATCGGATGAGCGGCGGCGACTACCCGCAGGTGGGCCGGGGTTGGGCCTTCCCGCCCCAGTGGGAACGCCCCGGGTCCGGGCCGGTGACCGTGGTGACCAACGACGGCGAGGAGCACGTCGCCCAGGCCCTCGCCCTGCTGCTCAAGACGATGCCCGGAAGCCGGGTCATGCGGCCGGGCCTCGGCGTCGGCACGGACCGGTACGTGTTCGAGCCGGTCACGCCCGAGGTCTGCCACCGGCTCGCGGACGACGTGCGGCGCGCGCTGCTGCTCGGCGAACCCCGGGTCGTCGTCGACTCCGTCGAGGCGGCCGCGGCCGGGGACGCGGACGACCGGATCGACGTCGCCGTCGTCTACCGCATCGACCGCCACCGGCGCCCGAACAGCCTCGTCGTCCCGTTCTACCTGGCGGGTGGGCGATGACCCGGTCCACGGAGCGCATCGTCGCGGCGATGGCGGCCGCAGCCCGGCTCACCCCGTTCGACGGCGGGACCTCCTGGTACGACGCGCTGTTCACACGGGCGGACGGCGCGGACGTCCTGGCCCGGCCGGACCTGCCGGACGGAGCCCTGCTCACCGAACTGGCCCGTGCGTACGCCGGACTCGACGAGCACCTGGCCACCCTTCCGGCCCGCACCCACCTGGCGTGGCTCGAAGGGATCCTCGGCATCCCCCGGCTGCCGGCCCTGCCCGACCGGGTGGTCGCCCGGTTCACCGCCGACCCCGGGCTCGCGCCGGCCGTCGTCCCGCGCGGCACCCTGCTGCGCGGCGGCAAGGACGCGTACGGGAACGAACGGCACTACGCCACCCTCGACAGCCTCACCGCCCACGGCGCGACCCTGGTCGCCGTCCGCACCCTGCACCCCGGCGGGACCGAACCCGGCCGCCCGGGGATCGCCGACCAGGCGCCGGAGTTCCCGCTCGTGCCCGGGGCCGGTCCGGACGCCGCCCACACCCTGCGGGTGCACTCCCCGGCGCTGGCCTTCGAAGGCGGCGACCTCACGGCCCGGCTGACCTTCGCCGACGCCACCGGAGTGCGGGCGCTGGCCCCGGCCGTGTGGCGCTGCTCGACGCCGGACGGCGGGGCGGGCCCGACCACCACCGGGACGGTCGAGGACACGCCGTCCGGCGGAACCGTCACCGTCACCCTGTCGGGCGGGTGCGGGGCGCCGGCCGGAGAGACACCGTGGCTGGAGTGCGTCGTCCCGGCCGCCGTACCGGTGCCGGAGGAACTGGCGTTCACCACCGTCGACGTGGCGGTCGTCGACCGGACCCCGTTCGTGCCGCAGGCCGCCTACTACAACGACGGCGCGGTCGACATCACCAAGGAGTTCCAGCCGTTCGGCGCGGTGGCCAGGCGCGGGGACGCCTTCTACCTGCGATCGGACGAGGCCTTCTCGAAGACCCTCGAGGAACTGACCGTCACCGTCACCCTGATGCAGCCGGGCGGCGGGATCCTGTCCGCCTCCGCGGGCGGCAGCGGCATCCCCGCGGTCACCGCCGGCCTCCTCAGGGACCGGCTGAGCTCCGTGCGCACCCGGGCGGGCTCGGGCCTCTCCCAGCACTTCGACGACATCCTCTCCTTCCTCGACGACAGGGGCGACCCCTCGGTGGTGTGGCAGCGCCGGGTGGAGGGCCAGTGGCGGCCGATCGGCACCCCGACCGACCGGTTCGGCTCGCTCGGCGCGGACGTCTCCGGGGCCCTCGGCTCCGAGCGCTCCGCCGTCGCCGGCCAACCGGGGCACTACGTACGGGCCTTCCTGTCCGAGGGCGACTTCGGATGGACCGCCTACCAGGACGCCGTCGCCGCCTTCGCCACCAAGGCCGTGGCCGGCACCACGCCGAAACCCGTCATGCCGACGCCGCCCGTGCCACCGATCGCCTCCGGCGTGACGATCTCCTACACGACCGCGCCGGTGGCGGCCAGCAGGGTGGAGTCCCGCAGCGGCTGGCGGCGCGCCGTCCAGCAGGGCGGCGCCGTCTTCCGGCCGTTCCGGCGCGCCGTCTCGGACGCGGGAGCCACCGGGATGGTCGCACTCGGCCTCGACCTGCCCGCGTCGGCCGCGGGGTCGAGCGTCTCCGTGTACTTCGACGTCGACCCGGCCTCGCCCTGCGGTGCCGCCGACCCGGTGGACGCGCACTGGGAGTGGTGGGGCGGGACGGCCTGGCAGGACCTGCCCGTCGCCGACGGATCCCGGCACCTGCGGGAGTCCGGACTGCTGCGCTACGTCGTCCCCGCCGGCTCGCCGGTGGGCTGCGCGGACCTCGACGCGACGACCGGCCGCTGGATCCGCCTGGTCACGACGGCACCCGAACGCCTCGGCACGGTCCGGGGCGTGTACCCGGACGCCGTGACGGCCGAGTTCGTCTCGTCGGCCGCCGACCCGCAGTCCGACCCGAGCTCGGCCACCGCGCTCCCGCCCGGAGCGATCAAGGGCACGCTCTCCCCGGTGCGCGGCGTCAAGAAGGTCACCAACCTGGCCTCGCTGCGCGGCCGCGCCCCGGAACCCGATCCGGCGTACCGGGCCAGGGCGACGGCACGCACCCGGCACCGCGACCGGGCCGTGCTGCCCTGGGACTACGAGCGGCAGGTGGCGCTCGCCTTCCCCGAGGTGGCGGCCGTCCGGTGCCTGCCGCACACCGGCCGGGACGGCGCGCGCGAGGCCGGGAAGGTCGCCCTGGCCGTCCTGCCCGACCGCCCGCTCGACCCGGCGCCGCGCCCGTCGGCGAGCCTCGCCGGGCGCATCGCGGACGCCGTCGCCCCGCTCCGGCCGCCGGGCGCCGACGTCGTCGTGCTGTGCCCGCTCTACGCCCCGGCCACGGTCGTCGCGTCGATCACGCTGCGGCCCGGCATCGCCGCCCTGACCGGCAAGGAATCGGTCACCGCCGCGCTGGAGACGGTGCTGCACCCGGCCGGCACCGCGCCCACCCGCTGGGGGAGACCGCTGTACGCCTCGACGCTGATCGCCTTCCTCGAACGCCAGGCCGCAGTGGACGCCGTCACGTCCTTCCAACTGCGCGACGCCGGAGGGACACCGGTCGAGGTGATCGAGGTGGACCGGTGCCGCGGCCTGTACTGCTCGTCCACCGCACACCGGCTGACGTGTGAGGAACACCTGTGACCCCCCATCAGGCGACGCCGATCGTGCCCTTCGTGCCCGTCGGGCCGGACGGCGACTGGGAGACGATCCGGGCCCGGATCACCGCCGGCCTCGCCGCCGCCGTCCCCGACACATGGAGCGACCACAACCCGACGGACCCGGGCATGACCCTCGTCGAGGTCGCCGCGTTCGGGCTGGCCGACCTCCACTACCGGGTCGCCGAGCGGCACTTCGACACCTGGCCGCTGGAAGTCCGGGGCTGGGCGCCCGACGCCGAACGCTCCTGGCACGCCACCCTCCCGCAGGGCTCGCTGACGGCGATCGCGAACGCCCTGGCCCCGTCCGGGCCCATCCCGGCCACCGAACTCGAACCACTGGTCCGGGCCTGCCCGACCCGGGCGGACGCCGCGGCACTGCTGTCCACGTCGCCGTGGAGCGCGGCGATCGGCGTCGAGCTGCGCCCGGCCGTGATCGCGCTGATGCGTTCCCGACTCGTCACGCAAGTGGCGCAGGAACAGGCCCACGTGGTCGCCGACACCGTCGCGGCCCAGCGCGGACCGGCCGGCCCGGTCGCCGAGCGGGACGCCCGGGCCGCCGCCGAACTGGCCCGCACGCTGCCGCTGTGGGACGAGGAGATCCTCGCCGTCGTACGCCGCGAGCGGCGCAGGCTGTCGCAGGAGGCGCTCGCCGCACGACTGGCCGAGGTCCGCGCGGCCACCGACGCGACCGCCCCGGCGGTCCGGGCCGCGCTCACCGCCGACGGCCTGGACCCGGCCGAGGTGACGGTCGCGATGGCGGCCGCACCCCAACCGCCCGGGATGCTGCCCGAGGACCTCGAGGACGCCCAGGGACGTACCCACGTCTGGCCGCCCCATCCGATCCAGTCGCTGACCTGCGAACCCGTCACCGCGGAGGACTACGCGCGGCGGGCCCGCGCGCACCCTTCGGTCGGACGGGCCTGGGCCGTACCCGGCAGGCTGGAGGGCATCGCCTGGAACGGGCTGCCCACCGGGACACTGCCGAGCATCGCCGTGGACGAGAACGCCGCCGCGATCACCCTGGTCGTCGAGCGGATCGCCGAACCGGCGGCCGACACCGACGAGTTCCTGCGGGCGGTGCTCCGGACGGCGATCGGCCCGGAGGCCGGGGCGCCCTTCCCCGACTGGCGCGCCCACACGGACACCCTCGAACCCCGCCGGGTCGTCGGTGACGAGATCGGCGCCGGCCTGCTGGCCGCCGCACCCGTCCTGATCAGGGGAACGCTCGTCACGGGCATCGGAGTCGACCGCGAAGCGCTCGTCGCCGCCGCCCGCGCCCGGATCTCCGCGTTCTTCACCGCGGGCCGCCCCGCATCGGGACCCCCCGCACCCGAGCGGACCGTCGACGGCCCGTGGCCGAGAAACGACCAGCCACCCGGCGGCTGGATCCCCGGCACCCCGGTCCGGCTCGCCGAGGTGGTCGAGGCGATCGTGGCCGACCCCCGGGTGTGGGGCATCGAGACCCTCGGGATGAAGACCGAGGGCGGGGACGCGTTCCGCACCCTGGCCGACGGCAGCCTCTCCCTCCCCGCGAACGCCGTGCCGACACTCGCCGCGGCGGACTGCCTGCGCGTGCGGTTCGCGCCGGTCACGGAGGGCGGAGATGCGTAGCCCCGACTACACGCGGCTCTCCGCCCAGCTCCCCGCCGCCTACCAGGAGGCCACCGCGTCCTTCGCGCAGGTGGACGCGTACCTCGGACTGGCCGACGAGCTGAACCGGGCGATCGTCGAACGGCTGGAGGACCTGCTGCCCGCCCTCGGACCCGACGCCCCGCTGCGCTGGCCCACCGACCTGCCCCTGGACGCCGGCGGCGACGCCCTGCTGAGCTGCTACCTCGCGGCGTACGACGAGGTCGCGGCCTGGGCCGGCTTCACGTTCCCGGAGAGCTGGACGAAGGACGAGGCCGGACTGGCCCGCCGCCGGGAGTTCCTCGCCCGGTCCGCGCGGCTGTGGCGCCGCCGAGGCACCCCACGCGGCTTCCTCAGCTGGTTCGCGCTGTACTTCGGCCTCGCCGAAGCGGAGCTGCCCTACCTGCTCGAGCACCACCGGGCGGTCGGCACCGGGCCGGCGATACGGCCGTACACGGCGACGCTCCTCGTCCCGGTCCCGAGGTTCACCGACTGGGCCGCGCGGGAGGAGGCCACCGACTTCGCACACCGCTACGCACCCGCCCACGTGAGGATGCGCCTGTGCTTCGTGGATCCGGCGATCTTCGCGAAACCGCCCTTCACCGACCCGCCGGTGCTGCCCGCCTCGCCCACCGAGGCACAGCTGGACGCCTACGCCGCCGCGGTCGCCGCACGGGAGCAGGACTTCCACACGCTGGTGTGCTCGACCGTGTCCGTGACCGACCACGGGAACGGCATCCACATCCACGCGTGCATCGACGAGGGCCGCGCCGTCGACCGGCTCGGTGCCGGGCGCCTGCCCACGACGTGACACGCCACCGGACGCCCAGGAGAGGACCCCATGACCGCCAACCAGTACCCGTCCTTCGAAAGCGGTCAGACCCTCACCGCGGCCGACCTCAACCTGGTCCGGGAATTCGCCCACGCCCGGGACCGCCTGATCGGGCGGATGACCGGCTTCGGCGTGAACTGCGGCCTCGGCGGCACCGTCGCGGGCGGCACCCTCACGATCCGGCCGGGACTCGCGGTGGACCAGCTCGGCGAGCCGCTCGTGCTGCCGGCCGAACAGCAGATCGCCCTCGCGCCACCGGCGATGCCGCTCGCGTACGACTTCGTCGACGCCGCCCCCGGCGGCTTCAGCGTCGTCCTGGAGGCGACGGACGCCGCCCAGCCCGCCCCGGACTGCGGTGAGGACGGCTGCGCCGGGCACGCCACCCTGCACACCGTCGGCGTCGCGCTGCGCACGGTCGCGGGCCGCGTCACCGGCACCCGGACGGACTTCTCCACCGACGACCTGCTGACGGCCGAGCCGATCCGCCTGGCCCTGGACTCCGAGCCGACCAACTCCTACACCGCGCTGCGCGACGCCGTGGCCGACCGGCTCACCAACGGCACCCAGCCGCTCGTCGACCCCGATCTCATCGCCGAACTCCGGGCCACGTCCATCGCCGACAACGACCCGCCCGGGACCAAGGGCTACAAGAGCGGCTGGCTGAACATGGTCCTGTTCGCCACCCTCGACCTGCTCCGGGCGCGGGCACTGCTGCAGGCCGGCTGCGACCGGCCGACCGCCCGGCCCGGCGTGGTCCTCGGCTGGCTCCACCAGGTGGGCGGCGCCTGGGAGTTCGACTGCTCCTACCGGCACGCCTGGGAGCCCCCGCGCGGCCTGACCGAGTCGGCCTTCGGCGGGAGCTGCGGCAACCCGCTCGCCCGGCTGCAGGACGAGCTGGAGGCACTGCTCGCCGGCTACGCGCCACCCGACCCGGTGCCGCAGGGAGGCGTCGTCCCGCCGGTGTACTGCCCGAGGGGCTCGGTCCTCGTCCGCGGAAAGTGCGTCAACATCTACTACCCGCCCGTGGACGTCCCCGCCACGTGGTCCGACAACTGGAAGATCCACCCGCGCGATCCGATCGGGTACCCGCCGTTCGAGCCGAAATGGAAGAAACCCTGGACGATCTACGAGACGGCAGGCTGGGACTTCTTCGAGGACGGCGTGATCGGCGCCACCGACTACCTGGGACGGAAGGCGGACGCCGTGAAGGGCGCCCTGCAGACCTTCATCGCGGGGCGCGGCGGGGCCGCGGACGTCCAGGTCGTGGCGGCGGGCGCGGCCGCCACCATGCCGGGCTACCTGCCGTCGGGCGGCTTCAGCCCCTCCGACACCATCGTGCTCACCGCGGACGCCACCGGGAACGTCATCGCCACCGGCCGCGTCCCCGCCGTGCGCACCACCCGCAACGTCGGGGCCGCGCTGCCCGCCGCCGTGAGCGCCGCCACCGAGGCGAAGAACGCCGCCACCGAGCTGCGCGGCCTCGCGGCCACCGTGACAGGCCGGATCGACCGGGCCGAGACCGACTTCGCCGGGCTCGAGGGCGACCTCACCGCCCTCAGGGGCGAGTTCCAGTCCTACAAGGGCGGCGCATTCGACACCAGCGGCTTCGGCGTGCGGATCGCCACGGTCGAAGGGCAGCTGAAACAGTTCGACGAGGTCCAGCGCCGCGTCTCCGGGGTCGAGGGCAGGGTGGACGTCCTGGTCAGAACCGGCGGCGTGAAGACCATCGACCGCAGCCTCGGCAAAGGCATCGGCGAGTTCGCCCGTGCCACCGTGGGCGCGATGCAGACGCTGCCGAACGCGCAGGACCCGGCCTTCCAGAAGGCCGTCGCAGCGGCCGAGAAGGCCCGCATCACCCTGGAGAGCGCGCTCGAGGCGGGCAACCCCCAACTCGTCAACGAGGCGACCCTCGCCCTGCTCGGCACCGTCCGGACCATGGTCAAGGCATCGGGAGCCGCCGAGGAGCACGGTCGCAGGCTCGACGAGCAACTGAGGAACCTGGGCGGACTGTTCACGTGACCGACGTCGCCGTGGACACGCTGCGCCTGCGCGGGCCCCACGCGCGGCGGCTCGCCGCCGTCGCCGCCCGCACCCTGCCGGCCGCCCTCGAGCGCGCCCTGGCCGACGTCGGCGAGGTGCGCGCGGACGAGATCGTGGTCCGACTCCATCCGGACGTGACGGCCCACGACGACGACACCCTCGCCGTCCTGTGGGCGGACGCGATCCGCGCACAGGTCCTGGCCCTGCGCCACGGGCTCCCGCCGGACACCGCCGCCCGCCCGCCCGCCGCGGTTCCGGTGGGCGGGCCGGAACCCGCGCCGCCGGACGTGCTCACCGCGATCCGCGCGTACGCGGCCACCGGCCCGGCGGCGGGCACACCCCTCCCGCGCGCCGTCCTGGCCCTCGCCGACCCCGCCACGGCACAGGCCGTCGCCGGCGCGGCCGGCCCGCACGAATGGGCCGCCCTGCTGCGCACGCTGAGCCGGGCGCTCCGGCTGCCCGCGCCCGGCCGGCGGGCGGGCGCCCGCCCGGCAGCCGAAGGAGACCGAACCGAATCCCCCCACCCGAACCTCCCTCCGGCACCCGCGGCGACCGCGACCGACGCGCAGCAGCGGGCCACCGAGAAGACCGACACCTCCCGGGAGCGGATGCGACCCGCAGGCCTGCCGAGCGGGGTCCTCGACGTCGTCGCCGCCCTGGCACGGCTCGTCGACGGACAGGCAACCCACGTCGAGCCCGCGGCCCTGACCCGGGCCGCCGGCCTGGTCCTGCTCTACCCGTGGCTGGCCGAGCACTGCCGCCTCGCCGAGGACCTGCACCCGGGCCCGGACGGCCTCGACGTCCGGGAGGCGGCCCTGGCCGCGATCGTCGATCCGGGCGACCCCGCCCTCGTGGACGACCCGCTCGTCGGAACGCTGGCCGGACGGACCTCCCCCCGGCGCGGCCGGACCCGCCGGCCGCTGCCCCGGGCGGAGGAGGTGGCCGAGTCCGCCGTCCGGGTGCTGACCTCGTTCACCGCCCTGCTGCCGGGCTTCGAACGCTCCTCCCCGGCGTACGTCCGCGACTCCTGGATCGCCCGCCTCGGCGTCGTCGACACCGACCGGTCCCCGGTCCTGCTCACGGCGGCCTGCCGACCGCTCGACCCCCTGCTGGCCCGACTCCCGTACCCCGTGGGCCTGATCAAGCTGCCCTGGTCGCCGCCCCTCACCGTGCGGTTCCGGCCGTGAGCGCGGTCCCCGCGCCCGTCCCCGCGCCCGTCGCCGAGCTGCGCGCCGCGCTGGAGATGCTCGACGCCCTGATCCAGGTGCGGCTGGAGGAGCGCCGTGGCGGGCTTTTGGGGCGGCGGCTGAGCATCGACGAGGACGGGGAGGGACTGCCCGACGTCCGGCGCTTCGACGGCACCGGCCCCCTCGCCGAGATCATCGCCTCCGCGGGCCTGTCGGCCGCGGAGGCGATCGTCCTGACGGCGGCGGTCGCGCCCTGCACGGACGAGCGGTTCGACGCGCTGTACGGCATGCTCACCGACCGCCCCGGCGTCGCGGCCCTCACCGGTGAGGTGGCCAGGACCCTGGCCGCGCGGTCCTTCCGGGGCAGGCTGGACGCGGCGGGCCTCCTGTCCGCACAGGGACGGCTGCTGGGGCACGGCCTGCTGTCCCTGGACCCGCCCGACGACCTGTCAGGGATCCTGCGACCGGATCCGCGGCTGCTCGCCTGGATCCTGGGCCGGTCGCCGACGTCGCCCGTCGCCACGGCCGACTTCCCCGCCCGCCCGCTGACCACCGTCCACTCCCTGGAGGACGTCGTCCTGCCCGCGACCGCCAGGGCCCGCATCGACGACCTGACGGCGCGCATCGAGCACCGGGACCTCGTCGTGGAGAAGTGGGGCTTCGGTGCGCACCACGACAACGCCGCGGGCCTGGTCGCACTGCTGCACGGCCCGCCGGGGACCGGAAAGACGATGACGGCGGCCGCGATCGCCACGACGGTCGGCCTGCCCGCGTACCTGGTGGACCTGTCGGCACTGGTCTCGAAGTACATCGGCGAGACCGAGAAGTCGCTGGCCAAGGTCTTCGACCGGGCCGCCCGGGAGCGGTGCATCCTCGTCTTCGACGAGGCCGACGCCGTCTTCGGCGCCCGCACCGAGGTCGACGACGCCCACGACCGGTACGCCAACCAGGAGGTGTCCTACCTCCTGTCGCGGATCGAGCAGCACGCCGGGATCGTCATCCTGACGACCAATCTCGTCGCCAACATCGACTCCGCGTTCCAGCGGCGGATCCACGTGGTCGTGGAGTTTCCCGAGCCGGGGCCCGGCGAGCGCGAACGGCTGTGGGCCCAGGTCGCCCCGGCGCGACTGCCGGTGGACGCCGACGTCGACCTGGCGGCGCTGGCACACCGCTACCCGCTGACCGGAGCGCAGATCCGGGAGGCGATGCTGGAGGCGGCGTACCTGGCCGCCGCCGACGGCCTGGTCGTCACCGGCGAGCACCTCGCGACCGGGATCCGCCGCCAGTACGAGAAGTCCGGAAAGTCGGTGCCGCCGTGAGCCGGCTCGCCGACCGGGCGGCGCCGGAGCGGACCGGCCAGGGGCGGCAGGCGACCCCGGCGCCGTCGCCGGCCGTCGCCGAGGCGGCCTTTCCGGCGAAGGTCCCGCGGCCGGAGGGCGGGGCGGGCGTCGTGGGCCTCGGCGTGCGCGTCGCGGGAGACCTGACGGCCGTACAGGCCGAATGGGGCGTGGACGGCGGCGTGCTGACGCTCGCGGGCACCGCGCCGTTCGCGGACGTCACGGGGCACGCGGGTCTCCGCTCCGACGGGTCCCTCGACGGCGTCGTCCGGATGCGGACCGCGGTGAGGTTCCTGGGCCTGCACCTGGGCGAGGTGACGTGGACCGTCCACGGCTGGAGTCCGGAGACCCCGCTCGCCACCCCGACCGTCACGATGCGTGGCAGCACGCTCGCCGTGGACCTGGAACCGCTGCCGCAGGGTGCGACGTGGACCGCTCCGGACGGCGTCGACGTGACCCGCGACGGTGGCCGCGCCGTCGTCCACCTGCCCGTCGACGCCGTGGCGCCGGGCCTGCCACTGAGCCCGCGCACGGCCGAGATCTACCGCGGTCTCGGGCTCGACGTCGCGCGGCTGCGGGTCCACCCGGACACCGCGGTCGGCGGGGCGCCCGCCTTCGTCACCGACCAGGACCTCTTCTTCGCGCCCGGCATCTACGGGGTGGACAGCCCCGAGACCCTGAAGGTCCTCGACGCCGCGGTCCGGGCGGCGCTGACGGGCCTGCTCGGTGCCGTCGGCGGGGCCCCCGCCCAGGTGGTTCCGCCCGCCCCGCCCGCGGCACCGGCCCCGCCGGCAGCCACGTCCGAGGTACCGGCGACCGGACCCGAGGGCCGGGCCCCGGCCGAGTCGGGGGCCGGCGCGGCCGAGGCGACCGGTACCGAGCCGCAGGTCCCGCAGGCGGGGCCGACCCCGGGGGAGGACGCGGCCGGCGGAGAACCGGGCACCGCGCCCGCCGAGGAGACGCCCGCCGAGGCGCCGCCCGTCCCCACCGTCCAGCTGATCATGCCGGAGCCGCCGTCCGACCTGACGCCGACGGCGGCGAAGCGGGGCGCGACGGTCGCGGGCGGGGCGCGCGGAGCCGGGCGGGCGGCCCGCGACCTGCCCGGCGCCGACGCCGACGTGGCCTCCGCACGCGCCGCCGTGACCGAGCCGGCCGCCGAGACCGCCGCCCGGGCCCGCGAGGAACTCGCCACCGAGCTGGGCGAACGGCCCGCGCCGAGCCCGGAGATCGTCGAACTCTGCGAACGCATCCGCAAGGCGATCCGCGCGAACCGGCCCGAGGACGAGGACGAGCTGCTGGACAGCGACCCGACCAAGGAGGCACAGCAGGCCGGCGCCACCGTCACGGGTTCGGTCCAGGGCCAGGTGCAGCAGGTCGGCAGCAGCTACGACGCGATGGCCTCGCCACCGCCCGGCACGCCGTCCCTGACGCCGCAACCGCTCGGGAACCCGTCTCCGACCTCCCCCGGCATGGGCGTCGACGCGGCCTCGGCGGCCCCCGACCCGATCCCGCCCGAGAACACCACCCTCGACGCGGACGTGGCCGCGACCGACCGGAGGATCACCGAATCCGGCATCGACACCCGGGTGACCCGGGAGATCCCGGACGGGCCGTTCGCCGCGGCCCGGGACGCCCGCGCCGGGCTCGGCGAGGCCGCGCAGCGGACCCCCGAGCAGATCCAGGCCGAGCAGCAGCAGGCCATCGACTCGGCCCAGGCCGACATGGCCCAGCTGCAGCAGCAGGCCGTCGCGGCCCTGCGCGGCGCCCGCAAGGGGACGGTCACGGCGGTCGGCGGCGGCCAGAGTGCCGCGGTCGCCTCGGAGGAGCACACCCGCGAGGCGGTCGCACGCCGTGCCCAGCAGATCTACGACGACGCCCAGAAGCAGGTCGACGCGCTGCTGCAGCCGCTGAGCCGGGTGGCCATCGACCGGTGGGAGAAGGGCCTGACCCGGCTCTCACAGGACTTCCACGACGCGCTCGACCAGGTCAAACGCTGGATCGACGACCGGCACTCCGGCGTCGGCGGCACCCTCCTCGCGGTCGGTGACTACATCGGCGGCCTGCCGGACTGGGTCACCGACGAGTACAACCGCGCCGAGCGGACCTTCGGGGACGGCGTCTGCGACCTGCTGACGGGCATCTCCAGCGACGTCAACGGGGTCGTCGCGGCGGCCCAGGCCGTCATCCGGCACGCCCGCACCGACATCGACACCACGTTCAAGGCCATGGAGGCGGAGTTCCCCGAGTGGGCGGCGCAGCAACGGGAGCGGTTCGGCGGGATGCTGGACGGTCTGAGCCGACGGGTCACCGAGGCGCAGACCGGCTTCGTCCGCGACGTCTCCCAACGGGCCGTCACCGCCGTCAACCAGATCCACGCCGAGGCCCAGGCGCTCCGTGAGGCGGCGGGCGGCCTCATCGGCCGCGTGGTCGCCGCGATCGAGGAGTTCATCGACGACCCGGTCCGGGCGATCATCAACGGCCTGCTGCGGCTCGTCGGCATCCCGCCCGCCGCGTTCTGGGCCCTGATCGCCAAGATCGAACAGGTCATCTCCGACATCGCCGACGACCCCGAACGCTTCGTCAACAACCTCGTGGCCGGCCTCAAGCAGGGCTTCGAGCAGTTCTTCGACAAGTTCGGCAGGTACGTCCTCGAAGGGTTCTGGGACTGGCTGTTCTCGGGGCTGAAGACCCCGATCCCGATGCCGCGCGACCTCTCGGCCAAGTCCCTGTTCGCCTTCGCCCTGCAACTCATGGGAATCACCTGGCCACGGGTACGCGAGATCCTGGTACGCCACCTCGGGCCGACCGCGGTCGAGGTCGTCGAGACGGCCTGGCAGCTGATCTCGGTACTGATCGAGCGCGGACCGGAAGGCCTGGTCGAGCTCGTCAAGGAACAACTGACCCCCGAGAACATCGTCGGCATGCTCCTCGACGCGGCGGTCGACTACCTGGTGAAGACCCTGATCGAGCAGGTCGTCGTCCGCGTCGTCGGCCTGCTGAACCCGGTAGGCGCCATCGCCCAGGCGATCGACCTGATCTACCAGGTGTGCGCGTGGATCTTCCGCAACGCCGCCAGGATCTTCCGGTTCATCGAGGCCGTCGTCAACGGGCTGGCCGACGTCGTCGCGGGCAACATCGCCGGACTCGCCACCGCCGTCGAGAAGGCCCTGGCCTCCCTGATCCCACCGGTGATCGACTTCCTCGCCGGCCTGCTGCACCTCGGCGGACTCCCCGGCGAGGTGGCCGACGTCATCACCCGCCTCCAAGCCGTCGTCCTCGCCGCGATGGAACACGTCGTCGCCTTCCTCGCCGCCCGGGCCCGAGCACTCCTCAAACGCCTCGGCATCGGGGAGGAGACCCCGGACGGGGAGAAGGGCGGCGACGGCGAACTCGGCACCACCGTGCGGTTCACCGCGGCCGACGAGAGCCACCGCCTGTACGTGCAGAGGGCGGGCAACCAGGCCGAACTGATGGTGGCCTCGACGGCGACCACCATCCCCGAGCTGATCAACACCTGGACCGAGAAGCTGAAGGCCGGCGAGCCCGCCGACAAGAAGAAGCACCAGGAGGCCACGGAACTGATCGGCACGCTCGGCGGAGCGGCCGCGAGCGCCAACCAGGAGGCGACCATGCTGCTGGCGGCGTTCGACAAGGCGGCCCGGGATCCCAAGGACACCGCCAAGCCGCCCGACGACAGCGCCCTGGAAACCAGCGAGCGGTCCATCGCGAACACCCTCGACCGGCTCTTCGCCCTCTTCGGCGAGGACCGCCGCGCGGCCAATATCGCGGCCGTCCGAGAGGCCCTGCCGCCCCACGGACTGGCCCACACCGAGACCGTGCTGGAGAGCTGGAAGCGGCAGTACATCGACCCGCCCGAGGCGAAACCGCTCCAGGGCACGCAGGGCAAGGTCTGGGACGCCGCATCGTTCCAGCCCGCGAGTCTCGTGCCCTCCGAGGTCCTGGCCTCCGGCGCGAACCACGCCAAGCTGCTCGGGTACTTCGAAGCGGCCGAGCGCCGGGGAGCCGACACGGACGAGTTCCGCAAGTACGCGCTGATCAACAGGTCGCCGGGTCACGACGTCCGCGAGCAGTTCCTCCGCTCCCTCGGCACCCGGGTCGCGGCCAAGCTGCGCAGCGACGGCGCCGCGCGCCTCTCCGACACCGGGGACAGCGACCTCCGCACCAAGGTGCGGGGCATCGGCTTCAAGCCGTCGGGATTCGACTACGGCTCCTTCACCCCGTGGCCCGACAGCCCGGTCTCGATCCTGGTGCACGGCGTGATCATCCCGACCGGCCTGCTCGAGGCATTCCGCGCCTTCGTCCGCGGCGAAACCGTCGGGGCGGTCAGCTACGAGGAGTTCCTCGCAGAGCTGCAGCGCGACCCGAAGACGCGCACCTGGCTGGCCGGGCAGATCCGCGACATCCGGGCCGGACAGCACGAATGGCTGCCGGTGTCGATCGGCTACGAGGTCCTGCAGAACGCGGTCGAGGCCGGGCGCGACGACCTCAGCAAAGGACTCGGCTGGATCTCCCTGCTGGAAACCCTGCGCAGCCCCACCAACGGGGTGCTGTGGCAGATCGTGCGCCAACCGCTCCTGGTGCCCGGCGAGAAGCCGCAGGAAGGACCGGTCATCGAACCCCTCGGCCACGTCGCAGCGCTGTCCCGGGACCGGTTCACCCTGGTCCAGGACGGCCTCACGGTGGGCACCGGCGACTTCCACGACGAGCTCCGCCTGTTCTTCCGGCGGAACCGGTCGCTCCACCCGGCCGACTGGGTGGACGCCCTGCTGGCACACCTCCCCACGATCATGTGGACGGGTTCCAACACCCCCATCCCCAGCGAGCTGCTGAACAGGCCCATCCAGGCCTTCTACGCCATGCCGTCGGGCCTGTACGCACCCGACCTGACCGTGGCCCAGGTGCAGGCCGAGACGCAGAAGCGCTTCGAAGCGATCGTGGCGGCGTTCCGGGCGGCGAAGTCGGGCATCAGGTGAACGAACGGTGTCGCCGGAACGCGCACGCCCGGCCGCCACGCCCTCTGAGCGCCGCGCCGCCTGTCGCCCGGGTTCACCCCCGGACTCGTTCCGGGTGGTCAGGCCGGTGCGCCGGTGCTGGAGCCGGTGCCTGCCGGTTGCCGGGGCAGAACGATGACGGCCCGGCCGGTGTGCAGGTCGACGGTCGAGCGGGGTGGCGCAGCGTCTCCTTCCTCGTCGCGGCGCATCGCCTCGGCGGAGCGTTCGTCCAACTCGACGGCTTTGCCGGTGTTCACCGATCCGGTGAAGACGTCCACGGCCACGGTGGAGACCGAGGTCGGGCCGCCGAGTCGGCCGGACTCCCTGCGGAACCGTGCCGGGACCAGGCCCGAACGGGCCAGCCGGCGGAGCACCGTCGAGGCGAGCGCGAACAGCACCACCGCCAGAGCGAGTCCGGGCAGTGTGAGAGCGAATGCCATGACCATCGACCCGTGACCCCCTGTCGCACGACGCCCGCTGCATCGTGTTCCGACCGACAAACGCTTCCTGTCCGCACGATGGTTCCCCCGACTGGCGACGCTCGGGAGGGACGGGGGCTCAGGCAGGCCGACCTGTGCGTGAGGCCGACCGTCCGCGGATCGCCGCCGGCCCGCCCGGTTGCCTGGCCGGCCGGGTTCGGCCCGGTACTTGTTCCGTCCGTGTACTGGGGGCGTGTGGGGTGGCGTCTGATGGTCTGTCGGGGCGGCGGGGTGCTGCTGGTCGGATGATTCTCGGTCAGTGCGGCGGAGTGTTCGGCCGGTTGTTGCGGGTGCGTGGATAGCGTGTCGAGGTGGTCTCGACCGCGTCGGCGGCCGCACCGCGCCGGCCGTGTTGGCCCGGTTGCACGGTTCAGCCGGCGGGGCGGGCCCCGGTCCCGTGCCCAGTGTCAGTGCTTACCGTAGGAGTGAGGGGAAATGCGGGTGGAGTTCGATGCCGCGACTGCTGTCTCGCCCGCCGTTTCGACGCGCAGGTCGGTGATCCGGGGCCTGGTGGCGGCCGGCCTGGCCACGGGGCTGGGCACCCGCTCGTCGGCCGCGACAGCGCGCGCCGCCGACACCGCCGACACCGCCGACTCCGCGGATGCCGCGGACGACTGGGGCTCCTTCGCCGCCCGGGTGCAGGAGGAGTTCACCGCGATGGGCCTGGTCGGTGCGGCGGTGGCAGTGGTCAGCGGGGACCGGGTCCTGCTGAGCCTTCCGCTCGGCGTGCGCGACACCGAGAGCCGGGCGCCCGTCACCTCGTCGACCCGGTTCCTGGTCGCCTCGACCACCAAGTCGATGACTTCGCTCCTCGCCGCGACCTACGTCGACCGGCGACAGCTGGCCTGGGACCAGCGGGCGGTCGACGCGTGGCCGGGCTTCCGGGCGCCCACGGACGAGCTGACCCGTTCCCTGAGGGTCCGTGACCTGCTGGGCATGGCCACCGGCATCGACGAGCCGCCGGCGCTCTCGGGCCTGCACGAGGGAGACCCGACCGCCCCTCAGCTGCTCCGCTCCCTGACCACCCTTCCGGTGACGGCCGCGCCGAACACCGCATACCTCTACAACAACACGGTGTACTCCGTCGGCGGCTACCTCCCGCTGCTCGCCACCGGGGTGTCCGGCGACGCGCTGACGGGCAGGTTCGCCGACGAGATGCGGGAGCAGGTGTACGGGCCCGCGGGCATGGCCGGCGCCCGGATCGCGGACGACCCCCGCGGGCTGGTCACCGACTTCATGCGCGGCCACGTCCCCGACCTCACCGCCGCCAACAGGCCGCTCGCCTTCGGGCCGGTCGGCAGCTACGCCCCGGCCGGCGGCACCCTCGCCTCCCTCGACGACATGGCCGCGTACGTCCGCCTGCAACTGCGGGGCGGGGTCTCGGTGGACGGCCGCCGGGTGGTGTCGGCGGCCAACCTCGCCGAGTGCTGGAAGCCGCACATCCCGGTCCCCCTCTCGCCGGACCTCGACCCGGACGTCACCGCGTCCGGCTACGGGATGGGCTGGATCCGCAACCGGTTCTGCGACGGCACCTCGCTGGTCTGGCACAACGGCGGGATCGACGGCTTCACCTCGTACATCGGCTTCCTGCCCGAACACGACCTCGGGCTGGTCGTGCTGAACGGGATGAACCCGGGCCCGACCGGGCCGTACTTCTACCTGTACGTCCTCAACCTGCTGCTCAGCGAACGGTTCGGCCTGAACAAGGGCGTCCCGGAGAAGGTCCACGCCGCGTACCTGGCCGCCCTGGAGGACCTGCGCGCCCTCGGGCGCCGGACCGCGCCGACCGACCCCGGCGCCACCGCGCCGTACCTGGGGCACTACGAGGGCGGATACCGCCTGACCCGAAACGGCCGCGACCTGTTCCTCCAGCTCGGCCCGCGGACGATGCCGCTCGGCGTCCTGCCGGACGGCAGCTACGTGGCGATGGGCGGGCTGCTGGTCGGGAACGAGGTCCGCCTCGCCCTCGACGTCGACGGCACCCCGCGGATCGAGGTGGTCGGCTTCGAAACCGTCCGCCGGACGGTCGGACTGTAGGCGCCGCCCCCTGCCCGCCCACCCCGGCGACACCTTCGCCGGTGTGCGTGTCCACGAAACAAGCGCCCTACAAGCGCCCTGCCGTGCACCGGTTCCGGAGGGGCGCCGCCACGGCCGCCGTGCCCCGGAGCGCGGCCGAGGCGACGCGCCGGCGGGGGGCGAACCGTCCTGATCGTCGTCGGGTGTCGGGGCCGGCTTCCCGCCCGGGTGTCCCGCGTCCTCCTGCGTTGCGGTCGCCATCGCAGCGGCGCACGGTGGAAGTGAAGGGTCTGATACGAACGGCCCTCTCCGGCACGGGGCGAATTGAACGACCCGACATCTTCCCGGCCGGTCCGCCTCTCAGTGCTGCGTTTCGTGGCGCGGCGCGGTACCGGCGTGCCCGGGCGGGGACACCCGCCGGGCACCGCATTCCCCCGGTGCCGGAGCCACGTGCCCATGCCCAGCACAGCAGAGAGGAGCATGATCATGGGCTTGCAGCCTTTCCCCGGAGCAACGTTCTTCCATGACGGACAGGTCAGCCCGATCATCACGGTGATGGGCCAGCGCCTCGTCGAGGAAGGATGCAGCCGCTACCAGGTGGGTCCCGGCCCCTCTTGGGGTAACGCCGACAAGGAGTCCTACGCCGCCTTCCAGCGCAAACTCGGATTCTCCGGCGGCGACGCGGACGGCATCCCCGGACAGTCCTCCTGGGACAGCCTCCGTGTTCCGTCCGTCAACGGAGACCCCCACCGCGCCTCCTCGCCGGTCCCCAACCACGGCGTCACCACCGCCTACCACATCGAGGGGCCGCACTGGAGCCTCGGATACCACACCGGCGCCGACTACGCCGCCGACGACGGCACGCCGTGCGTCGCCGTCCTCGACGGTTCCATCAGCCGTATGGGCGAAGACGACAGCTTCGGGAACTACCTCGTCCTGCGCGCCAACAACGGCACGGACTACTGGTACTGCCACCTCTCCAAGTACGACGTCGGCGACGGCGCGGGCGTCGGAGCGGGCCAGCAGCTGGCCCTGGTCGGCCACAGCGGCAACGCGTTCGGCCCGCACCTGCACTTCGAGAGGAGGCCCGCCGGCGGCGGCTTCGGAAGCGACATCAGCCCCGACTGGTGAACCCGCGAACGGGCAACCCCGGGGGGCGTGAGCAAGCCGTTCCCGCCCCCTTGGCCTCCCGCCGAGGTCCCTGACCGCCGGGAGCCCACGAGGTGGACTCCCGGCGGTCGGAAGACGAGACGGCGGTGCGCCGGAAGACAGCGCATCCGTTGTGATCGCACGGGCTGTGGCCGGACGGGCCGCGTTCGTCGTCTTGCTGCTGGAGTGCGGTGGAGAGGAGGCCGCCGCCGGTCGTCGACGAGATCGAGCCGGTCAGCAGAGGTGTCCGCTACTCGAGTCCTCCGAGACGGCGGGCACCTTTGATCTCGTGGAGCCTGGCAGCCGTCATCGGGGTCCACTCCCTCCTCTGTTCAGCGGCACGAAGGGCTTCCCCGACCTCGCCGAGCTTCGCGGAGGACAACACGCCCACCCGCTCGATCAGGTCGTCCCGGGCCACGGTGGTCAGCCAGGTGCAAGGAGTAAAGCCTGGACGCGGGAACGCGAACCGCAGCACGCCTTCGAAGGGCAGTCCTTCCAGAGCGCCTATCGCCACTTCAACGCCCAGGCCGCTGATGTCGACGCCCGCCGGCGCAACGACCTGCATCGCCTGGAACCCGGACGACTCGACGTCCGACAGCAGTACGACCGGGCGTCGCTCGTCGAAGTCGACCCACCAGACTTCGCCGCGTTGCATGTGTCCTCCTGGTACGGGACGGCGGGCGAACGCCGCGTGTCCCGAGCGGGATGCGCAAGGGATACGGCCCCGTCTTCGCACGTCGTGACCGAGGGTGGCGAAGACGGGCGAGGCCACCCATGATCATCGGTGGGTGAAGACTGAAGACCATGCGATGGCCGCAGGTCACAGCGTAGACCCAGCCCGCCGGCAGGAGGCGTCCGAGGCCTTGACGTCCCGAACAGCAGACCGGTTCGCACGGGTTGAACCCCGGCGCCGGGTGAGGGACTTGGTGCCGGGGCTGCTTTCGGGCCTGCCGCGCAAGAACCGCTGGAGCATCGCCGAGCGGGCCGGGGAGGCCACCCCGGACGGGGCATGCAGCACCTGCTCGACCGGGCCAAGTGGGATGCCGACACTTCGGGTAGAGCGAATCGAACGGTGCGGGCGATGCGACGATCGACTTCTCCAAGGACCTTCGAACGGGTCTTGGTACGAAGCGCCTGCGCGCCCATCAGCGGGGCGCGGTCATGAGGTCTGGAGAATTTTTTGTGGAAGTAATCGAGACGAGCCAGGAGACTGATGATCTCCGCGACCTGGTGACCGACTCCGTGACGGGGTACGAACCGTCGGGCTACGCCGACCAGTGCTGGATCCTCCACGCGGTCTGGGAGCTGGACGGCGAGGGGCGTCGTGTTCGCCGGGTCCGTTGGGCGGACCTCGTCTCCGGGGCGGGTCGGGACCTGGGCCAGTGGGGTCGGACGCTCTCCACGAGGGTCTTCGACGGTATTCCGATGGAAGGGATGACGAGGCCGGAGACGGGCGCGCCGGATCGCGACAGCTTGACCGGCTTGATCGAGACCCTCGCGCGGTTCAGCCCGGACGGTCCGGACAGCGAGTGCTTCTGGGCGCAGTCTCCGTTGGAGAACATCGGCGAACCGGTCGAGCTGCGGCGAGGCCTGCTCAGCGAGGCAGTCCCGCTGCTGGACGGAATCGGCTCTGCCGGTTTTCCGTACGCGTTTCCTGTCAACTGGTGGCCTGCTGACCGGTCGTGGTTCGTGTATTCGGACAGCGATCTCTCCGCGACCGAGGTCCACGGTTCGAAGGAGCTCATCGCGGCGATCCTGGCGGATTCCTCGTTCGAGGCGGTGCGGCACCCGCGCGTCTCGGAGTTCGAGGCTTCCGCTCCGGGCCGGCTCGACTGATCTCTGGACCCGGAACGGTCTTAGGTAAAATCTTTCCCAAAGATTGGCGATCTTGTCGGCAAATATCATGCGTAGTCGGACAAGCGGTCCTGTGATTCCTGTCGCAGCATGAAGTTTGGACGCGGTGGTTGTCTAGCGTGTCGGCTGACCTGGGCGAATGCCCGTTCTCCGTTCGAGAGAGATGACTTCGTGTCAGCTGACTCACCCTCCAGGCGACCATCCGGCGTGATACGCGGACTCGCCATGGCTGCGGCAACCGCCGTCGTCACGACCGTGGTTGTGGCACTGCCCGCGCAGGCCGAGGCGTCCGGTGCGCCGTCGCCGGCCGCCGGCCCGCGGGCCGCTTCACTGACGCTTGCCCAGGCGACGGCCCAGGCCGTGGCCGGGGGCAAGGACGTGCAGGCCTCCGCCGCGACGACGGAGCAGAGCACCACCACCGCTCACCCCGACGGGACGTTCACGGTCGAGCAGTCGCTTGTCCCGGTGCGCAAGCACGTGAACGGCGCGTGGGTCGCCCTGGACGCGACCCTGCGCAGGAACGCGGACGGTACCGTCTCACCGGCCGTCACCAGCAGCTCGCTGAGCCTCTCCGGAGGTGGTACCGGGCCGCTGGCGACCATGGCGCACCAGGGCCGCAAGCTCGCCCTCGGTTTCCCGGTGAAGCTGCCCGCGCCCACCCTCTCGGGTGCCACGGCCACGTACGCCAACGTCTTCGACGGTGTCGACCTCAAGGTCACCACCGACACCCGGGGCAGCTTCTCGGAGGTCCTGGTCGTCAAGGACGCGAAGGCCGCCGCCAACCCGGCGCTGAAGAAGCTGCGGCTGACGGCGAAGACCGACGGCGTGACCCTGAGCTCCGACGAGGCGGGCAACATCACTGCCGGCGACCGGAGCGGCAACGCGGTGTTCACCGCTCCCGCCCCTCTCATGTGGGACTCCGCCACCAGGCCCGCCGCGGCCGCCGCTGTCGGCGAACAGGCGAAGGCGCTGCGGAGCCAGGAGCCCGGACAGGCCCCGGGTGCGCGGACCGGCGAGCCCGCGGCCTCCAGCGAGAAGGCCCCCGGCGACAGCGCGCGCACCGCGCGCATCGCCGCACGCGCCACCGGCGACGGCATCGAGCTCGTCCCGGACGCCGCCCTGCTGGCGTCGCCCGACACCACGTACCCGCTGTACATCGACCCGACGTTCTACCCGTCGCCGGCGTCCAGCAGCCGCCAGGGTTGGGCGCAGACCAACTCGTACTACCCGAGCCAGTCGTTCTACAACACGAACGACGTGCTGCGGGTGGGCTACAACGGCTGGGAGAGCCCCTACTTCACCGCCCGTTCCTACATGCAGGTCAGTGTCGACCCCGCCGTGTGGGACTCGAACGTGATCAGCTCCCAGATCAACTTCACCGGTATCTGGTCGGGCAGCTGCACCGCCAACAACACCGAGCTGTGGCTCGCAGCCAAGGGCTCCAAGCTGAGCAACGCCACCACCTGGAACAACGCGCCCGCGCCGCAGACCTACGTCGGCAGCAGCAACGCGATGTTCTGGGGCGGCACCAACTGCGACCCGCGCGGCGTCGGCTTCAACATCAAGAACGTGATGACCACCGCCGCTTCGGGCCACTGGTCGAGCATGGTCTTCGTGCTGAAGGCGCAGTACGAGAACGGCAACCGAGACAGCTGGAAGAAGTTCGCCAACACGGTCACCGTCTCCACCACGTACAACCACGCCCCCGACCGGCCGACCACCCTGACGACGTCGCCTTCGACGTGGTGTTCCGGTGGCGAGTTCGCCGGTGACGGCGACGTGTGGCTGTACGGCACGGTCTCCGACCGCAACGGCGGCACCCTCGGCGCCACCTTCCACGCCGTCAAGCACGGCACCAGCACGACCATCGTCCCGGACAGCAACCCCAACCTCCTGACGGCGAAGTCCGGTTCCACGCTCGCCTTCAAACTGCCCAAGGCCAGCCTGGAGGCGGCCGCGAAGGGCCAGCTCCTGGACGTCGACTGGACGGTGACCACCACCGACTTCAACCTCAGCGGCCCCACCTCCACCACCTGCAAGTTCACCTTCGACCCCACCCGGCCGGGGGCGCCCGTCGTCACCCCGCCGTCCGGCAGCGTCCTCGGCACCGCGGTCGAGGTGGACATCGCTCCGGTCTGTGCCCAGAACACGCCGAGCACCTGCACGGCCGCCAACACCCCGAGCAGCTACGAGTACCAGCTGAACGCCGGCGGGCGGATCAGTGTGAACGCGGGGGCCGGCGGCACCGCGACGATCTCCGTCAAGCCGAACCGGCGCACCAACGTCCTGACGGTCACGAGCCTGTCGCCGGCCGGCAACATCGGCCAGTCCGCGACCGTGACCTTCAACTCGGCGGCCGCGGCCCTGGCCAGGGACGGGGACTTCACCGGTGACGGCACCCCCGACCTGCTCACCGTCGGAGGACAGCACGGTCTCGCGTCGGGCATCTGGCTGGCACGTGGGGACGGCCAGGAGCCGACCCGGGCCGGCGGCTCCGCCGTGGACATCGGGATCAACGGCAACGGCTACTCCAGCGAGAACCTGCCGTCCGACTTCGACGGCTCCCTCGCGGTGTCGGGCCACTTCACCGACACCAACCTGCAGGACCTCCTGGTCTACTACCCGGGTTCGAGCAACAACCCCGGCGGGGCTGTCGTCCTCAACGGGAGCGGGGACGGATCGGCCATCCCGTCCGCCCAGAACGGGAACTCGCACACCGTGCCCGCCGGGTCCTTCACGGACGGCAACGGGGACGAGCCCCTCAGGCTGGCGGCGGCCGGACACGTGTCCGGCGGTCAGGGCCCGTACCCGGACCTGATCGGCATCTCCGGCGACGCCGGCGGCGGCTACTACCTGAACCTCTACCGGGCCACCAGCACGATCGGGGGCTTCGACTTCCCCGTGCAGATCGACGCCAGCACGCCGAACGGCACCTCCGACTGGAACAACTGGACCCTCGCGACCTGCCAACTGCCCGACGGCACCGGTACCAGCACCGCGATGTACCTGTGGAACAGGACCACCGGCCAGCTGGCCCTCTGGAAGGACCTCGCGGTCGACCCCGACTCGGGCGCGATCACCTACACCCCCGTGAGCATCGCGGCCAACTGGAACACCGGCAAGGACCTCTCGCTCCAGGCGGCGGACCTCAACGCCGACGGGATCCCCGACCTCTGGACGGTGGGCGACAACCGCAAGGTCACCGCCCACCTGGTCGGCTCCCTGCCCACCCAGCCCGGTGGAAGCGCGGCCATCGCCACTGCTTCGGACGTCCTGACCCCGTACGCGGGGGTGCCGGCCGCGGCGCCCGACGACCTGAACAGCGACGGCATCGGCGACATGGTGGCGGTCTGGGGCGACGGCACCATGCACGCCTACTTCGGTGACCGCACCACCGGTCTGGACGCCCAGAGCCTGGGCCAGTTCGGCGGCACGACCTGGTCGACCGTCAAGCACGTCGCCATGGGCGAGTTCACCGGTGACTACGCCGCCGACGTGATGGCGGTCTGGGGCGACGGCACCCTCCACCTGTACAAGGGCGACGGCAACGGGCACATCACCCAGAGCGTCGCACTGACCAGGTGGGGCGTCACCTGGGGCGCCATGCAGCAGGTGGAGGCCGGCGACTTCAACGGCGACGGGAAGTCCGACCTGGTCGGCATCTGGTCCGACGGCTCCATGCACGTCTACCTCGGTGACGGCAACGGCGACGTCAAGGACGGAATCGCCCTCACCCAGTTCGGCACCACCTGGAACAACCTGCCGCAGATGGCCGCGGGCGACTTCGACGGGGACAAGGTCTCCGACCTGATGGCGGTCTGGACGGACGGCAGCCTGCACCTCTACAAGGGCGGCGGCACCGGCTACATCGGGAGCAGCACCCCGCTCACCCAGTTCGGCACGACCTGGAGGACGATCAAGCAGTTCGTCGCCTCCGACGTGAACGGTGACAGCAACGCCGATCTCCTCGCCGTGTGGGAGGACGGCACGATGCACGTCTACAAGGGCGACGGGCGGGGCGGCATCGACCACGGCACCGCGCTCGACCAGTACGGCACCACCTGGTCCCCGATCAGGCTGACCGCCGGCTGATCCTCGGGCGACCCGGCGGGCGGTACGCCGCACCGCCGTCCCGAAGTCCGAACCCCAGTGGGGCCCCCCCCCCCGCGGGGGCCCCCGGGGGGTTGGGGGGGGGGGGGGGGGGGGGGGCCCCGGCGGCGGCCCCGCCCGGGGGGGCGGCGCCGGGGGCCGGGGCGGGGGCGGGGCC
>NZ_JBICYJ010000060.1:0-49166 GCF_043200835.1 Kitasatospora sp. NPDC048365
GGGGCAGGGCGCTAAAGCGCCTTAAAGGAATTCCTTTCGGAATTCCTGAACCCCCGAAATCCCCCTTCGGGGGATTTTTCTGGGTTACTGTCGAATTCCCTTCGGGAATTCTGTGGAAATGTTGATTGCCCTTTCGGGCAATCTGGCACGATTTTGTTGGTGGTTGGCGTCGGCAGCCTTTCGGCTGCCGGCTGTATTGTTCTTCTATTCCTGACCGTTGGTCAGGAATGTTATTGCGTGGCGGTGTTGGGGAATTTCCGCCTTCGGCGGATTTGTTTATGTATTTATCGGCAGGGTTCAGCTTAAGGGGCTTTACATAATCTGACTTTCAGTCAGATGTGGGTGTTTTCTGGCTCTCTGTCGATGGTTTTATTGGTTATTGGTGTGGGTGGGTGCTGGTCGGTGGTTCTCTAGGCCTTCTTGGTTGTCCTGGTCTGTCGGCCAGGTTTTTGTGTGTCTTTGATGGTGTTTCATGCCGGTTCTCTGCCCTGCACTTTGGGGAGGGCCCGGTCTCGCATGATGGTGCCGGCTGTTGTTGTGGGGGTGGGGTTGCTGTTGTGGCGGGTGGGTTCGGAGTGGTGATCAGGTTCTTCGTCGGCTGACGGCTCGGTTCCGCGTTGGGGTTCGGGGTTGCTGTGTCGTGTGGGGGTGTTGCCCCGCCTGGTGGTCGGGGTCGTTATTGGGCGGCTTTCGGTCGGTTCAGGGCGCTGGGACGGTCATGATGTGTCAGTTATGGTGCTGGCCTTGTCGTTTCACGTGCTCAGGTGCGTCGGCGTTTGCGGTGGTTCTACGTTCGGGGTGTGCCTTGTGCCGCGAACCTGTCGGCGGGCCGGTGTGTGGGAGCGGGTGTGGCTGGCTGTGGCTGTCACTGCTCGTGGTTTCTTCGATCCTGTGCCTACTGAGTGCCTGCAGCTGTACCGGTATCTGACGGCTGAGAATGAGATCGAGTACATCGCCGACATGGACGTGTTCTGCGGGACGCTGCTGGCCGACATGTCCGCGGCCGATGTGCGGGACCGGTTGATCGAGGCCAGCCTTGAGATCTCCCTGGAGACGGCTCAGGAGCGCTGCCGGCAGTTGGTCCCACCCCGCTTTGGAGGGCGTGTGGGGGCGGTGCGGGCGCGGCTGGAGCGCAACGGCCTCGCGATCGCCGGCACGCTCGCGCTGGACCTTGACGAGACCGGTGCGCGGCGTCTGGGCAGCCTGCTGGGCACCCACATCAGGGCCAGGACGGTGCGGGTGCAGCTCGCCGCGTTGGACGCGGCGCTGCGCTCCTCCAGCGCCTCGTGCTCGCTGATCACCGCCGTCGCGGATCTGACCGGTGGTGCGCTGAGCGACCGGCGGACCGGGCGTCGGCAGCGGGACACGGCCTCCGCCGGGGTGTGGGCGCGGTTGGAGGCGGCGGGACTCGCGCATCTGGCGT
The DNA here is from genome assembly GCF_043200835.1 of Kitasatospora sp. NPDC048365. Classification (NCBI taxonomy): domain Bacteria; kingdom Bacillati; phylum Actinomycetota; class Actinomycetes; order Kitasatosporales; family Streptomycetaceae; genus Kitasatospora; species Kitasatospora sp. NPDC048365. Next base: position 1,424 of record NZ_JBICYJ010000060.1, read on the forward strand.
GGGTGCCGGCCTGGCGGGAGCAGGTCCGCGGCCAGGGGCTGCTGACCAGTGCCGGACCGGAAGCGGGCGGGGAGGCCGTCGAGGCGGGGGTGCGGGTCCTGGCCGACTTGGCGCACCCAGGCTCGCCTCGCCCCCCTGCCGCAGAAGCCCTGCCCCGAGGGCTCGGGGTCGGGGCTGGCGCAGCTCGCCGCGCGCACCACCGGCGACGCCCACGGCCTGGACGAGGGCCGTCTGGTCGCCGCCCTGGTCCTGCGGGCGGTGGCCGCCGCGCACACCCTGCCCTGGCCCGCGGACGCCGCGGGGCGCAGGCAGCTGTGGCAGCACGTCGGGGTCGCCCCCGACCAGGTCTCCGGCACGGTGATGACCTTCGGTGTGCGGCCGCCGGGCGCGGCGCCGTGGTCCGTGATGCTGCGGGCCCGTGCAGACCTGGGGCTGGTCACCTACCTCACACTCGCCGAGCTCCTCTCCCCCCGCCGCCGAGGCCCCTGTGGTGGCCACCCGGCAGGTCCCCATGTCTGCGAGAACCCCCAGGTCCTGCAGGCCGCCGCCCAACTGCCCGTGCCCGGGCCGTTGGTGTGCACCTCGGGGATGCCGTCCGCGGCTGGCTGGCATCTGCTGGAGCGGCTGCACGCCGAAGGGGCTGTCCTGCGCTACCACGGTGATTTCGACTGGCCCGGCATCGCCATCGCGAGCCAGGTCCTGGGGCTGGGTGCGGAGGACTACCGGCAGGCGCTGACCCTGCTGCCCCCCGCGACTGCGCTCCCGCTGACCGGCGAGGCCGTCCCGACGGTGTGGGACCCGGCGCTGGCGGAGGCCATACACGGCGTCGGACACGCCGTCCACGAAGAAACGGTCTTCCTCTGCTGCTCGAGGACCTGCGGGCCCATTCCGCGACCCGAGTGGCGTGACGTCCTGCCAAGCCTCCGGGGGGCCGGCCCGGTGCGGGGCGCGTCGAGCCTGGGCTCCTGCCGACGGGCCTGCCGCTGCCTTGTCGGGGTCACAGGGCCAGGCGCAGCACGGGAGACTGATGGGCGGGCCGGACGCGGTCCGGATCGCTGAACGAGGCAAAAGTGGCCCAACTTGCTTATTTCTGCGATGCGTTGGGGCCCGTGCCTGCGCGATGGCCGCGCGGCCCGTTGCGAGGCTGCCCGTTCACCGCGCCTGCCCGGGTGGGCGCCTGTGTTCCGGGATGGCAGACACGGCACGGGCCGGGATGCTAGGAATTCGTCCCAGCCGCAACGGCCCGATTCGGAGGACTGTGCATCGTGACCCTGCGTCAAGAACTCGACGATCTTGAACATCTGAGGAATGGCCACACGCCGCAGACCCGAGGTCACGCCTTCGAGGGGTGGTTGAAGAAGCTCCTGGAGGAGGGGAACCTGGAGCCCAGCACACGCTATCGCCCAAAGGGCGAGGAGATCGACGGTTCGTTCGTTCACCGCGACCGAACCTACCTCCTGGAGGCCAAATGGTTCGCAGAAGCGATTCCCGCCTCCGCGATCTACGCATTCAAGGGAAAGGTCGACGGCAAGCTCACCGGAACCATCGGGGTGTTTGTGTCGATGTCGGGATACAGCGACGATTCGGTCGACGCACTCCGATTCGGCAAGGAACTGAACGTCATACTCTTCGACAGGAAAGACGTCGAGGCGGCCCTCGATCACGGGTTCGCCACTATCCTGGCGTTCAAACTGCGCGCGGCGGCCGACCAGGGTGAGCTCTTCACCCCGTACATCGCCCCGCCCAAGGAGACGCGAGAGGCCGCGACCGTTGTCGTCGAGGGCCGAAGCGACGAGATCGTCGTCCGCGCAGTGGCCGACAGCCTCGCGCTGAGCGGCGCCAAGGTCCGGGATCTGGAGGTCGTCGTCGCACATGGCGCCATGGGCCTCGCCCACATCGCGGCTGCCGCACTCCAGGCCCGCGGCGGCGACGTCCTCGCCATCGCCGACTCCGACGGCTTCCGGACCGAGATCCCCCATCCGGAGGTGATCGAGGGGAAGAACATCGAGGTGATCATCGTGGACCCGGAGATCGAGATCTGGATGGGCTACACCAAGAGGCCGGGCGAACGGGTCTCGCAAGCCGAGGTCCGCCGCCGTGCGATGGAAATCGACGTCTCCCGGCTGGCCGCCGACAACGAGGCGTTCAGGCGGCTCGTCAAATTCCTCAAGGGGTAAATCAAATAGTCTGAAACCGGGAAACCGCAAGCTATCCGGACACGGATTTACCCGTGCCAAATTCGGCAGCCGTCCGCCTTCCAAGGCCCGAAAAGGCCTCGGAGGTGGGCAGGCGGCGAGTCGGGATTTCCCTCCAAGGCTGCATTCCTCACGGCTCGTTCCAGATATTCGTCCGTGTAGATAAATGCCCGATATCCATGGACCTGCTCGCGGTCACGCCCGGCCGGGCCAACAGTGCCCGCCGCCTCTGCGGCTCCGCAGGGGTGGCGGTATCGCCCCGGCCCCCTTCTCGGTGCTGCCAGCCGAGATCCGCCGGACGGCTGGCCCGCCTCCCAGCCGTCGCGCAGGAGTGCCCGGACTGCGAATAGCGATGCCCGTCCCGACAGCCAGTGAGTTGTCAGTCGAGCCACTCCGGGGGAATGAGGGCGTTGCGGCTTCCGTCGCCGTTGGGGCGCCAGTTGGCGATGACCGCGTCCTGGAACCAGGTGTCGGGCAGGTTGGCGTGGTCGCTGACGATGATCTGGAGGTTGCCCTCGTTGAGTCGCGCCACCTCGTCGAGGAGGGTGAAGTATGCGGTGACCGTGGCCCAGTCTGCGTCCTGGACCTTCGAGGCGTCGCGCGGCTTCTCGGGGAAGAACGCCTGGGTGGGCTGGTCGAGCATGAGGAAGCCGGGGACGGGACGGGCGTTGCGCCGCAGATAGGTGTGCAGGGCGAGGTGGGCCACAAGGTGGTAGCCGATCCAGTTCTTGGCGCTGCCGATGCGGGTGAGGGGCAGCCGGCCGGCCGGGCGCCTGACGACAACGTTGAGCAGGCTGAGGCTGATGCCGACCTCTGTCGCATCCGCAGCTTGTCCAAGGTTGAGGCGCTTCGCCCAGGCAGTCATATCGGTGGCGATGTCGGCCAGGCAGCGTTCGGTCTCGGCCGCAACGTCGTCCTCGTCCACGAGGTCCTGGAGTGCTGCGGTCCGTTCCTCGGCCAGGGCCAGTTCGTGGCGCAGCCTTCCGAGGTCGCTGTCCGAACCGGTGCGGGCGAGGGCTTCGGCGATCCGTCCCTGGATGTGCGCGATGCGGAGGTTCTGCTCCTGGAGGTTGCGCATCCGCTCGTCGCTGGCCAGCAGTTCTCGCAGTTGGACCCCGTTGAGTCGGAGGAGTTCGGCGATGCTGTCGCGTTCGGTCTGCAGGGCGCGCCGGTGCTCTTCGCGGACGGGCTGCAGGGTCTGCGCGTGGGCGAGCTCCTCGGCCAGGTGGCCGGTGAGCTCGGCGATGTCCTGTGCGGACGGGTCGGGGTACGGAAGAGGCTGCGTGCACATCGGGCAGACGCTGGTGTCGTGCTGGTACTCGGGGCCGAGTAGGGCGAGGGTCTTGAGGCGGTCGAGTTGGAGGTGGAGTTCCCCGGTGAAGGCGCGCCCCTGCTGCTGCCAGCGGTCGACTGTCGCCAGGTTCTCGTCGTACTCCTGGAGTTGGTCTCGCAGCGCGCGGCGTTCGGTGTTCAGCGCCTGGCGCCGGTCGGGCAGGTCGAGCGGTGCCGCGGTCCGTGGCGAGGCGGCCAGGGCCTGCTGCAGCAGGTCGATGACCTGGGCGGTGCTCGGTGCGGCGGGGATGTCGGTGAGCAGTCCTTCGTTCTGCGCGAGGCGCACCAGGGCGAGCCCGTTCGCTTCTGTCGCAGTCTGGTGGCGCACGGCGTCGTCGTACTTGCGCTGGGCCGCGCGCTGAGCGCGGGCTGCTTCCGTGAGGTGGTGGCGCCGCAGGGCCTGTTCGGGGCCTGCGGCACCGAGGAAGTAGGGCAGCGTGTCCTTGAGCGTCTGGATCATCCCGTTCTCGGTCTGCCGGTGGAACAGGGCTTTCTTGTCGGCGATCTCGTTCTGGTTCTGGAAGCAGAGCAGGGCGGCGTGGGCGATCGAGACGTCGAAGGCTTTTCGGCCGGCGCCGGCAGGCGGCTGGAAGCGGAAGTCCTCGATCCCGAGCCGGGCGCTGACCTCGCTGCGCAGGGCTGCCACATTGGAGTTGGGGATGAGTTCGCCGGCGGCGGGGACATCGAGGCGGCTGTCGCCGGTCTGCACCATGGCGTGGAGTGTGGAGGCGCCGGTAGGACGGGGTCGGGCCAGGACCATGCGGCTCTCGTCGTCGAAGACGACGAGGAGCGCGTACCAGCCGACGGTCCGGTCGATCGGTTCGTCGGGCAGGTTCGGTGTCCTGCGTCCGAGGCAGTAGTCGACGATGTCGAGCACCTCGGACTTCCCGGTCTCGGACTCGCCCGTGATGATGTTCAGCGCCCCGGGACGGAAACGCAGGACTCTCGGGGCTGTCCCGCCGTCTCGGTGGTACATGGCCAGGGCGAGCAACTGCATGGCGGTTCTGGGGCTCCTTGGACGGGGCGGGTCAGGGACGGACGCCGAGGACGGTGAAGGCGCGGGCCGGGTCTGTCGTGGCGAGCCAGCGGCCGACGAGTACGGCGGCGCGTGCGCATTCGGCGACCTCCTCGCCAGGGGCCTGCGAGGGGGGTTTGGGGGCTCGGTGGCATGTCAGGCCTTGTGGGCTGGTGCTTATGGCCTGGTGGCGCAGGGCTGTGCGCAGGCTGGCGCGGGTGTAGTCGGTCAGCGCGGCGGCTCGTTCGGCGAAGGCCGCCTGGTGGCGGGGGTTGGCGTGGGCCCAGGCCATGAGGGTCACGGTGGATTTGCTCGGCAGCGAGCGCCGGGTGTCCTCGGGAAGGACGAGGGGCAGGACGAGGAAGGCGCTGGGCCACGGCAGGGGGTTCTGTGCCTTCTTGGCCGCGGCGTGGACGCTGCTGGCCAGGAGGTAGGCGCCGAAGGCGGGATTGAAGAGGGCTTCCGCCTCGGGAACGGGGTGCTGGGGGGTCGTGGTCACTGGTCCTGTGTCTCTTCCCGGGGCTTGCACAGGTCCTGGTATTCCGGGTGCCAGCCGACGGTGCGGTCCGGGTCTGCGGTGTCCGCCTGGTCGGCCAGGCTGTGTACGGTGCCGCGGCCGATCCACGGTGCGGTGACGCTGCCGGGGCGGGCGGGTCTGTCCGCGACCCTGTCCATGGTGTCGTCCAGTACGTCCTGGCCGAGCGACTCGCGTTCGGATGCGTCCATGTCGCCGTGGAAGCGTCGGGTACGACGGCGGAAGATGTGCTCCCAATCGTCGTGCAACTCCCGCTCGTACTCGCCGAGCCGCTCGGGTGTGATCTTGAAGGTGCGCAGCCACTCGGAGCGCTGGGCGCGTGCGTGGTGGTAGTCGCGCAGGTACATGGCGATCTCAGGGTCCGGCAGGCCGATCCACCGCATCTGGGCCACGACGAGCTGCCCCTCGTAACCGGCGATCTCGGCCTGGGTGAGGTTGCTCAGGGTCTCGGTGATCGGCAGGTTTCTCCCGGTGTACCGGTCGAGGACCTCGTCCCTGCGGCACATGAGCTCCTGGGCGGTGACCGCAGGCCGCTTGCGCTGGGGGTTCTTGCGTTCCAGCAGTCCGACGGCCATGCCGTACCACCACCCTTTGATGTCGTCGAGAGCGGCTTGGGCATGGTCGCTTGGCGTGATACCCAGCTCTTTGGCCAGACTAGGGTTCAGGTCCGACATCACCGGGGCGCCGTCGTCGACTGTGATGGCGTCGACCAGCAACTGGCGCTGCGAGGGGGGTAGTGCCATGAACAGTTCCCGGTCCTTGGCCGTACCCTCCGCGCCCTCCTTGTCGGCGGCGACTTTCTCCATCCGGGCCAGCGCGGCACGAGTGTCCCGTTGGCCTCCGGGGCGGAGCATCGAGAGGAAGGTGTCCGCGGGGGCGACCTGGGTCGAGACCAGGCGCAGCAGTGGCATCGCCGTGCCCGAGGGGGATGCGAGGGCTTTCAGCGCATCGATCCACGAGGCGACCGAGCGCCAGAGGTCCTTGCCGACCTCGCTCAACGGGCCGGCTGCTTCGCGGTGCTTGGACTGGATCAGCTCGAGCGGGGTGTGGTTGTCGGGGTCCAGGAACTCGATGTCGTCGAGGACTTCCATCCGGACGGCGCAGGAAGCGTCTTCCCAGCTGCGGCGCGCGAGTTCCAGCAGGGCCAGTTCGCACTGGTAGAGGTATCCGGTCATCTGGCCTGCGGCCGAATGCGAACCAGCTTGCGCCACGTTGCCCACTACTGATCGTGCTTGCCTGGGCGGCGCGCTCCTGTGGTCCGGACGATCGCCCGCGACCGTCCGTCAGGGCGGTTCTGCCGCTCCCCCGTGACGACAAGATAGCACTGAGTACGGTGACCTTCACCCGGCTCTGCCCGCGAGCTGCCACATGCTCGAACGCCGCTTGTGAGGAAGCCAGTTCGCGGATCCGCTCGGCGCCGCACGCCTTGAGCCCCGCCCCCCGCTGTCGTCGGTGAGACGAACGGGTGCCCGGGATACAGACGATCTCCGGATCGGTGCTGCACTCCGCCTCTGCCGGGAACGAGGCGTTCAGGCGGCTCGTAAATTCATCAAGGCGCAGCCCGAACAGTTTTCGATACCAGGTGATAATCACAAGCCAGCCGGACCCATAATTACCTGTGATGGATTCAGCGGCCGCCCGCCTCGCGAGGCCCGAGAAAGGCATCGGAGGCGGGCAGTCGGCGAGTCCAAATTTCCGTCCTCGGCTGCATTTCTCCCAGGATCTCTCAGGTATTCGCCTGCGTGGAGAAACGCTCGATATCCATGGACCTGCTCGTGGTCACACCCGGCAGGGTCCCAGCCGCCCGCCACCGCCGCGGCTCCGCGGGCTCACGACGCCGGCACCCGGGCGCCCCGCCGGCCATCCCCGCACCGGCCGTGCGTTCCCGGCATGGCGTCTGTCAGTGGTGAGTCGTAGCCTGACCGGTCAACCGAACAGGCGGGGTGCAAGGGCGCACCCCGGTGCGACAGGCGGATGCACGTGAGCGATGAGCAGCTGCGCAACACCGACCTCGTCCAGGATCGCGAGGTCGCGGCCCTGGACGACGACAAACTTGCCCACGAGCACATAGCCGACCAGCTGGAACAGCTCGTCACCACCGTCCCGACCCCCACCAACATCGCCCTGTACGGCCCGTGGGGGTCCGGGAAGAGCGGGATCGCGAACCTCCTGGCCAACCGGCTGCGCGGCCGGTCGGGATACAGCTTCGTGCGATTCGACGCGTTCAAGTACGCCGAGAACCCGCTGCGCAGGAACTTCATCAGCGCGGTCGCCGGCGAGCTCGGCATCAAGGACAGCGCGTTCCACGCCGACCTCTACACCGGCAGGTCCAGCGCCGCCTTCAGCCTCAGCCACAGGGACGTATGGCGGCTGATCGGCCTCTTCGCGAGCATGTTCCTCCTCGTCTGCGCCACCGCGCTGGTCATTCCCCTGGCGGCGGCCTTGTTCTCAAGCGGTCCCGTGCTCACCGAGTTCCTCCACCGCACCCCGGACGCGCTGAGGACCGGCGTGGCGCCGGCCGCGCTGCTGACCGCGCTCATCGTCCTGGCGAACCGGACCTTCACCGTGGAACGCAAGACCGACGCCGTCAGCAGCGACGAGCAGTTCGAGCAACTGTTCATCGACCTGATCAAGAAGTCGGGCACCGAGCGGCTGGTCATCTTCGTCGACGAGCTGGACCGATGCGCGCCCGGCAACGTGGTCGCCGCGCTCAACGCCCTGCGCACCTTCCTCGGCGTCAAGAAGTGCGTCTTCGTGGTGGCCGCGGACCAGCAGGTCCTCGAGGAAGCGCTGACCAAGGCCTCCGAGCAGGCCACACCCGCGGACGCCCGCAACCCCTACTACAGCAGCGGCAGCGGCTACCTGGACAAGGTGTTCCAGTACCAGGTCAGCGTCCCGCCACTGCTGAGCCAGCGGGTGAGCCACTTCGCCGCCGCCCTGGTGCGGGGCCGACCCGGAGTGTGGGCCGAGGTCGACATCAACGTGGTCATCAGCATCCTCGTACCGTCCCACGTCACCAGCCCGCGGCGCGTCAAGGCCCTGCTCAACACCTTCGTCCTGACCTTCCGGCTCGCCCGACAGCGCCGAGCGGCAGGCCACCTCGACTGCGACCTGCAGGCCAGAGCCGACGAGATCGCCCGCCTGGTGTGCCTGCGCGTGGAGTTCCCCCTCTTCGCCCGCGACCTCCTCCTCGACCACGCCCTGCCCGACCACGTCCTCGCCCTGATGAACGACCCGGCAGCCGACCTGGGACCGTACGTCTCCGAGGACATCCGGGAGATCGCGAACAAGTACGCCAAGCGGCAGGCCCCCCTCGACCGGCTCCTCGCCGACACGGACGGCGAAGAAGCCACCGGCGACGACACCGCGGGGGACCGGCCGGGAGCAGCGGCCGGGCCCGTGCAGGCCCGGCACGGCCGGCAGCTGCTGGACTACCTCGAGAGGACCCGCTCCGTGCCGTCCCCGGGACGCGACCTGCTGTTCCTTCAGAACAGCGGCAGTGTCTTCGGTCTGCCGGCCGTGCTCGCCGAGATGATCGAGCAGCACGCCCAGAACGGCGCGCTGGCCCAGTTCCGAGGCACGGTCGAGCCGCTCGGCCCCGTGGACCGCCGAGCGGTGCTCGAGCTGCTCACCCAGCAGGCCCGCACCGAGCTCGGTGTGGCCGCAGCCAACGTCGCATCGGCGGTGCTCCTCCTGTTCACCGACACGGACGCCGGCACTGACCTGGGAACGGGCGCGGACGCCGCGGTGGAGGCCCTGGCCCCGGTACTGGCCCGGAACAACGACGTCCTTCGCACCGAGCTCCTGCCCGGGGCGTGGCGCCTGGCTCTCGCCAGTAGCAGGCCAGCGGCCAGGAGGCTCCGCGCCACCGTCGTGCAGCACCCCAACTTCCGGTCCCAGGCCGCGAGTACGGCCTGGCTGCTGCGTGACACCGACGCCGTCCTCGACGCCGACACCGCTCACATCCGCGACCTCGTCTGCCACCACCTCCTCTCGCCCCAGGCCTCGGTGCTCACGGCCGTCATGAAGGACCTCGAGCCAGCGGCCGCCGAACGGCTGGCAACAGCAATCGCCCCCTACCTGGGCAAGCGGCTGCGCAAGGCACTCGAGGAGCACGACGCAGCCCAGGCGGCGGCGCCGGTCGTGGTCGCACCCTCGCCGGGAGTGCCCGCGCCGGCCCCGCGGGCCGCCGCCCCCGCGGCCGTCTACGATCCCGCTCCCACCCTCGCCGCCCTCGACGACCTCCTGGGCCACTGGGCCGGCCGGGCGCCTGCGGCAGCGCAGCAGCTCATGGCTGCTCTTCTGGACACCGACCACGTCAAGGGCTGCAACATCGTCGAGACGCACCTCGCCGGGCTCGGGCCGGTCCGCGACCTGGCCGTCGCCCGACGCGTCCTGGACGGCGCGACACGGCGCACGCCCGACACCTGGCCGCTGTGGCTCGGCGCGGTCCACCCGCGCCTGCCCATGGCGGAGCTGAACGAGGCGCTCACCCGCGTCCTCGAGAAGCTCTGGGACTGCACCGCCGACCGGTCGGCCGACGAGATCCGGGATGCGGCCGCCGCCTACACCGCCCTGGTCGGCGACCAGCTCACACCGGACCTCTCCCTCACCCCGATCGTGCTCGACGCCCTCCAGGACCCGGTCGACGACGACGAAAGCGCCCAAGCCCACCGGGTGCTCCTCGATCGCGCCAAGGCCTTCCTCGGCAGCGGCCTGGTGGACCCGGTCGAACTCGCCAGGTACGAGTGCTCCGTCGTGACGGACGTCCTCCAGCGGGGAGACGACCAGGTGACGGACGACGACGCCCTCCTGTACTACGCGGCCACCGTCGCCCCCGGCTGCCTCACGGCATTCGGCCACCGCACCGGTGTCGTCCTGGGCGAGGAGGACGCCACTGCGATGATCCAGGCCGTCGACGACTGCACCTGGATGCCCGAGCCCGAGCACACCGCGCTCAGGCTCGAGACACGGCGCGCGGCGGGCAGCCACCTGTGCCAGAGCACCACGCTGCGGGGCCTGCCCAGCGCGACCTCCATGCGCGACTTCTTCGACACCCACGGCGCGGCGGCCGACCTCGCCCTCGCGGACTGGATCTCCCTCGACGAGCCGTCGGGCAGCGACCTGACCACCGCGACGGCTCAGGCCCTGCGCGCCACCGCCCCGGCCCCCTCGTCGGCGTTGACCGCCGAGGTCCGTCGGCGGCTGGCCAGCCTCTCCACCGCCGAACAGGCCGACTTCTGGCGCGCGCTGATCGGCGACAAGAAGACCGCCCCGACCGGTCGCACGGTCCTCGCGGGCGTGGGTTGGAGCGACCTCGGCGACCACGAAGCCGCCTCGCTTGTCGCCGACCGGGCCACGCAGTGCACCAACAACACGGAGCGCCGCGCGGTCCTGGCCCTGTGGCAGGAAGCCGGGATCACCCAGGCCGCCGCCCGCAAGCGGCTGGTCGAGGAGGTCCTGCTCCCGATCCTCGACCCGAAGAACGCCGGCGCCACCGAGCTCGCCCTCGAGTTCCTCCCCCGCCTCGGGGCGCCCATCCCTCAAGGGATGAAGAAGCAGATCGCCGACGCCGTGGAACGGGCGACCTCCCCCAACGACAAGCTCCACAACAAGGCGCTGAGCGTTATGACCGGCCTCGGCTACAGCACCACGAGCGTCGGCTGGCTCGGCCGGCGCAGGAAGATCCGTACCGATCAGGAGGACTGACCCCCGGCCCCCGCAGGAGACGCGGCGGCAAGGGTGCCCGGCCCGCACGGCCGGTCACCCCTGCCGGCTTGTCCGCGCGGGCAGAAGTGCGCCGCTCCCGCAGCCGGGGAGCAGCGGGCGTTTCTGTCCTCTCCACGGTGTTCGCGCCGTCGTGTCTGCGGCGACGGCCCTGTGCGGGCCTCGCTCCCGAGGGCGGCGCGCTCCGGCTGGGCCTCCACGGTCCCGCCGGCCGCCCGGCCTGGCCGGGATCCGGCTACAGGGTGCTGGTGGCGAACTCGGGCGGTCCCGGACCCACCGGGGTGGGCGCCGCAAGACACAGCCCGGATGCGCAGCTGGCGATCGATCAGACACGAGAATGGCGGTGAATCCGGTCCGCCGCACTTGTTGGGCTTGCGGGTGGCGGCGGGCCTCAGCCGACGTGCTGCTCACCCGTTCCGCCTGCCAGCTCCGACAGGCGCCGCTCGCGCAGTTCCTCCCACGGCTGGCACTCTTCGAGGGACGGAAGCCCCCTGTCGGCGACATCCTCCAGGAACGTGGCCAACTGTTCCGCCCGGCCCCGTTCCTGCGCGGCCAGGACCCGCAGGGAGTCGGCGCCGTCGCTGTCGAGAGGGATGCGTCCGGGGTGGTTCGAGGTCATAGCGGGTCTCTCCGTCCTCCCCCGGTGGACTGGGCCGGGGCCATGCAGTCCACCGTATCCACCGATCCGCGGTCAGGAACCGCACTCGGTTCAAGTCACGGCTGCCGCTCCCGTCCGGCGGGTGGGCGGAACCGCCGCCCGCCCGCCACACTGCTCCGACGTACCGCTCAGGCTGATCGTGTGCTACCGCACCGGCACAGCGGTGGTGGCTGCCTGTCAGGTCAGGCGCGCTGGATGCGGCGGAGGTCGCTCAGTGTCAGTTCCTGGGTCAGCGCCTTGTTGGCGGGGTCCCGGGTCCAGTCGAGGATCCGCTTGGCCGGCTTGCCGTAGCCCGCTTGGGCGGTGGTGTTGCTCCCGTCGGTGTCGAGGAGCTGCTGGATGTACGAGGCCAGCTGGGTAGGACCGCCACCGCCGTAACCGATGCCGTAGCCGGAACGGCTCTCCGGGAGCAGCGACAGTGTGCCGGTCTGGGTGCGGATCCAGAAGAGGTCGCCGCCGTCGATGATCAGGCTGCCGAAGATGTCCTTCTCGCGGAGGGCGTAGGGGGCATAGGTGGTGTGCTTCCAGTTCTCGATGTTGCCGGTGACGGTGCGGTAGTGGTGGGCGATGACCGGCAGGCCGTACTCGGGGTCGTAGAAGGTCCGGTAGCAGACGCAGCCCGAGCCGGCAACGGCGGACGGGCTCTGGGGGTCGTCGTAGACGCAGGGGTGGAACAGCTTGGGGATCGTCTCGTTGCCGACGAGGAGGGTGTGGAGGGGGTTGGGGTCGCACGGTTCCAGGCGGCTCAGCCACTCGCGGGTGTAGCGGGAGTCCCGCTCGATGGGGACGGTGCCGTGCAGGCCGGACATCGCGGCGCCGAGGCCGGGCTCGGTGTGGACGACGATGTGCTGCCATCCCCGGTCGTAGGTCAGTTGCAGGTCGGGCTGCTGGTCGCTCAACGCGCTCCTCGGATCTCTGCGTGTCGTCTCGCCCCTCGGGCGGGCCAGGGGCCGAGGGACACTGCCCCGAGGTGGTGGCGGGCAATCCCTAGGTGGTGACGCAGGGAGGGGATCCGGCCAGCCAGCGGGGTCAGTCTCGGCCGAGCGCGTGCTCGCGTCGCTCCAGGTAGATCTCCACGAACACCGCGACCTTGGCGCGCAGCGCCCAGGGGTCGAAGGGTTTGACGATGAAGTCGACAGCGCCGGCGGCGTAGCCGCGCATGGAGTACTCGGGGTCGTTGCCGATGGCGGTGAGGAAGATGATCGGGATGTCGCGGGTGCGGGCGCGGCGTTTGATGTGGGCGGCGGTCTCGTAGCCGTCCATCTCGGGCATCTGGATGTCGAGGATGATGACGGCGAAGTCGTTGGACTCCAGCAGGGCCTTGAGGGCTTCTTGGCCGGAGGAGACGGAGACCACCTCGTGGCCGTGGGTGTTGAGGACGGCTTCGAGGGCCATGAGGTTGGGGCGCTTGTCGTCGACCAGGAGCACCTTCGGCCGGAATCCGGCGGCGAGCGCCGGGGTGTCGAGCGGGTCGACCAGGCGGACGAGCTCGGGCTCGGGCAGTACGGCGCCCTGCTGCTGCTCGACCACCTCCAGCTGGCGCTCCAGCAGCTCGCAGCGGGCCTCCGCGAACGCCGCGCGCTGGCGCGTCTGCTCCAGCTCCATGCTGAGCCGGGCGACCTGGAGGGCGAGGACGTTGCGCTCCTCCAGGATCGCCGCGCGGTCGGCGTTCGGCGGGGCCGGCTGGCGGGTGTACCCGCCGGGGTGCTCCAGCTTCTTCAGCCGCTCGTCCAGGTCCTCGATGGCGTGGTGGTAGCCGTCGAGGGCGTGGTCGAGTTCCTCCTCCCGGGCGCTGGTCTGCCGTACCTCCCGGTCTGCGGCTTTCAGCTGCCCTTCGAGCTGCTGGACGGCCTGGCTGATCGAGGCGTTGGTGCGCAGGGCCGCGATGCGCAGCACCCGCAGGTGCTCCCGTGCCGCCTGCTCGATCCGGGTACCGCGGACGTCTTCGATGTGGCGCAGGAAGTCGTCCACGAAGTCCGCCGGCGGGACGCGGGTGCCTGCCAGGTAGCGGGAGAGCGTGCCCGCGTTCACGTAGCACCGTGCCGCGCAGCGGCGGACCGAGACCGCCAGCTCGGCGAACAGCTCCCGCAGGGCCTGGGCTAAGGCCCGGCACTCGCTGTTCAGGTTGTCGCTCAGCGGTTGAAGGCCGCCCATCCCCACCCCTTCGGTCCCACCGCCTCCCGGCGGCAGGCCACCTCGTGCCGCCCTCCCCGGCGGCTGTTCCATGCTTCCCGTACGGAGGCCGTTCATGACGGGCTTTCAGACTGTTCCTCGGCCGGGACGGCGATCAGGCGGTCGAAGAACGGGACCGCGGCGCCGAGCGCCCCCACGCCGTACAGGACGCACTCAGCGGCCGGCGACCCGGCGAGCCGGGCGAGGACCCCCGCTCCGATCCCGGTGAGCACCGCGAGCAGTAGGACCAACGCCGACCTCATGGTCAGCAGCGAGCGCCGCATCCCCACCTCCATCGTCGAGGACCCGAGCAGGCATCCGCCGCGGGTCCAACACCTCGGTCGAATAACCGAGTTGGCAGAAGCTTGTCCGAGCACGGAACCGTTGCGCGGCCCGCAACACCTTGCAACGGCACACGGCGACAGACCGGCAACACCCTGGGTCCCGGGAGCCCGTGGTTCCGGGAGTTGTTGCCTGCTACTCGGACGTGTGTGCGTGCTCCGCGGCTGTCCTCCTGACCAGCTCCCAGATCGCGGTCGGTGATATGTCCGCGAGGGCGAAGGTCTCGGTGGCGCCGTTCTGCGGCAGGTCGCTCTGGTCGAGGTACTGCGGGACCTCAAGGCTCTCCCGAAGCGCGTCAAGGACCTGCTGCTCGATCTCGTGGGCCTCGGTGCCGGAGACGCACCGCAGGGATCGGAACACCTCCCAGCCGTGGGGGCGCATCACGGACGCGCGGCTGCGCTTGGGGCGCAGCGAGGCGATACCCACCTTGCCGGCGCGGAGACCGGCGTTGGTCATCACGTACACCTCGGCGGGCCCGGCCCAGTCCATGCCCTGCTTGTCGCAGAACTTGCAGCCGTGCCCGCGCATCACCGCCTTGTACCGGCGTCGGGATTCCCGGTGGCACTTGTGGCAGCGCATGAGCCAGGGTGTGCGTCGCCCGGGGAAGGGCTCCAGCGGGGTGGCACCCTTCTCCTCCATCCGCCTCGCAGCCGTTTCGGGGGCGATCGGCGCGACCTTCGAGCAGTGCGGGCAGCCGCTCTGATCAGGTCGGTGGCGAAGGTTGGAAAGGATCGGCTTCACCGTCGCACCGCAGGCCAGGCATTCACTCTCCCACGGTCTGCTAACCCGGCCCGGCCATACGGTCCGAGTCCTGAAGCCTCGCTGGAGCATCTCTTGCTCCAGTTCCTCGGGGGATCTCCGGCCGGAGCACCAGGGGCAGCCGAACCCCCGCTGGATCCGTTCCGGCAACAGCTCGACGTCGTGGCCGCAGTCCTGGCAGCGGCACGGCCACAGCGTGCGCGACAGGCGCGGGGCCGGGACCAGAGGCTCGAACCCCGCCTCCCGGACAATCTTCTCCCGGTACACCGGGTCGGCCAGCGGAAAGACACACGACCGGCACCCGTACCCGCGGACGACCCGGTCCAAGGAACGCGGTCGGCTCTGGTTGCAGGTGACACACCGCATCAGCCAGAGCCTTTTGACAGTACCGGGGTAGGTCTCCAGCGGCTCCCATCCGCGCTGCGCCAGTTCCGCTACGGCCTGATCGGGAGTGAAGCGAGGTGCCACCATGCCGGTGGACCCTACGGGGCACCACTGACACTTCGGAGGGAACGCCTCGAAGGGGTGCCCGGCCGATGCCGGCCGGGCACTTCGGCGGGTTCGCGCTACCGGCCGTCCGGCAGGTCGGTCCAGGTGCCGAGCACGATGTCTTCGTGCTCGGGGCCCGGGTGACCGACGGGCAGATTGCAGATCGCCGTGCAGAGTGTGCCGTCGAGCTGGATGGTGGCGGTGGCCGAGCAGTCGTTGCCGTCCATCGCGCGCGGTCAGCGGGCGAGGGTGACGGTGAGCGGCTCGTCCGGGCAGCCCGCGGCGAGCTGGTGCAGGGCATCGGCCTCGCGCTGGTCGACGGACAGGCCCCAGCGGGTCTTCACCGCGGTCCAGTCGGTGACGTAGGTGCAGCGGTACCCGGTCGCCGGCGGCAGCCACTCCGCGACGTCCTTGTCCGCCTTCGCGCGGTTCGAGGCCGCGGATACCGCGATGAGGGACCTGGGGTCGTCCAGGTCATTGGCGTAGGCCTGCCGCTCGGTCGCGGTCCACGCCGAGGCCCCGGAGTCCCAGGCCTCGGCGAGCGGCACCACGTGGTCGACATCGAGCAGCCGGGCCTCCTGCAACACCACGTCGTCGTACGGGGAGTGCCAGACGCCGCCGATCAGGGCGCACTTGGCGCCGATGACCGGCGCCTGGATCGCCTCGTCGATCAGCACCTCGGCGCGGGTGGAGCAGCCGTCCTTGTCTGCGTCGATCCAGTGCCGGAACGCGGTGCGGACGTAGCCGGTGCGGTCCTCGTCAAGAACCGGCAGCGCGTCGATCGCGCCGTACAGCGTGGTGGTGACCGTCTCCCCGGCTCCGCGGTGCAGCTGGACAGCGGCGGGCGGGGCGGCGTGGGCGGGTAGGGCAAGGACCAGGCCAGCCGCAGCGGCGAGGGTGGCGGCCAAGATGGGGCGGATGCGCACGAATAGCTCCTGACGGGACGGCGGTGACATCGCGTCCAACCGGAGGTTCGAGGCCGAGGTGACGGCCGAATGGTCGTGGTCATCCGAACAGGGTGGGACTTAGAGGACGTTAAGTCCGTTTCTGGTAGCGGCCGTGTCCTGGTTGGTTGAGGAGACCCGTGGCGGGCCCTGGTGACCCGTCGCCAGGCGCTGTCCCGCTGCCGCTGATCGCCTGCACTTCCTGTGAACAGCCTGGTGCCATGCACCGTTCGGCGCGATTTCGGGACCCACGGTTCACGCTGAGGGGGTGCGGTGCCTCTTACCTAATGAGGGCTCGTGTCGGGCGGGCTTCTGGAGGGAGGGGTGGGATGGATCCGCTCGTTGCGTCGGCAGTGGTAGCTGTCTCGGGCTTTGGGGTTCGCGTGACTGCTGCGGTATGCCAGTACATGAGGCTACGTTGGCTGGTAAATCAGGAACAGGCGCACCGACAGACCCTCGTGGCGTTGGCTCGGTCCTTGCCAAGCGGGAGCCGTTTCCGCGAGGTCCGCGGCGACGGTGGCAGCGTGAGCTTGACGATCCCGCAGCATTCACATCGGCCGGGGGGACGGCGCAGGTGACCGACAACGAGTCTGCGGAGGCGGGGACTTCTTCACCGCTGTCTGCGCCGTCTGGCGTAGGCGGCCCGAGGACACCAGCCGACGTCGAGGAATCCACTCAGGGGGCGTTTGGTGCCTTCTACCGCAGCTTCATGCCCAAGCTGGTGGGTTTCCTAATGTATCAGGGCGCCCAGGGACAACTGGCGGCCGACCTCGCCCAGGAGACAATGATCACCGCGCACCGCAAGTGGCGGGAAATCCGGGCGCCCGAGGCATGGACTCGGAGGGTCGCCTCTCGGGCCCTGGTGCGCCACCTCAGCCGGGTCGAGGAGGATTTGGTCGACGAGGTGCCCGATGGTGTGAGTGTCTTACTGCCTCGGCCCGATGAGTTGGCGGAGTTGGAAGGCAGGCATGTTTTCCTGGAAGTAATGAGGGCTCTGCCGCCCCGCCAACGTCAGGTACTGGCCTGGACTGTGTCCGGCTACAGCCCGTCAGAGATCGCCGAAGAGCTACAGATCAAGCCCGATGCTGTCCGCGGGAATCTGCAGAAGGCTCGCCGCGCTGCAGCCCGGCGCATCAACGCTGTAGAGGAGGACGCATGACTAACGCGCCGATGCATCCCTCCGAGGACGAGGCGGTGGACCAGTGGCTCGCAGCGCAGCAGGAGAACCTCGTCGAAAGCCTCACTGGTGTGCTGGACGTGGAGGCAGGACTGTGCGAGGTACTGGTCTATGCACACCACGATGATCTGGCCCAGGACCTCGCACACACACTGGACATCGAGGCAGGTCTGGCCGCGATCCTCCCAGCGACGGCATCCACCCCTGCGACCGGAGACGCCGTGCCCCTCGATACCGGTGCGGCGATCAACTCAGAAGACCATCTCCAGCACATCGCCGCTCTCAGCCCTCAAAGGCGCCTCGCGTTGCGGCACCACCCGCTCGTCTCCGCCAGCATCGTTGCTGCACTTCTCGTCCGCGCCCTCGAGCTGTCCTTCGATCTCGCGCTCGCACGCGCCCGGCACCGCGCTTTCGCCCGCACTCGTGATCTCGTCCACTACATCGACCTCGACCTCGCGCGCAGCCTCGATAGCAACTTCGTCCGCGTCCTCGCCTGCGCACGCGACCTCGACCACAACCTCGGCGTAGCCCGCCACCGCGACCTCAAGCTCGCCAGCTACCTTGGGCGCGCTGGCGACCTAGCGCACGCTCTCGAAGTCGAGCTCGCTGGCGACCTCGACCGCAACCTCGACGTAGCCCCCCACGGCGACTTCGATCTAGACATCGACCTCGCACTCGCAGTCGCTAGCGACCGCGCCCGCATCCTTGGACGCCTCCTAGCGCACGTCCTCATCAGGGGCCTCGACATCGAGGTCGCTACTGACCTCGTCACCGGCCTCGGCCGCGACTTCGTCTTCGACGTCGACCCCGACCTCGGCCAGATCCACGGTCTCGACCTGCTCCGCGACCTTGCCCGCGCCCTTGTCCGGAACCTCGATCGTGCGGTCCGCCGTCTGGGGCTTGAGCTGGTTGACGGCGCCGGGCTGGGGACTCTGTACGACCTGCTGGACGACTTCACTCAGGCCGACCTGCGCACCGTCGATCTCACCGGCATCAATCTGGAAGGGGTGCGCTGGTCCGAATACTCCACGCGGTGGCCTCCCGCTGTCGATATCGAACGGCTTCGGAGCGACTCACAGGAGACCCGCGCCGGCTCCGGCATCTACGTTGTCCGGCCGGGCGCGGCAGCAACGGACCTCTCGTGGGCGTAGGGCCGCCAGCGCAGTCGGCGCCGAGAGCCTCGGTACAACCCGTAGAGCTCGGCCTTCCGAAGCAACCGACGCGGGAAGGGGTGCCCGGCCTCTGTGGCCGGGCACCCCTTCTTCAACGTGTCGGAGGTCCGGCATTGCGGAGTCCCGGGATCACGGAGCAGCGAGGGACTGCAGCTCCTTCACCCGGTCGTCGGCCAGCCCGCACCCGGTCACCAGTCGAACTCGATGTGGTCGATCTCGTCGATCTGCACCTCCAAGGCGTCGGCCCGGCCGCCCTCCTTGAAGTAGTCGTTCTGGATGCACTCGGCGAGAACCGCCTTGGCGGCCTCCTCGTCGCCGGCAAGCTGCGCGTCGAAGAGGCGGGCCGCATAGTCGGCGGGGAGGGTCTTGGTCAGCTGGCGCAGCCGGCCGTCGGGGGCGGTGGTGCCGGTGGCTGGACGCCGAGGCGGAACGCACCCGGGACCTGGCCGCCACCGGAGGTGCGCGGGACGACGGCGAGCGCGCCAGCCTGGTGGGCCGGGGTAGATGACGCTGTCCGAGAACGCGGCGAGCGGACCGATGCCGGTGAGGCCATACCTCGTGCGAATCTTGCGGTGCATGTCGACGCGGGCGGTGGCCTCACCGCCGAAGGCCGGGAACTCCTCCACAACGCCGCTTCCGACGCCCAGCGCGTCGACAACCACGCCTTGGCCCGACTCATCTCGGCCAAGCGGACACAACTCGCCCACCTGCTGCGCCGCCTCACCGACACCTGAGCCCACCCGGAGCCAGGCCGCGATGACGCCACGACCACCCCACGCAGGAGGAACTACGGGTGCGCCAGGGAATCCTCCACACCCGGGGGCTTCTCCGGGCTCCGCCCCGCCGGCTCCGATGCTCCCGGGGCCCGGACACCTCACGACGCGCGTTCTCTCGGACAGTGGTGCCGTGAGCCGAGCGGCGCGTCACTCAGATGATTGAGCCGAGGACACCTCGTGGCCAGTGGCCGAGCCAGAACGCGGCGGTGGACGGGTCCGGATGGCCTTCGGTGGAGCCGTCGTGGGGCAGCAGTTCGGTGGGGGCGATGTAGCCGTCGCCGGGGTCCAGGCGGATGCGGAGGGCCGTGAGCGGGAGGCCGCGGGTGACGTAGGTGCGGAGGTCGTCGGTGTGCGGGTAGCGGTCGACGGGGTCGGGGTGGAGAGTGCGGCAGATGCTCTGGATGTCGACGGTGCCGAGCAGGAGGTAGCGGGTGCCGGGGCCGAGGTTGATGCACAGGCGGCGTCGGCCGAGGTGCTTCGAGTGGTAGGGCAGCTTGTCCCAGTTGTCGACGTGCAGTCCGATGCGACGTCCGTCCTGGTAGTTCGGTGTGGTGGTGACGGCGTTGGCGGGGCTGGCGGCCTGGCCGAGGTGGACGGCGTCGGGGTCGCCAAGCCGATCGGTCACCGATTCCAGCCTGGTTGGCGCTGGCCCGTCCGGGAGCCTGACCAGCTCGACCAACGTGCCGTTCGCGGTGTCGGCGGTGGGCATGAGACGCGATGCCAGGGCGGTGGTCAGGGACTGCCAGGGGCCGGCCGGCAGGACGGCCCCTGGCTCGTAGGTCGGGTCGGAGTCGACGGTGCGGACGCTGGCGGTCTGGCAGCGCGCGATGAGGGCGGCGGGGTCGTGGTGGGCGATGGCGAGGTTCATTCCGGGCTCCTCCCGGCTTGGTCTCACCGGCGGTCGTCCAGGGTGTCCGCGAAGGTCACGTCGAGTTCGGCGACCAGGGCCTCGGCGAGTTCGGCCTGCTGGGCCCGGTCGATGATGACCTTGCTCAGGTTGGCGGCGCCGCGGATCGTGCTCAGGTCGCATCCGCGCAGGTCGAGGTGCTGGTACTTGCCCCGACCGAACTCGGCCGCCTGCAGGCTGCAGGAGTCGAGGACGGCCCGGCCAAGGTCGCAGCCGGTGAGCGCGGCCTCGGTCAGGACGCACTTGGAGAACACCAGCGGGCCGGTCGCCCGGGCCTGTTCGAAGGTCGCGTAGTCGAGCCTGCAGTTCTCGAACAGCACGTTGTCCAGGGTCACGCCGGTGAGCTGGGCACCCATGATCTTGCAGTTACGGAAGACGACGCGGGAGAACTTGGTGTCGGTGATGCGGGCGGTGGCGAGGTCGCAGGTGTCGAACTCGACGGAGTCGAGGCGGACCTTGTCGAGCTGGACGCGGTCGGCGCGCAGACCGGTGACGCGGCCGGTGATAAGGCTGGTGTCGGCGAGTTCCAGGTCCCGCAGGTTCGCGTCCGCGTAGCGGAAGTCCTGGACGATGCCCCGTGCGGAGTCGAGCGTGCTGACGTTGGACAGGTACAGGCCGGGCTCGTTCAGGTCGGGCAGGGTCACGGTGACGCGGCCGAAGGTGCTGTCCACTGCGTGTGCTCCGCTCTTTCGGTTCAGGGGCCGGCCCGGGCCCGCTGGGGTGCGGGCCCGGGCGGTGTTTCGGGGTGGTGCTGTCAGCTCTTGTTCGGCCAGTTGTCCCACGTCGGCCGGTTGTCGAACGATGAGCCGGCGTTGTCCCAGGTGGGTCGGTTGTCGAACCCGGCGGCGGCAACGGCGTCCAGGCCCCCTGCGGTGAGGTCGGCGACCACCGGGGTGTCGGCGATGGCGAGAAGTTCGATCAGGGGCATGCGGCTTGCTCCTCTCGGACGGTATCGGACAGTGCGGTGACAAGGGCCTGCTTGGACACGCGGCAGTAGTTGGTCTCGGTGGTGTCCAGGCGGCCGTTCTCGAAGTAGCGATTGCCGGCCTGCGCCCCGCGGCAGAACCCGAAGTACTCGCAGGTGGCCTCGCACTCGTCCAGGCCAGTCAGGAACTCGCGCACGTATCGGAGTTCGTGTCCGCGCTCCAGCATGGAGCCGATGCTCGACTCCAGGACGTTCCCGGCCCGGAAGTCCTCATACGCCGGGTCGCTGATCCCGGCGAGTTCGGGCGAGAGCAGGACGACGTCCCCGGCCGAGGAGACGGTCGGGATGGGGTCGATCAGCAGCCCGTCCCAGGCGGAGGGGCCGTCGGCGCGCACGGCCCGCAGGTAGCTGCCCAGCCGGTCGACCTCCCGGACGGCCGGCTCGGGATGGCGCCGGGACCAGGCGATGGTGCGGCGCCAGAACTCGCAGGCCTGTTCGACCGTGGGCACCGCCCGGTCGGTGTTGACACCCTCCGTCTCCTCCATGTTCAGCCCCACGCTGTGGCAGCCGAGGCCGGCCATGAAGTCCAGCAGCCCTTCCGGGTCGCCGACGCTCTCGGTGCTGACGACCGCGATCACCGAGAACCGCACGCCGCACTCTCTCAGCCGGCCGATGCCCTTCATGATCCGGTCGAAGGCCGGGCGCCCGGCCCAGTCGACGCGCTGCCGGTTGAGCGCGGCCGGGCCGTCGATGCTCACCCCCACCCGGAACCCGTACTCGGTCAGGAAGTCGCACCAGGCGGGGGTGATCAGCACGGCGTTGGTCTGCATCGAGTGCTGGACAAGTCCGGCCTTCCGCAGCGGCTCGAACGGTGCCAGCAGCTCCGTGAAGCGCCGACGGCCGACGGCCAGTGGCTCGCCCGCGTGCCAGACGATCTCGATCGGCTCGGGCGAGGCGGCAGCGAGTTCGGCGGCCGAGCAGGCCACCGCCTCGGCGACCGCCACGGGCATGGGAGTGCGGCGGTCGCGTTCGGGCAGGTAGCAGTAGGAGCAGTCGAGGTTGCAGAAGCCGTCCGGCTGCACGACCACCGTCTTCGGGCGGCGGGCGATGCGGCGCCGGTAACGGGCAGCCAGGGTGTGCATCGTGCGCTCTCCTTCGCAAGGTCAGGCGGGCGGTTCGGGAGCCTCGGTGTCGGGGGCGGAGGCCGTGAGCCGGGACAGCGGGTCACCGGTGAGCTGATGGTCGGCCACGATGGCGAGCAGGCCGAGCACGACGAGGTGGCCGACCGTCCAGACCGACCGGAGGGCCGCGGCGACCGGGTCGCGGTCGCAGCCCCGGCCCGTCACCGTGTTCCGCCGCGTCGCAGGTCTGCGTGAACGGTCTTGCCGAATGTCTCCACCTCGACGCCCCAGTGGCCTCGGGTGAGCCGGTGGACCAGGTCGATGCCGCGGCCGGACTCCGCACTGGCGCCCGCGGCCTTGATCCGTACCGGAAGGGCGCGGGAGCCGTCCGTCACCGCGATCCGGACCGAGGCGGCCGTCGAACGGGTGATCCGAAGGGCCATCTCCTGGTGGCAGCCTGTCTTCGCGGCGTTGGCGACCAGCTCCGAGACCACCAGGGCGCCGTCGTCGACCAGGTCGTCGAGGCCCCACCCGAGCAGGGCTCGACGGACCGCATTCCGGGCCTGCGCCGCCGACTGCGGCCGGTAGGGCAGGTCGACAATCACCTCGGCGAGCGCCGTCGGCTCCAGCACCACGGCCTCCCCCGTCACGACGGCCCGCCCGAGTGCCGCCACAGGGCGGCCGAGAGCCGTACGGGAAGACGGACGGGCACAGACATGGCGAACTCCAGACACGTGGGCAGGGAGATAGGCGGCCGCCACCGAGGGGGTCCGGTAACGGCCGCCCACCCAGTGAACGACCATCAGCACGACGGAAGTGAGGAAAAGTTCGGTGCAGTCGGGTCCACCGGCAACCGGAAAACTTGACGACCCCATTACCCGAAGCCCTGCACAGCAGGTGACTGTCCGGCTACGTTGACCGCATGGTGGCCAACGTCGCTCTCCGCCGCAGAATGGCCGAACGCCGCATGACCAAGGCCGAGTTGGCGCGCGAAGTGAATGCCGAGATCAAGATCCTCACCGGGAAGCCGGGCACCGTATCAGAGCGCACGGTCCACAACTGGCTGACCGGTGCGACCAGCTGGCCCCCGGGGAAGATCCGGGTCGCACTCGGGGCAGTATTCGACTGCACACCCGAACAGCTCGGCTTCACCCCCACCAGCCGGGCCCGCACCACACCGGAGGCAGACGTGAGGCGACGCGACTTCATAGCGGCCGCCGGCGGCACCGCCGCGGCGGCCCTCGCCGCCACCGCGGCCGCCCCCTCCCCGCGCCGGATCGGCACCGCCGACCTCCAGCTCCTGCAGACCCGCTTCGCCGAGGTCGTCGCCAGCGACCACCGCCACGGCGGCCGGATCGGCATCGAGACCCGCGCCGTCCAGCTCGCGGACGAGGCCCTCGCCCTCCAGGAACGCGGCAGCGCCACCCAGCGGATCCGCTCCGCCCTGTATGCCAGCGCGGCGTCCTTCATGTCGTCCGCGATGTGGGCGGCCATCGACGGCCGCCGCTTCGACGCCGCCCTGGCACACCACCAGAAGGCCGCCTCCGTCGCCGCCATGTCCGGCGACTCGTCCATCCAGTTCCGGATCTGGTCGCACGCCGGCAGCCTCTACCGCCACCTCGGCCGCCCCACCGACGCCCTCGCCGCCAACGACGTCGCCCGCGGCCTGCCCATCGCACGCCGCGACCCGCTGTTCGCCTCCCTCGGCCACGCCCGCCACGCCGCCATCCACGGCCTCACCGGCGACACCAACGCCGTCCGCCGCTCCCTCGGCCACGCCCAGGACGCCCTCGACCGCGCCGACGACGCAGCGTCCA
Source organism: Kitasatospora sp. NPDC048365 (assembly GCF_043200835.1). Classification (NCBI taxonomy): domain Bacteria; kingdom Bacillati; phylum Actinomycetota; class Actinomycetes; order Kitasatosporales; family Streptomycetaceae; genus Kitasatospora; species Kitasatospora sp. NPDC048365. The sequence continues at coordinate 25,487 of NZ_JBICYJ010000060.1, forward strand.
GGCCCATGTGGATCACCGCGTTCTACGACCAGGCCGAACTCGACTCCCTCGCCCTCGCCGCCCACCTGTCCGCCGGGAACTGGGAGGACGCCGAAGCCCACGCCCACCGCTCCATGGCCCTACGCCGCGGCGCCATGCAGCGCTCCCACGCCATCACCACCGTCCGCCTCGCCCACGCCCAACTCGCCCAGGGCGACATCGACCCCGCCGTCGCCACCGCCATGTCCGTCCCCGCCGAGGCCTCGACCCACCCGCGCGTCACCGGCATGCTGGCCCTCTTCGGCACAAAGCTCCACAACCGGGCCGCCGGCAGCCGCCCGGACCTCACCTGGACCCAGTACACCCACGACAGCAGGAGGACCCCCGCGTGACCGTCGAGCTCCGCCAGCACCTCGACCTCTCCCCCCGGGTTCGCCAGGACCTCCTGGACGTCTACGCCGATGTCCGGGCCCCCCTGCTCCACCTGCCGAACTACCGCGTCGAGACCTTCGCCGAACGCCTCGACCGCCACGCCACCGAACCCGGCTTCGAACTCGTCCTCGGCTACGACGGCGACATCCCCGTCGGATACGCCTACGGCAACACCGCCGACGCCGGCGACCGGTACTGGAAGCGCATGACCGAACCCCTGCCCGACGGCTACACCGACACCCCGGTCCTGGTCATCAAGGAGATCGGCGTCCGCACCCCCTGGCGTGGCACCGGCACCGCCCGCCGCATCCACGACTCCCTGCTGGCAACCCGCACCGAGGACCGCGTCACCCTCATGGTCAACCCCCTCGCCGGCGACGGAAAAGTCCAAGCCCTCTATGAAGCCTGGGGCTACGAGGAGTTCAACGCGCAGCAGCCCACTCCCGAATCCCCCCGTCTCACCGCCATGATCCGCCCCCGCTGACAACAGCCAACCGCTGTCGGGGCAAGAACCGGAGCAGTCGCCCTCCCGGACAAGCACGCCGCCGCGGCGTTCAGCCAAGCCAGACGATGTCGATCACATACAGCCGCCCCACCTGACGGTTGACCAGATAGATCACACCGAGTTCCCCGACGCAGGCGCGGCGGATACCGCCACCAGTGCCCGCGGCTCGTCCAGGTCGTTGGCGTAGGCCTGCCGCTCTGCCGCGCTCCAGGCGAAGGCGCCGGAGTCCCAGGCCTCGGCGAGCGGGACGACGTGGTCCACGTCGAGGAGCTTGGCCTCCTGCAGCACCACGTCGTCGTACGGGGAGTGCCAGATCCCGCCGACCAGGGCACACTTGGCGCCGATGACCGGGGCTTGGACGGCTTCGGCGATGAGGACTTCGGCGCGGGTGGTGCAGCCGTTCCTATCGGCGTCGATCCAGTGCCGGAACTTGGTGCGCTCGTAGCCGGTACGGTCCTCGTCCGCGACCGGCAGAGCGTCGATCGCCTCGTACAGCGTGGTGGTGACCGTCTCCCCCGCCGCCCGGTGAGCGGCGGCCGGCGCGGCGATGACCGGCGCGGTGAACAGCAGGGTAGTCGTGGCGACCGCGAGGGCAGCGGCCAAGGCAGAGCGGAGGCGCACGGCAGGGCTCCAGGAAAGTGGACGCGGATGCTGGTGCCTGTCCGGAGCAACGCGGGGAGGGCCGCTTGATGGCGGCCCACCGTTCGTGGTCATCCGAAGGTGTGGGCGGCACGGGTGGCGCGTGTCCTCGTGCATGATGCGGTAGGTCGCCCGGCCCGCTGGTCAGATGATCGATGCGAGGACGTCTCGCGCCAACTTCTGTCGGACACCCTCCAGCAGCTCCTGGGCACGTTCTGCGTCGACCTGGTCGGCTGACTTACCGTCCACCCGAGCGGAGCGTCGCGGGCTGTCGGAGGGCGCTGGTCAAGGGCCGGCGACGCGGCGCCAAGGACTGTGCGGTCTCGCTGCCGGCTACGAGGTCAGGCGCCGTCCGGCATCGTACGGTTGTGCGGCCACCCTGGATGCGTGCTCCCGAGGATCACGCTCTGCGGCCTCGATGCGGGGACCGGTCGGTGACCGTGAGCAGCGAGGAGGCGGTCGACCCGCTCTTTCGCCCGCTGCTGCCACGCGCCGTCGAGGAGATCCCGGACCGGCTGCTCCATGATGCTGCTCTCCAAGAACCTGAGGACGGCGTCGCCCTTCGTCTCTTGCGCCGGGGGGGACGGTTCGCTGGTAGTCCGTCGGTGTGAGCGACCGTTGGAAAAGTCGCTGCCCCGCCTGTCGCCATGCAGCAAGGTCGGGCAGCTTCTCCGGTCGGCACCCGACGAGGAAGGCTTCCACCTGTTCCCAAGTGAGGTATCCCGCGCCGGGCGAGAGCATGCGGTGAACAGTGCTCTTGGTGAGGGGCCGACCGTTCAAGCTGGGCGTTCCGGGCGATGGCGCGGAACGACAGGCCTCCGGCCTCGCGCTGGTAGGAGCGCAGCCCGCTCTGGAATACCAGAGCGCTTGCGATGCCCATCCTGACGGCAGGGCGCGACCCGGACGTCACGGAGGCGATGGTTCAAGGCCGCTCCACCGCGGCCCTCGAACGGCTCCAGCACGCCTTCCACGACACCGTCCGCCCCGCTGCTCCGCCTCCGGGACTTCCCTACTGGGCAGTTGGCCGGATTTCAGTGCGTCCGCGCCAGTACGGTGTCGGTGCGATCGCCAGGGGGCGCAGCAGAGGGAGGGAACTACATGGGGCAGCAGCTGGCGCGGGTGCCGCTGGAGGGCGGGGGCTCGATTCTTGTCGAGGCGGCCGACGGCGGGGTGGGGCCTGTGAAGGCCGGCCGGATCGGGGAGGCGATCCGGGACCTGCCCGCGGGTCTGAACGCGGCCCTGGAACCGGTGACGGATATGGCCCGCACCGTGCTGAGCCGGCTGCGGGACGCGGGTCCGGCGGAGTTGGAGGTCGAGTTCGGTGTCGACCTCGCGACAGAGGCCGGAGTCGTGATCACCAAGACGGCGGCGAACTGCCATCTGACAGTGAAGATGGTGTGGCGCAAGGACGAATCGGGAGCTGCGGCTGCCGACGGCACGTCGGCCTGACCCGGTGGACGTTCCGGGTGACGCCGGCCGGTGTGGTGGCAGTCAAGGGCTGGAAGCTGCCGTCGCCCAGGTCCGTGACGGGGCCGGGGCGGTCGTTGGGGCAGGGTTCTTGGTCGCTGCGGACCTGCTGGTGACCTGCGCGCACGTTCTGGAGGACGGCGGCTACGGCACCGGGGACATGGTGGAGCTGGCCTTCCCGCATGCGCCCGGTGCCCCGACGGTCACCGGCCGGGCGCTGGAGGACGGGTGGCGTGAACCGCAGGAACAGGACATCGCCCTGGTGCGCCTGGACCGCCCGGTGGGGGCGGCCCCTCTGGCCCTGGGGTCGGCGGCAGGCTGCCGTGGGCACCGGGTGCGCTCGTTCGGCTTCCCCCAGCAGGCCCCGCCGGGCGGGCACTTCGGGTATGCCTCAGCCGGCGACCTGCTGCCGGCCGCTGGCAGCAGCGGTGATCTGCTGCAGCTGACCGGCGCCAACGATCTCACGACGGGATTCAGCGGAGGTCCGGTCCTGAACGAGGTGACCGGCCTGGTCGTGGGCATGCTCACCTCGATCACCGCACCGGATGCCTACGACCGGGGCCTGGGCATCGCGTACGCCACCCCGACCACCGTACTGCGCGAGGTCTGGCCAGCTCTCGGCGAGCATGACGTGTCGCCCTACCGGGCGCTGGAGCCGTTCACCGCCGAGCACGCCCGCTGGTTCCGGGGTCGCGAGGAAGCCGTGCGCCAGGTCCTGACGGGCCTCGCCGGGCGGCGCCGGGTGGTGCTGCTCCTCGGACCTTCCGGGTCGGGCAAGTCCTCCCTCGTCCAAGCCGGGGTGCTGCCCGCGCTGGCCGACGGCCGGCTGCCCGGAAGCGACCGCTGGCGACAGGTACTCACCCGGCCCGGACCGGACCTGCAGGCGGCCCTCGAACGGGCCGGTCTCTCCGCGGCCCCCGCAGCAGCGATCGAGACGACCGTCACCGACCCGCTGACCGTCGACCTGGTCCCCGAGCGTGTCGTGCTGGTCATCGACCAGTTCGAGGAACTCCTCACACCCACCGGCGGACCGCAGACCCTGGAGACACTCCAACGGATCACCCAGGCAGTCGATTCGCACACCACCGTCAACGTACTTCTGGTGATGCGCGACGACTTCTACGCCCGACTGTCCGCCATGGCCCCCGGCCTGCTGCGCGCCGCGCTGCACTCGCGAGGCGTCCTCAACGTGCCCGCCGTGCTGACCGGCGAGGAACTGGACGCGATCGTCACCGGGCCCGCCCGTGACCTGGAGGTGGGCTTCGAGGACGGGCTGGCGCAGCGGATCGTCGCCGACGTCCTGGCCCTCAACCCCCACGCGGCCACGGACGCCGAGGCGCCGGTCACCGTGCTGCCGCTGTTGGAAGTCGCGCTCACCCGGTTGTGGGAGCGCCGCGGGGAGCACGACGGGCGCCTCACCCACGATGCCTACCGCCGCATCGGCGCCGTGACCGGGGCCCTGGCCGACTGGTGCGACGCGGCGCTGGGCGAACTCGACGAACGGCAGCGGGGGGTCGCGCAGAGGATCCTGACAGCCCTTGTGCGCCCCGCCGACGAAACCTTGCGGACTCCCGCGGTGCGCCAACAGCTCCCGCTCGACGCGCTGCGTGACCTGGCTGCCGACGGCGGCACGCCCGAGGCGCTGGCGGGAGTCGACGAGGTCTTGGCCGTCCTCGTCCGCCATCGCATCGTCACCACCGACCGGCTGCGCGAATCCGGCCCGGCGGAGGGCGAAGGCACTCCCGTGGTCGAGTTGATCCACGACGCCCTCATCCGAGACTGGGGAGCCCTGCGCGGGTGGGTCGAGCAGGACGCCCGGTTCCATGACTGGCTCCACCGTGCCCGCTTGCAGTACGCCCGCTGGCAGCAGCACCGCGACCCTCAGGACCTGCCCGGCGGGACCTTCCTGGCTGAAGGCACCGAGTGGGCGCGCAACCGCCGTCTCCCGGCCGACCTCGAAAGCTTCATCAATGCCGGCCGCCGCCGCCAGCGGGGCGCGATCCGGCGCAGCAGACGCCTCAACATCATCCTGTCGGCCGTCCTCGTTCTCGCCCTGACGGCCTCGGGTGTGGCCTTCTGGCAGTGGCGGGCATCGGTCACGGCTCAGCTCGCCGCGCAGTCCCGGCAGCTCGCCGCCCAGTCCACATCCCTGATCGGCGCCGATCCCGATCGTGCGTCTCTCCTTGCGGTCGCCGCCTACCGCAGCAGCCCGACCGAGGAAGCCATCGCCAGCCTCAGCGCCGCAGCGAACCTTCCCTTGCGCCACCGTCTCACCGGTCACACCCGCGGCGTGAACTGTGTGGCGTTCAGCCCCGACGGACACACCCTCGCCACCGGCGGCGGAAACGACTCCGTGCGGTTGTACGACGTGGCCACTGGCAGGACCGTCACCACCCTCGGCGGCACAGGCGGCAAATTTCTCATGGGGCACAGCGGGGACGTGGACTCGGTGGCGTTCAGCCCCGACGGGAACATCCTCGCCGCCACCAGCAGGCTAAGCGGCGTACGGTTGTGGGACGTGGTCACCGGCACCACGGTCGCCACCCTCGCCGGTCCCACCCACGGCGCGTTCTCGGTGGCGTTCAGCCCCGACGGACATACCCTCGCCACCGGCGACAGCGACAACGTCGTCCGATTGTGGGATGCGGCTACCGGCTCCACCGTTGCCGCGCTCACCGGTCACACCGACGACGTACTCTCGGTGGCATTCAGCCCCGACGGGCGCACCCTCGCCACCGCCAGCTCCGACGGCACAGCACGCCTGTGGGACATAGCCCGCGGCACCACTCTCTCCACTCTCACCGGGCACGCGGACGACGTTTACTCGGTGGCGTTCAGCCCCGACGGACACACCCTCGCCACCGGCGGCAGAGACGGTACGGCACTGTTGTGGGACGTGACCCTCGGTACCACTGTCACCACTCTCACCGGCCATACCAACTCCGTGACATCGGTGGCGTTCAGCCCTGACGGGCACACGGTCTCCACCGCCAGCCTCGACGGCACGGCACGCCTCTGGGACGTGGCCACCGGCACCACCGTCACCACTCTCACAGGCCACACGGGCGGGGTGGAATCGGCCGCGTTCCGCCCCGACGGGCGCACCCTCGCCACCGGCGGCCGCGACAGTACGGCACGCCTGTGGGACCTGACCGTCGGCACCTCCCGCACCACGGCCACGACTCTCTCCGGCCACACCGATGCCGTGACATCGGTGGCATTCAGCCCCGACGGACACACCCTCGCCACCGCCAGCTCGGACGGCACGGCACGCCTGTGGGACATGGCCACCGGCACCACCATCACCACCCTCACCGGTCACACCGGGGAAGTGCTCTCGGTGGCGTTCAGCCCCGACGGACACACCCTCGCCACCGCCAGCTCCGACGGCACGACACGCCTGTGGGATGTGACCACCGGCACCACCACCGCCACCCTCACCGGCCACGCGGACGAAGTCCGCTCGGTGGCGTTCAGCCCCGACGGACACACCCTCGCCACCGCCAGCAGAGACATGACCGTCCGCTTGTGGGACGTGACCACGGGTGCCGCCATCACCACCCTCACCGGTCACGGCCTCGGCGTGCTCTCGGTGGTGTTCAGCCCCGACGGACACACCCTCGCCACCGCCAGCCTCGACGGCAGGGCACGCTTGTGGGACGTGACCACCGGCGCCATCATCGCCACCCTCACCGGTCACAGCGTGCGCTCGATGGCGTTCAGCCCCGACGGACACACCCTCGCCACCGCCAGCCTCGACAGCCCGACTGCCCTGTGGGACCCGGCCACCGGCACCAGCGTCACCGCCACGGACAGCAGGGCAACATCGGTGGCGTTCAGCCCCGACGGGCGCACCCTCGCCGCTGCTGAATACTCCAGCCCAGTGGCATTGCGTGACGTGCACACAGGTGCTCTCATCACCGCCCTCACCGGCCAAAGCGGCGGGGTGAACTCCGTGGTATTCAGCCCCGACGGGCGCACCGTCGCCACCGCCAGCTCGGACGGCACCGCGCGACTCTGGCCCTATGCCGCACCGGACACCGCGATCCGCGCCGTCTGCGAGGCCGTCGCCCGCGACCTCACCGACTCCGAGCAAGCCTTCTACCTACCCGACCGACCTCTGGGGCCGATCTGTCCGGCCTGACCAGTCGGCACACCGCAAGCCTTGGCACGTCATTCGACCGAACGTCGTGCAACCGTCGACGTTAGCCACCGGGCCGACCTGCTAACGGGGTGTTGCCGTCGCTCCGGCCCCAGGGGAGCGAAGTTGTCCTGCTGCTCGGCCGCCCATCCCGATCGGTTCGGACTTCCAGCCACCCGAACCGATCGCCAGCTGGTAGCGCTCGGTAGCGTCGCTTGAGCGGTGGAAGACACTCCTCCGAGTCGCGCCTCGGAGACGGCGACCACCGGCAACCGCCCGTCGCGCTCTTCGGTGGCTGGCTCTCAGCCACAGGCAGCGGCGCCCTTCATGGTCAACCCGCTCGCTGGCGACGGCAAACGCCAGCGGCTCTACGAGACCCGGGGCCGCCAGGCCTTCAACGTGCAGTTGCCCGAAGCCTCACCGACGTGGTCGGGTCGCGCTGACGACACTCGCTGCCCTCGGCACGAGAAGCGGAAGGGCCTCCCGCCCGGACCGGCGCGCTGCTGCCTCGTTCAGCCGAGCCAGACGATGTCGATCACATACAGCCGTCCCGCCTGACGGTTGACCAGGTAGATCAGGCTGAGCTCCCCCACGCTGGCGCAGCGGCTGTCCTCACCCTCGGTGTCGGTAGTGTCCCAGGCCGGCCATCCCCAGGGGGCACGGGAGGCTATGTCGAGGAGGTCCCGGGCGAGTTGCCGGGTGTGTACGGGAAGGGCTGCGAGTGTCTGGCGGCCTTCGGGGAGAGGCGGGCGGGCCAGGGCGGGGCGTTCACGGGCGCGTGGAGGGGAAGAGCTGGTCGAGGTCGATTCCGTCCTCGTCGTGCATACCGCCAGCCGTGAAGGCGTCGACGGCGGGTGCGCTGTCGAGTCGGACCTGCCAGGTGCGGACCACATCGTGCAAGGGGGTCAGGTCGTAGGTCTGGCGGGAGTCTTCCAGGGCCTTGGCCCAGTCCCGTTCGAACGCCTGGAGCCATCGCGCCCTGCGGTCCTGGTCCTGCTGGCCGCGGATGCGGGTGAGGAGACGGGCAGCAGCGCGCGGAGCCGGGGCCTGCGGTGCAGTGGGAAGGTGGTTCGGCTGGGCGCTCATGCGAATCTCCTTCACTTCGTCGTCCGCCACGGTACGGCAATTCCAGTAGGCCGAGTGATGGGCGGATTCGCTTAGAACGCCGAACCAAAGCCATCGAAGCCTTCTTTGACCTCGCCGACACGATCATCACCGCGCGTAGCCTGATCCGCCGGGCCTAAACCACCCACCGCTGGGACACACGCCCCCGCCGCCGACCATGACCGCCCGTCTATCCGCGCGAGCTCTTAATGTTCTGCATCGTCCATGACGTGGCGGAACCGGCAGATTCTCTGCCGGCCAGGCTGGTCAGCGCGTTCGTCGGGGGGACGTGGTCGGCCGCGAAGGCTACGGTAGAGGAGGAGTAGCCGAGCGATCCAGCGTCTGCGGAGGTGGATCATGGCGAACGAATCGCACTACCTTGTGGCCGAGGCTCCGGATGGCGGCCGGTTACTCGTCGAGGCGCTTGATCTGGACGGTGGTCCGGGTGGCGGTGAGGTGCTCGTCGGGAGCGGGCTGCCTGACTTCGGGCAGGTCATGGCCACCGTGACTCAGCTCGCGCAGTCCTTCCAACACGCGCTGGAGCAGGCGAAGCCGAAGAAGGCATCCGTCGAGTTCGGCGTCAAGGTGGCGATGAAGAGCGGGGTGATGACCGGCCTGTTCGTCAACGCGGCCGGCGAGGCGGCGGTCAAGATCACCTTGGAATGGGGCGGCTGACCTCCAGGGTGGCAGTCGTGGACGTACCCTACCGAACCAAGCGGGACGACCACCGCAGCGCTCTGCTGGCCGCGACGGTGCGGGTCAGCGCGCGCGACGGCTCCGGCCGGGAGACCATGACCGGCACGGGGTTCTTCGTCACCGAGAGCTGGGTGCTGACCGCCTCGCATGTCGTCCCGGAGGGCACCACAGTCTATGTGCTGTGCGACGGCCGGGAGCTCCCCGCTCGGGTGCTCGACCGGAAGCCGCCGGTGGTGAGTTCGAACTACGACCTCCCCGACGTTGCACTGCTCGACGTGGCTGCCGCTAAAGAATTACTCCACGGACACGGGTGCATTGAGCTGACCGATCTGGTGCCAGGGGACGACGACGAGTTGTACGCCTACGGCTGGCCAGTGATCGGAGACAGGTCGACACAGCCCGGCATACCGATGCAGGACGGCATGCTGATGCGCTACGACAGCCCGCGCGGACATCCGAGCGGCCTGACGCTCTTCCTGACCAAGGGCCGGAAGGTCGAGCACGGCGCCAGCGGGGCTCCGGTCATCCATCTGGAGCGCGGGATCGTCGTGGGCATCGTGAAGCTTAGCCGTGATCTAGCCTGGGACGCTGGCGCGGTACTGCTGCCGACCAAGGCCATTCTCGCGGCGTTCCCCGGCTACCAGTTGAGCGAGCTCAACGCCGAGGCCACCCGGTCGGTCGACAGCGTTGAGACGCTGCGCCTGCGGTTCGGACGCGTGCTCAACCGGATTAGGGACACGCTCGCCGGAGCCGAGGCCGAGTGGCGCCAGAGCATGCTGGAGGCCTTGGTAGGCGGTAGCCCGCCAGCACCATCCCCCGAGGAGCTCGCCCTGACACTCCTCGACCTCCGCCTGGAGCAGCTCCGGGGCCCGCTCAAGCGCCTAGCCCGGATCAGGAAGGAGGCCGACAGGGCGCAACAGGTTCTCCGTGACACGGCGTGCTGCTCCTGGGTGCATGAACGGCCATGGGTCGAGCCGCACGGTGCGGCCCTGCTCGCCGAGGAGCGTGCGGCGAACCGCCCGCGAGTCGTGCACGTGCCCTGCGCGGACCGGCTGACCGGGCGGATGTATGTCGGCCGGGCGGCCACCAGGGACGACTGGGCCATCGCCGAACTCACCACGCCGGACGCGGAGGCGGACCAGGAGACGGGGTTGCCGGCGCGGCTGCTGCACGCGATCCGTGCGGAACTGCTGGACAACCTGACCGACGTCGCCGACAGCAGCAATGAGGAAGCCGTCCGGAGGCTCTGGGGGCAGAGGCGCGATGACGCCCTCGATCAGGCCCGTGACCTCCTGCTGGTGCTGCCCCCGGGGACGGCCGACCAGGATGCCGAACTCCTGCTTGCTCTCCGGCAGGAGTTCCCGGGTTGCACCTTCGCGATCTTCGCTCCGAGTCTGGCACCCGGGCTGGGCGCGGCCCCCGACTTAATGCCGCTGCCCGCCTCCCTGCCGCCCGAGGACGAGGCGTACGCAGTGCAGTGGTACCACGACACGGCGTGCCAACTTAGGAAGGCGGCCGAGAAATGATCGGACAGCGGGACTATCGACGCGACTTCGACCCTCCCCTGCGACCGCCCGATCCCGAGCCTGGCAAGTTGGCCCCCGGCTTGGAGCACAGGGCCCGGATCGGCGACCGGACCACGGACCAGGTCTACGTCTACGACGAAGAGATCGTGCTGGCCGTGAACATCGCGCTGGCCACAGGCCGCCCGCTCCTGGTCCGCGGGCACCCCGGCACGGGGAAGTCGTCACTGGCACCGAACGTCGCCCGGCACCTCCGGCGGCGCTTCTACCGGACGACAATCTCCTCCCGCACCCGGGCCAGGGACCTCCTGTGGACCGTCGACGAGGTGGCCCGGCTCTCCGATGCCTCAACCGGGCAGGCCGGACCCCGCCCGCATTACGTCGTTCCGGGCGTCCTCTGGTGGGCCTTCGAGCCCGAGTCGGCCCGCCGCCGCGGCGTCGGGTCCGCGGCGTCCGGCCCGCTACCGGACCCCAACGAGGGCGTGCTGAAGGCCGACCAGGCCGTGGTCCTGCTGGACGAGATCGACAAGGCGGACCCGGACGTCCCCAATGACCTCCTGGAGCCGCTCGGCTCGTACTGTTTCCGCCGAGAGGACGGCCCGGTGGTCGCGGCCTCGGCGGCGCCGCTGGTTGTGGTCACCACCAACGAGGAGCGCGATCTGCCCAAGGCCTTCCTGCGCCGCTGCGTCGTCCTCGTACTGCGGCCGCCTCTCCCCGCCCGACTCAGGGAGATCGCCCACGCGCACTTCCCGGCGGAGTCGGCGGGCCTCTTCGCCGACATTCTTCAGTTCATGGGCGGCAGCGGCGACGGCGGACCGGCCCCGGGAGCGGCTGTCACGATCAGCACTGCGGAGTACCTCGACACCATCTCGGCGGCGGTCGGCACCGGCATCCGTCCGGGAGATCCGCTCTGGGCGGCCGTCGTCGAGGCCACCACGCACAAGCCGCCCGGGCTGGACCAACCATGATCCCGCTGTTCCCGGCCCCCTACCGCCGCCCGCCGAATGCGCTCGGGGATCTGGTTCGGGTCGCCGCGCGGCTGCGGCCCAGCTCACCGAACGTACTGGCCCGCGCCGCTGCGATGCTCGGGATCAGCCTCGACCTCCCCGCTCCTGAAACATCCGAGCCGCTGCCATCGCCGCCGGCACCACCTTCCACGCCACCGGCCGCTGCGGATCGTCGAGGGGGCCGGCGCAGCAGCGAGGACAGCGAGGCAGTCCGCGCCGGGGGCGATGACCCCCGGCCGGGCCGCTCAATGACCGCCGAGCGGCTGCCGGCCTCACCCCTGCCGCCCAGGAAGATGCCGGGGACGGTGACCGAGCTACTCGATGCGCTGTCGCCGGCCGGCGAGCCACCGGACCGGGCACTGGTGGGGGCTGAGCTGTTCCGCGCCGACCACCATCGGGCGGTCATCACCGCCCTCGCCGCCATCGACCGCCCCGGCACGGAGCTGGACCTCCCACGTGCCCTGGACCTGCTGGCCCGTCGTCAGCCGATCGACGAGCTGCCACTCGCGCCAGCCCGTACCACCCGGACCGGCCTGCACCTGCTGCTGGACATGGGCCCGTCGATGCGCCCGTTCCTTCGGGACCTGCGCCTGCTGACCGAGCGGGCGAGGCGGGTCGTCGGTCAGCAGGAGGTCACCGCGCTGCGGTTCGCGGGTACTCCGAACACGGTGAGCCCACTGCCCGACCGGCGGATCGAATCCGCGTACCAGCCGCCACGGCACCCCTGCGCCGTGCTGGTCGCCACCGACCTCGGGATCGGTGCGGCGGCAATCGGGGTGACACCGGCCTCGGCGCAGGAGTGGCTCGCCTTCGCGCGGACCGTGCACACCGCTGGCTGTCCGCTGGTCCTCCTGGTGCCCTACCCGCCCGATCGACGTCCCGACTGGACCTCCCGGCGGTTCGCCGTCGTCAGCTGGGACCGCGTCACCGATGTCGGCCGGGCCCGCCGCGCTGCCGGCCGGGCGGCCGAGCTGCTGCAGGGCCCGCGATGACCCCGGCCACCCGGATCGCCCGGCTGCGCGCGGCCAACCCCGCCGCGGCCCGGCTTGCCCTGGCCTGTTCACTGGCTGTACGGGTGGAGCCGGGGCTGCTGCGCGGCCTGCGCCTGCTGATCCCCGGCGCTGGCGCCGATACCGAAGCCGACCTGTACTTCAGCGACCTGGTGACTGCCCGGGACATCACCGCGATCGCACTGGACGCCTCGGTGGCCCGTGCACTGCGGCGTGAGCTCGCCGCGCCCGACCACACGCGGCTGCTGCGCGAGGCGTGGCAACTCGTGCATGCCGCACACCTGGAGGCGCACTGGTCGGTCAGACTCGAGGAGCAAGTGAACTACCTCGATGCCGCCCGGCCGCCGCGGGCCCTGCAGCTGATCGAGGATCTGGTGCTGGCCGGCTTGGCCGAATTGGCTCGGCAGCCGGGTCAGAAGGGCATGGCCCGGTGGCTGCTGGGCGCCGTCGCACGGCTGCCCGCCGACATCGCCGCGGCACCGGTGTCCCGAGCCGCGCAGGCCGCCGCCGGGGCCCTGCTGGACGGTCGGGCCGGGCAGGTCAGCGATACCCTGACGCCGGAGGAGGGCGAGCTCTGGTTGCCTTGGCTACTCGAGGGGCTGCCCACCACCAGCCTGCCCGTCCGGCTCCTCAACGGTGCGGTGGTGCTCGGCGCCACCGACCCGGACGCGCTCCCGCTGGAGGGCATCCCGCAGACCGACCCTCTGGTGGTCGAAGCACGGTGGCAGGACGGCGAACGGGCCAGAAGTGTCCGGGTCGGTGTCAATCCCGGTGAGCCCGTGCGGGTGGAGACCGGCACGGACACGGTGACGCTGGTCTTCCTGTCCGGGCTCGCCTACCGGCTCCGCCCGACCGACCGGAAGGCCCGGTTCGACGAGCCGTGGCACGCGGCCGTCAAGGCAGGGCTGCGGCCCTGCCTTGACCGGTCGGCGGAGCTGGCCGAAGTGCGCCGACTCCTTGCCGATCCCTCCGATGCCACGGACTGGGTCGCGGTGTGGGGGCCGCCGGGCTGCGGCAAGTCCGTTCTGCTGGTCGCCGCCACCGACGAGCTGCGCGCTCGGGGTGTCGCGGTGATTGAGCACTTCTTCGGCTCGGGGTCGCCCGAGCGCGACGAATCCGGCCCGCTCGAGGCATCGCTCTTGGATCAACTCTGCGCGGAGTATCCCGACTTCACACAGGTTGCCGGAGCGGAACCGGAGTCAGGCCGACGCGGGCTCGCCGAAGGCCTGGGCGCATTGGCTGCGGTAGGGGCATTCAAGGCCAGGCCGCTGGTGATCATGCTCGATGGCCTCGTGGCGGGCGATCTCGATCCGCTCAGCCGGCCACCGATGGACCCAGTGCCCACGTGGTTCCCCCCTGGGGTTCGCTGCCTGCTTGGGCTGCGGGCCGAGAGCCCGGACCGTCTTGCCGCGTTACGGGGTCGGCTGGTGCCCACCCGTATCCGCCTCCGCCCCGTCGCCCTGACGGACAACACCGAGCTCTGCCGGGCCATGCTCGTGCACGAACGCGCCAACCTGGCACGGGCCTTCGCCGTACCGCTCCCCGGGGAGGGGCGCCAACTCCTCGACCTGGTGGACGCGCTGCCGGGCCGGCTCGGCCGCCTCCTCTCCTGGCTGCGCGGCCGACCTGCCGGATCGGTCGAACTCGACGACATCCCGCCCTCCTTGACCGTCCGCTGGGAGCCCCAACTCAATTTCCTCACCAGGCACTTCAGCGTCGATCCGACGCCTTGGCTGCTGCTGCTCACGGCCGCCGAAGGCCGCAACACCTGGGCCGACTGCGCGGATTCCCTGGCCGAATCGGACGACTGGGCACGGTTCAAGGAGGTGTGCACGCAGACCCGACTGGTCGAGCCGTCGGCGTTCGACGACTTGGTCCGGCTCGCCGACCCCACGGTCGGCGAACGCATTCGGGAGCTGGCTGCCAACGGCGCTGACCTCCGACTCGCCCATGCCATCCTGGCCGACCTCGTTCCTCGGCACCCCGCCCCACTCGCCGTGGAACTCACCTCTCGGACCAGGCTGACGGCAGCCGTCCACCACGCCCTGGCAGCCGATCGACCCTCCACTGCCATCGACCTCTGCCTCAAGCTAAGGTATCTACGGGCGCGTTACGCCGACGATCCAACCGCACTCGTGGCTGACCTCGCCGAGGTGGCCGACCGCACCGGCGATCCGTCCGTCACCCACCTCCGCCAGGCCGTTCACGCTCTGGCCACCGCGCAGGTGCCGCCCGCTGCCTTCGCTGCCCAACTGCACGACCGGTTGCGCGCCCGTGTGCCCCGGGCGGACCGGCTCGATGAGCTATTCACCGAGCTCCTGGCACGTCCACCACTTCGGGTCTCCCACGTCCTGGGCGACCACGAACTGCGGGGCTCCCGTACCCCGTTCCGGTACGCCGAAGAACGGCACCTCGCCGCCGGGCTGCTGGGCCGGGCCGCGAGTCTGGTTCTGGTCACCCCGACCACCGCCCGCTGCCCGGGCAACGACGCGTTGCTGCGGATTCCCGGCAGCTCGCTCCAGGCAGCCGTAGCCGGTCACGACCGAATTGTGGCCTGGTCGGACGGGGAGGTCGTGTCCGTGTCCGTCTACCCTCCCTCGGTACCCAATCTCACCACTCTCGGGCCACTCAGGGTGATGGTGGACTTTGCGGCCGCTACTCGGGCTGGCACGGTGCTGGCCGCCGCCGACGGCACCGTGCAGTATCTGTCCCCTGCCGGGGCACGCCGAACCAGCCTGCTGACTGGCCACGGCGCCCGCGTCACCGCCGCTGCACAGAGCAAGGCGCTGCTCACGCTGATCACCACGAGCGAAGACGGCACCATCCGGCTCTGGGACGCCGATCGCGGCCGGGCTAGGGTGTTCACTGACGGCCGGGGCGCCGTCCGCTGTCTGCAACTGCTACACACCGAGCCCGACTTCGTCACAGGCGGCGATGACGGCTGGGTACGGTGGTGGGACGCAGGGCGTTCGGCCAACTCCCCAACTGCCCGGCGGGCGGGCCACCAAGGACCTGTCTTGGCCCTGGCCATGCTCAGGGACGGCCGCGTGGTCTCGGCCTCCGCCGATGCTACGTTGCGGATCTGGAGCCCCACCGGCCTCGATTCGCTGGTCCTCACTGGGCATGAAGACGCCGTGACGGGATGCCTCGAGACCTCACGCGGGATCCTCTCCTGGGGCGCCGACGGCACGGTTCGCCACTGGTCGTCACACGGCGGTCCGGCCTGGGAGGTGGTGCGCGGCTTCCCGGGCGGAATCCGGTCGGTCAGCGCGAGGGGCGACGCTTACGCAGTGCTGTGCGGGGACGGCTCGGTCGAGTACGGGGACCTGCTCTCCGTGCCGGGCACACCCCACGAGGGTCTGGGCGGTCTAGCGATCACGGATGACCGCGCCTCCTTGACTGTGGGCCGGTCGATGGTGACGGTTCTTCAGGACGGTTCCGTTGACCACAAGGAGCCCTTGCAGACCCAGCTGAGGGCGATGTCGGTCGCCTCGGACGGGCAGCTGGCCGTCGCCCTGGACACCGACGGGCATGCCTGGGAGCTCCGGCCGGTGCATGCAGGCGGCTGGGCGGTACCCCGATTCCCTGTACAGACACCTCCGCTAACGGGAGCGGCCCTTCTCGCCAGCCTGCCGCACAGGATGTTCGCGTTGTCGGAGGGGCGGCAGGTGCGACTGGGCGGCACGGCTCGTGCCAATGCCGACACGGAGCTCCCTGACCGCGTCACCTCGCTCGCGCCCGTCTCCTCGCTCGACCCCGTCGACCGTCTGGTCGCGGTCGGGACCGCGGACGGCAACGTCCACCTGCTGCACGCCTCGACTACCAGGACGGTCCGCGTGTTCACCGCCGGCCCCGGCCCGGTCAAGGCCCTGACGACGATCGACAGTCGCTGGGTGGCCGCTGGAGGGGCCGACGGTACCATCCGCCTCCTATCGCTCGGCCCCTCCTGGCCCGCCCAGCAACTGCTCGCCCATACGGGTGCCGTCACCGCTCTCGCGAGTGTGGGCCGTCGGCTGATCTCCGGGGGTGCCGACGGCCAGCTGCTGCTCTGGCAGCCGGGGGTGCCGAGACCGCTCCACACCGTTGTCCTGGACGGCGCGGTGACCGCTCTGGCGGCCGGGGACGGCTGGCTCGCCGCTCGTGACTCAACCGGGAACCTGTGGCTGCTCGAACTCGACGGACGCGGATCGCTACCTCCCCCCAGGGTCGCCGGGTCCGTCGCACCACATGAACTCCCCGACGAAGGGGTGTCGCTCAAGCGGCCGGTGGCTGATGAGCAGATCGTCGCCGAGCTCGGTCTCCTCGCCCGTGCCGACGTCGAGTTGTCCACCGTGACCGCCCGGGCCGGGACTGTTCCCCTCCCGATCGATCTGTGGTTCGGCCTCACCCCCGACACCGCAGAGACCACCGGGACACCCCAACCCGTCAGTCGCGACGCGGACGGTGGGCTCCGGCCGCCGCTGTGGCTACCGCCCGGAGAGATGGTTTGGCTCTGGGCCGTGTCCACGGTGGAACCCAGCGGACCAGTGTCGGTGGACTGCCTTCTCTCATCGCCCCAACTCGATCGCTATCAGACAGTTCTGACGTACAGGCAGCCGCCCTCGGTCGTCTTCCGCTCAGAAGGTGGTGTGGACCATTGACAGGGCGCGGGCGTATCGGCTATGACTCCCGCCGAACGCTGGGCAGCAGACCGGCGCGGTCAGTCCGCCGTGTTGTAGGAGGCCACCCAGTCGGCTCCGCTGCGGTCGCCTCGGGTGAAGACGGCGGCACCGACGTGTCCTGCTGACGGGTCGTCCTGTCGCGGAGTCGGATAGGGGGCTTCAATAACTGGTTCGGCGATGGCGTGCCGAGTGGTGGTTGCCCCGTTCCATGTGATCACAACGGCTCCGCGTGGTGCCCGGATCTGCGCGTAGTCGGTGTGGAGGGTGATCTCGGTGCCGGTGGTCCGGAAGGCGAGGAGCGCCCGGTAGTCGACCGGGCTGAGGCGGCATGTGCTGGGCGCCGTGGTACCGGGCCAGTCGGGTGCGTCGATGCCGCGGGCGCGGGCGGCCTGCCACATGGTGGGGACGAGCGTGTGGGTGTGGGCGGGGGTGGCCATTTGTTCGCACATCCACAGCAGCCGACCAGCGCCTCGACCCACGCCGAGGGTGCGCCAGCGGATGCGCTGGGCAAGGTCCGCGGCGGTGATGGCGATCCAGGGGTGGACGGTGGCGAGGGGGCCTTGGGCTCCGAGCCAGGCGAGGTAGCGCTGGGCGTCGTCGAGGACGGGGGCCATGGAGTCGGCGGGGATGCCGCGGATGTAGGCGGGCCGGCCGCGGAAGGCGCGGGGTGCGCGGGCGACGAGGAGCAGGACGGCGCGGGCGAGGTCGCCGGCGACCGGCTGCCAGTCGTCCTCTTCCTCGTCCTGGTCCGCGTCGGTCTCGGTGTTGTCGGGTTGGCCGAGGATGCGCAGGACGTTGTAGAGCTCGGCCTTTGCCCGGTCGGTGAAGGGGGCCTGTTCGAGTGCGGGCAGGCGGGTGGCGAGGGTGGTGATGAGGGCGTCTTCGGCGGTGTCCGGGTTGTCGGGGACGGGGAGGTGGGCGGTGGCGTCGGCGAGGGTGGAGGCGAGGTCGGCGTCGACCATGAAGCGGCTGGTGAGGCGGCCGAGTTCGGTGGCTTCGATGCGGTCGTCGCCGCCGTCGGGGTCGGGTGTGCGGGTGAGGTAGGCGGTGTCGGTGAGGAAGTCGGTGGCGTCGTGGAGGGGGTCGAAGGGGTGGTGGCCCTGGTGGAAGGCGAAGGTGCTCTTCCACCAGTGTTCGGCCTGGGTGGTGGTGGCGATGCGGTTCTGGACGGCTTCGGCGAGGAGGTGGTCTGGGAGGCGGTCGCGGATGCGGGAGGTGACGGTGTATCCGGCGGCGAGGCGTGCCTGCCAGTGGTGGCGTTCGCTGGGGGCGGTGAGCAGGTAGGCGTGGCCTTCGCGTTCGCCGGTGCCGATGCGTCCGGCGCGGCCGAACATCTGCTGGACCATGGACACTTCGATGCGGCTCATGCCGATCTGGGTGTCGCGGACGATGACGGCGCGGGCGGGGAGGTTGACGCCGGCAGCGACGGTGGAGGTGGCGACGAGGATGTCGGCCTGGCGGGTGCGGAAGGCCTGTTCGGCGTCGCGTTTGTGGGGCCAGTCCCGGTAGTGCAGGCGCACGCCGGCCTTGGTGCATAGCCGCTCGACGAGGTCGCTGTCGTCCGCGTCGGCGCCGGTGGTGTCGATGCCGCGGTCGTGGGCCAGGGCGAGGGCGGTGGTGCGCACGGAGCGTTTGCTGCCGCAGAACACCAGGACGCTGCCGCCGTCTTGGGTGTGGTGGCGGGCAAGGTCGACGGTGCGGCGGGTGCGGGCGTTGTTGCGACTCGCCCAGTCGGTTGCGTCGGCTTCCGGCGGCATGGCGGGTAGTTGCCAGGTCAGGCGGGTGGGTCGCCAGGGTGAGCGGATGAGGCGGGCGCCGAGCCATTCGGCGAGCTGGTCGGCGTTGGCGACTGTCGCGGACAGGCCGACGATGCGCACCCGGGTGGTGTCCTCGCGGACCCGGGCGAGGAGTGCTTCCAGGACCGGGCCGCGGACGGGGTCGCCGAGCAGGTGGATCTCGTCGACGACCAGGCAGCCGACCTCGGCGAGCGCGGCGCGCAGGGAGCCGGCGCGGCAGATCGCCTCGAACTTCTCCGTGGTCGCGACCCACAGGTCCGCATCCCGGATGAGATCGGTATCGACCGCAGCCTCACCGGTCAGGCGCACCACCCGCAGCCCGGCGCGGCGCCAGGCAGCGAGATCACGGTCGAGTTCGTCGGTCAGAGAGCGCTGCGGGACGAGCCAGGCTGCCTTGCGGCCTTTGCTGTGGGCGGTGAGGGCGGCGACCATGCCGATCGCGGTCTTGCCGGCGCCGGTCGGGGCGACGACCACCACGTGCTCGTCGCCGTCGGTGACGGCGGGGACGGTCGCGGCCTGGACCGGGTTGAACGCCGGGTGCGGCAGCAGCGCCTTCCACGCCTCGGGGACGAGCTCCTCGACGGGTACGAACGCCTCGATGTCGCCGGCGGGGAGTTCGTCCAGGGCGTCCCACTGGGCGGCGAACGCGTCCCGAGCCGCGTACGCGGCGGGCCCTGCGGCCGGCGTGGCCGCGCCGCCGGGCCAGGCGGCCAACTCGACGGGCGCACCGAGGTCGGACACCGTGGTAACAAACTCGTCCTCCACCCAGTGCGCGGCGACGCGCACGCGGGCGCCGAGACCGGTGAGAGCGTCGCGCAGGGCGTCGAACCGCTCCCCCGCCGGGACGATGACCCGCACGTCGGTGGCGGCGCGCAGCGCGGGCTCGGGCACGTTCCAGGCAGGGTTGGTGATCTTGCTCCACCACAGGGCCCGGGTCTCCTTCTCGGTGGGCAGCGGCAGGTCCTCCGGCCATGCCGGTCCCGCCGGTCCCGCCGGTGCGGGTGGGGCTGCGGGGGCGGGTTCGCGGGAGGGGTGGGGCAGGCGGATCGCGGTGACGGTCACTCCGGGCCCGTCCGGGCAGGGGCCGGTCTCGAGCCCGGCCACCAGCCGTGCCGCGGCGCGGACCGTCATCGCGGGAGCTGCCTTCGCCCGCCGGGACGCGAGGCTGGCGGGCGCCGCCGCTGCGGACGTGGCCGGGGTGGTGGGGCGCAGGAGTTTGTCGTAGGTCTTCGTGCCGAGGTCGGCGAGCGTGAATGCGGCCGGGCAGGCGGGGCAGACCACGGCGACGTACCGGTACTGGCGGCCGCCAGCCTCGTACGGGCGGCGTAGCGAGTGCAGTACTCCGGCGCATGTGGGGCACAGGCGGGGCACCTGTTCCTGGTAGGTCCAGCCCGGTTCGGTGAGCCGCTGCTGCAGCCCTTCGGCCGGCAGGTCACTCCCCCACCTGTCACGGAGGAGCTGTGGGACCGTCAGGTCGGTTGCCTCGGTGTCTGTTTCGTGCACGGTGCTCACTGTGTCAGCCCGGTCCTGGCCTCCACCAGGGGGCGCCTGGCAGGGGTGCCGGGCGGCGGCGGGCTGCGGCGGCGTGTTCGGGGTCCGGGGTGTGGTGGTCATGCGCTGCCGCCGGCGGGCTGGGTGGGGAGTTCGGTGCGGATGTGCTGGCGGTGGAGGAAGGGGTTGAAGGGCTCCCACTGGGTGAGGGCGATGTCAGCGGCGCGGCTGGAAGCGTGGGCGAGACAGCGCTGGCCGCGCCAGCGCGCTTGGGTCACGTAGGGCAGGTGGGTGAGTTGGAAGACGGCCATCTCGGGCGGGGTGAGGTGGGAGGTGAGGTGGCGGGGCGTGTCGGTGGCGGCGGTGTCGACGGGCATGAGGGTCCAACGGCCGAGGTCGATGTCGTCGGCGACGGGGTTGGGGCAGCGGGTGCGGCGCAGGGTCTGGGCGACGCAGCGGATGGCGGCCAGGGGTGCGGGGGCGAGGTAGTGGGAGTGGAGCATGTGGACGACGGGGAGCTGCGGCGTCGTCGCGGTGAGCGTGGTCTCGTCGGTGGTCGGCGGTGCCGCCGGGGTAGGTGGCTGGAGTGTGAAGCCGCGGTCGATGAGGCGCCGGGTGCGCAGGGCCAGGGCGCGGCGCAGCCGGGTGAGCTCAGGGCTGCTCTCGGTGTCGGCTGGGCTGGTGGCGGGGCAGATCGCGGGGTGGGCGATGCGGCACCAGGGGGATCCGCCGGCGGTGGGGTGGGCGATGCCGGAGGCGAGGTGCCAGCGCTGGCGGGGCGGGACCGCGGGGGCGGGGAGCTCAGCGGGATGCAGTGGGATGGGGGTGTCGTCGGCGCGGTAGGACCATTCGACGGGGTTGCCGCAGTATCGGCAGATGCCGGCTTTGGCCGCGCGGAGCAGGCGGCTGGGGCTGTCGGGGGCGATGCGCAGGGCCCTGGTTGGCTTGGGGCCTTTGCGGGTGCCGTCCCAGTGGAAGGCGGGTGGATTGCATGAGGTCATGCGCGCGAAGGTCACACCCTGGGCGGTGGTTGGCGGGGCGCGGGTCCGGCGGTGTCGCCTGTTCGGCGGTGGAGGGTCGCTGATCCGGTCCGTGGGGGTGTGGGTGTTCGAGTGGTGGTGCTCGTTCGAGTGGTGCCGGTCGCCTGCCGGGGTGTGTCGGGTGGTCAGGTTCCGGGCGGGGTGTGGTCGTCGCAGAGTTTCCCGGCGAGATCGCCGAGGGGGATGTCGAAGGCGTGGGCGAGGGCGTGCCAGGTGGCGAGGGTGCCGATGGTGCGGCCCTGCTCGATCTCGATGAGAGTGCGGCGGGAAAGGCCGCTGCGCTCTGCGAGTTCGTCGTAGGTCCAGCCGCGGTCGGCCCGCAAGCGCGCGAATTCCAGGCGCAGCGCGGGGAGGTTGGGGTCGGGCGGCGGGATGATCACTGTGCTATCGCACGGTGCAGACCCCTGCCCTGTCAGTGCAGACCTCTGCCCTATTTTCTCCCGCTTTCGCCAACCGGCGGGAGTGCAGAGGTCTGCACTAGGGTGTCCGCCGCTCCGCCCCGGGCCAACAACCGGCCGCGCGAGCGGGTGAAGGCATCACAGAGGGGAAGGGCGGCATGGACGATGCGGGGCAGCGACACACCGGGACCGGGCGGTGCGTGGTCGGTGGTAGTCGACGCTCGCCGGCGCGTCCTGCAGTGCGCCTCGGCGGGGTGCGGGTACCGCACCGACCGGCTGCCGACGCCGGAGGCCGTGCGCGACGCCGCCGTCACCCACCTCGGACAGCACGCGCAGCGCGAGCGGCTCGCCGCCCATCTGCGCAGCTGCAACTGCCGCACCGCCGGCTGCGCGTGGCATGTGGGGAGCCGCTCCTGCACGGGGCAGATCGTCCTCGTGCTGTTCCGAAGCCCAGGCGGCCGGTCCTGGCACCTGGCAGACGCGTGCGAGACGTGCGCCGGCGCCATCCCGCATGCCGCGCGCGTGCCCATGCGCGGCCCGGTGACCGTGGCGACACCTGAGCCGGTGCGCAGGCGGCCGCGCGGCGGTGAGGCCCGCTCCGTCGCCGAACAGCAGGCTGCAGCTCGGGCCGCACTCGCCTACACCGCAGCCTCCCTGCCACCAGGGGTGAGCGGCGAGGCGCGGCTGCTCGCCGTGGTGTGCGCGCTACGCGTACGGCCCACCGGCCTCGCTCCCCTGCCCCTCGGGATCACCAGGACACTTCGTCTGCGCGCGCCCGCCGGAGCGCTGGCCGAGCTGCAGGAGGCTCGGTGGCTGCACTACCTCGGCAGGCCCTGCGGCGGCCCGGCCGCGTTCGTCCCCGAGCTCGCCGGCACGCCCGGCCGTAAGCGAGCCGGCCAATGGGCCCTGCAGCTCCTCGCCGACCGCCGGACCATCGTGCTACCGGCCCCCACCCGGCTGGCCGCCCTGGCGGTCTCGGCCGCGGAGGATCGGCACGGCGAGGCGTTCCTCCTGGACCCGGAAGGCACCGCCCGCTCGTGCGGACTCGACGAGAAGGCCTTCGAGGACGCCCTCGCCGACGTGAGCACAGCAGGCGTGCTCGCCGACTGGTATCCGCTCCCCAGCGGTCTACTCCTGTGCTCCCTCGCCCGTGCGGGGCCGCGGAGGGGAGGCGGATGAGCGGTCCCCTTCCGCGGGCTCACCCCGAGACTGGGCCCCACTGCTCAACCGGACCCATCGGGCACGCTCCGGCTCTTCCTCAGCGCGCCCTGCTGGTCTCCATATGGGGCTGGCCGCCGGAGCGCAGATCCCCGCGGTTGTGGGTGATCTTCTCGATCAGGCGCTCGGCGCCGCGGCCGGGGTCTTCGATCTCCCGCTCCCCGTGGTCCGCGGCCTCGCCGCCGGAGCCGAACAGGGCGACCGGGGAGGTGTACTCCACAACGGCCCGGTAAGTCGCATCGTCGATGCGGCCATCGAGCAGGGCGACCCTCGGCGCCAGCAGCGCATAGCCGTGGCAGCCAGCCCAACCGCCGCAGACCCGCGCCGCGCCGCTGCCGGCATCGGCCTGGTGGCACTGGAACATCGCCGTGGGCTGCTCGGCTGTCGGAGCGTCGTACCGGCGGAGCTTCGCATACTCCTCGGGGTCCCAGATCCCCGACGGCACGTCCCGCCGGTAGGGGCAGCTCTCACACGGCCGGGTCACGTCCGCTGGAGTGGTGTATCGACGGCCACTCGGTGATCCGGTTTCAGGCTAGGCGGTCAGGGCTGTGGTGATGCTCTCGTCGGGGGTTT
>NZ_JBICYJ010000061.1:0-49039 GCF_043200835.1 Kitasatospora sp. NPDC048365
CCCCCCCCCCCCCCCCCCCCCCCCCCCCCCCCCCCCCCCCCCCCCCCCCCCCCCCCCCCCCCCCCCCCCCCCCCCCCCCCCCCCCCCCCCCCCGGAGATCGGTGTTCTGGAGCTCGGTGCTCCGAAGGTCGGTGCTACCGGTCGCGTGCGACGGTCCAGGTCGGGAGGTGCTCGAAGAACGTCACGGCCTCGGCGCGCCAGTGCCCCCGCCAGCCGCCGGCGACGGCCGCCGCCTCGCGCGCGTAGCGGTCGGCCTCGGCGCGCAGCGCCGCGTCGACGCCGTGCGTCCGCGCGATGTCGCGGACGCGGTCGAGGGTGTCGTCGTCGCATCCCGGGTCGCCGAGGGCCGAGTCCAGCACCTTGCGCTCGCCCGCGTCGACGGCGGCCAGCAGCGCGCGGACCGCGTAACTGTGCCGCCCGGAACGGATGTCGGACCCGGCCGACTTGCCGATGGACCCCGGATCGCCGAACAGGTCGAGCCAGTCGTCGTGGATCTGATTGGCGATGCCCAGCGCCGTGGCGTACGCGCTCAACCCGCCGTCGTGCGGTGTGGGGTCGGCGCCGGCGGCGAGCAGGCCCATCCGCAGCGGCGCCAGCACCGAGTACCGGCTGGACTTGTACTCGGTGACCGCGTGCAGCAGCGGGAGGTCGGGGTCCGGACGGAAGTCCCGCTCCAGGTCCAGCATCTGCCCGGCGACCGTGCTCGCCCCCACGTCCGCGTGCACCGCCGCCAGGGCCACCGCGAGCGCCGGCGGCAGGCCACCGGCCAGCAGGACCCGCATCGACAGGAACGCGGCCAGGTCGCCCGCCAGGACGGCGAGCGCCAGCGCGGTGTCCGGACGGTCCGGGAACTCGTGACGGTAGGCGTAGTACGTCGAAGGGCCGCCCCGGCGCACCGGCGAGTTGTCGATGATGTCGTCGTGGATCAGGCCGTGCGCGTGCAGCAACTCGATGCCGATCGCCGCCTCGTCCAGCCCGGCCACCTCCTCGCCGGTCACCAGCGCCGCCGCCTCGTGCAGCACCACCACCCGCAGCCGCTTCCCACCGCGCAGCGCCAACTCCCGCACCAGGTCGAGCGCCCGCGCAGGGAACGCGCCGTACGGCGGGAGGTCCAGGCCGCCCTGTCGGCCGACCAGCGAGTCGAAGTACGCCGCGAAGCGCTCGTCGAACCGGCGCTGGTGGCCGGCCGCGCGCCGCATCAGGGCGGAGAGATCGTCGTTCACCGCACCAGCCTCGCACGCCCGGTCGCCCCGCCGAGCGGCCCGCCCGGCGGGCGGGGTGTCGACTGCCGCTAATTCCGGTGCGAGGTACGGATCGTGGCCGCACAATGACCGCCATGGCATGGGACGGGTTGATCAGGGTGGGTGACGGGGACGTGTGGGCGGCGGACAGCGGGGGCGACGGGCCGCCCCTGGTGCTGCTGCACCCCGGGGTGGGTGATTCGCGGATCTGGGACGGGCTGCTGCCCGAACTGGGCGCGCGGTACCGGGTGATCCGCTACGACGTGCGCGGCTACGGCCGATCGCCCGCGCCCGACGCCGCGTACTCCGTGCTGGACGACTTCCGCGCGGTCCTCGACCACTTCGGGCCGGCCCGGGTCCACCTGGTCGGATGCAGCATGGGCGGCGGGACGGCGCTCGGGTTCGCACTCCAGCAGCCCGAGCGGGTGGAGTCGCTGGTGCTGGTCTGCCCCGGCGTACCCGGCTTCCCCTGGCCGGACGACCCGGAGTCGGACGCCGAGTACGAGCGGCTGGTGGCCGCCGACGACCTGGACGGGCTGACCGCCTACGGCCTGCGTGAATGGGCGGCCGCCGGCGCGGACGCGGCGGCGACCGCCCAACTGCGCTCCGCCGCCCGGGCCTGGCCCGGCGAGGACATCCACCAGCGGCCCGACCCGCCGGTCTTCGACCGGCTCACCACACTGTCCGCCCTGCCCGCCGTGGTGCTGGTCGGCGACCTCGACCTCCCGCCGGCCGTCGACTGCGCCGAGCAGACGGCCGCCCGGCTCGGCTGCCGACTCGTCCGGCTGCCCGGGGTCGACCACCTCCCGCCGCTGCGCGCGCCCGACGCGATCCTGCGCGCGATCGAGGAGGTCACGGCCCGGGCGGCCCCGAACGACGGGATCGGCCGGTCTGCGACCTGAAACGCCTGACGGCAGGGGGCCGGTCAGAGCCGGGTGGCCGTGCGGACCAGGGCGGCCAGGGCGAGGGAACGGCTGTGGGCGGGCCAGGCGATGTGGGTCACGACGGGGGGCGCGTCGGTCAGGGGGACGGCCGCGTGCTCGGCCCACAGCCAGGACCGGGCGGAGTCGGGGACGACGGCCACCGTGCGTCCGAGGGCGATCAGCTGGGCCAGTTGCGTCTGGTTGTGGATCTCGGGGCCCGGGCCGGGCGCGTAGGTGCCGTGGGTGGGCCAGCGGGCGAGCGGCAGATCGGGGACGTCCCTGATGTCGGCCAGGGACAGGGTCTTGCGGGCGGCCAGCGGGTGCCCGGCCGGCAGGAGGGCGACCTGTCCCTCGGTCGTGAGCGCCTCGCTGTCGAATCCGGCGAGGGAGTTCCACGGCGTGTGCATCAGCGCGACATCGGCGCGTCCGTCGCGCAGCAGCTCCTCCTGCTCGCACATGCCGCACAGCAGCACCTCGACCTCGGCGCTGCCGGGTTCGGCCGCGTAGGCGTCGAGCAGCTTGCGCAGCAGCTCGTGGGACGCGGCGGCCTTCACCGCGAGCACCAGCCGGTCGCGGGGGCCGCCGGGACCGTCGGCACCACCGGTGCGCCGGGTGCGGCGGACGGCGGCGGCGGCCGCGTCGAGGGCCGCCCGTCCCTCCTGCAGCAGCACCTCGCCGGCGCCGGTCAGCCGGACACCGCGGCGGTTGCGCTCCAACAGGCAGACTCCCAGGCGCCGTTCGAGCTGCTGGATCGCCCGCGAGAGCGGTGGCTGGGCCATGCCGAGACGCTCGGCGGCGCGCCCGAAGTGCAACTCCTCGGCCACGGCGACGAAGTACCTCAACTCGCGGGTCTCCAGGGTGTCCACGGCACGCAGCATACGCCGTGATACCCGCCGGGTATGACAGCGCACCGAACCGGTGTTGGCCGCACCACCCGCCCACCGGCCAGCATCATCGTCATGAACGAAACGAACACCGCGCTGGTGACCGGCGCGAACAAGGGCATCGGCTACGAGATCGCGGCCGGACTGGGCCGCCTCGGCTACCGCGTCGGTGTGGGATCCCGCGACGCGACCCGACGCGAAGCCGCCGTCGAAAAGCTGCGCGCCGACGGTGTGGACGCCTTCGGCGTCCCCCTGGACGTGACCGACGACGACAGCGTCACCGCCGCCGCGGAACTGGTCGAACGACTGGCCGGACGCCTGGACGCCCTGGTCAACAACGCCGGCATCCCCGGCGAGATGGGCCCGGGATGGCTGCAGGAGCCGACGGCGCTCGACCTGGACGTGGTCCGCACCGTCGTGGACACCAACGTCCTGGGCGTCGTCCGGGTGACCAACGCGATGCTGCCGCTGCTGCGGCGCTCCGCCTCGCCGCGCATCGTCAACGTCTCCAGCAGCGTCGGTTCCCTGGCCCGGCAGGCCGACCCGGACGTCGAGGTCGGCCCCGTCATGGCGGCCTACGCACCGTCGAAGTCCTTCCTCAACGCCCTGACCCTGCAGTACGCCCGACAGTTCGCCGGCACCGGGATCCTCATCAACGCGGCCTGCCCGGGCCTGGTCGCGACCGACTTCACCGGCTTCTTCGGATCCCGCACCGCCGCACAGGGCGCTGCCACCCCGATCCGGCTCGCCACCCTCCCCGACGGCGGACCGACCGGTTCCTTCTTCGAGGACGACGGCGTCGTCCCCTGGTGACCGCAGGCGGCGTCAGGACCGGGGAGCCGGCGCGAGGTTCTGCTCGCACCACCGGCGGAAGCCGGTGGTGCCGGCGGTGCCCGGGTCGCGAGGTTCGGCGTCGTAGATGCCGTTGTTCTGCGCCTCGACCATGTCGGCCATGTCCTGGGCCAGGGCCGGGCCGGCGCCGCGTCCCAGCATCGTGGCACGGAGGTCCGAGAGCGGGAGCTGTCGGTAGCGGACGGTGCGGCCCAGGGTGTCGGAGATGACCTCGGCCATGGCGTCGGGGGTGAGGTCGTCGGGGCCGGTGAGGGGGACGCGGGCCCGGCCGCTCCAACCGGTGTCGAGGAGGAGCGCGGCCGCGGCGGCGGCGACGTCGCGGGTGGCGACGGTCGGCAGCGGCCGGTCCGCGGTGTTCGCCAGGGAGAAGGTGCCCTGTTCGGTGATCGCGGCGGCCTGGTGGAGCAGGTTCTCCATGAAGAACGGGAGGGCCAGGGCCCGGTAGGGAGCACCGCTCGCCCCGATCAGTTCGTCCATGGCCAGCGCGGCGGAGAGGAGTCCGGCCCTGCCCGGGTAGCCGTGGCCCAGCGAGGTCACGCCCACGATCCGCACACCCCGGCTCGCGGCTTCGCGGCAGGCGGGCCGGGTGAAGTCCAGGTAGTGGCGCCGGGCGTCGACGGCGTCGTGGAATCCGGCCGGGGGGACGAGCCAGAACAGCCGGTCGGCGCCTGCGAGTGCCTTCGCGATCGTGTCGGGGTCGCCGTGGGAGCCCGGCACGACCTCGGCGCGGGCGCGTACGTGTGCGGGCAGCCGGGCGGGGTCGCGGACGATCACCCGGAGTGACTCGCCGCTGTCCAGGAGCCGGTCGACGAGCTGGGCGCCGATGTCGCCGGTGGGCGTGGTGATGACGATCATGAAGTCCTCCATGGATGCGCGGTGTCGATTGCGGAGGCCCGGCGGGGCGTCGCCGCTCGCCTTCGAGTCAAACGGGCACAACGCCGCAGGTGAAGGACCGTCTCGGTCGCCATTGATACCCTGGGGATATGAATGACCTGGAGGTGCGGCACCTGCGCTACTTCGTCGCGGTCGCGGAGGAACTGCACTTCGGACGCGCCGCCGCGCGACTGGGCATGGCGCAGCCCCCGCTGTCGCGCACGATCAGGGACGTCGAGCGGCAGCTTGGGGTGGCCCTGTTCGAGCGGACCACCCGGCAGGTGCGGCTCACCGCGGCCGGGGAGGTCCTGCTGCGCGACGCCCGGACGGCACTGGAGGCGGTGAGCGCCGCCGCCCACCGGGCCCGGGAGGCGGGCAGTGCGGCGCCGCGGCTGCGGGTCGCGCTCAAGGCGGATGTCGACGGCGGGCTGCTGCCGCAGATCCTGGATGCCTACGGAGCGGACGAGGCGTCCCTGCCGCCCGAGCTGGTCCTCGGCGGGTTCGGCGAGCAGGCCCAGACCCTGCGCGACGGACTCGCCGACGTGGCACTCGTCCTGTGCCCCTTCGACGGCCGCGGCCTGGACAGCGAGCCGCTGCTCACCGAGCCGGTCCTGGTCGCCCTTGCCGCCGCCGATCCGCTCGCCGCCCGGACCGAGCTGCGCCTGGACGACCTGGCCGGCCGCACGCTCCCCGACGGCGCCCCGGCCGACCGCGGCCGCTCCGGCGAGCACGCCCGCCGCCCCGAGGCGGTGCGGCCCGCGTCGAACCTGTCGGAGATCTTCAGCCTCGTCGAGACGGGCAGCGTCGTGTTCTTCGCACCGGCCTCGGTCGCCCGCCGCTACCCGCGGCCCGGCGTCGCCTACCGCCCGGTCGGCGACCTCCCGGACGCCACCCTGGCCGTGGCGTGGCCCCAGGACGCGCGCTCAGCGGCCGTCGCCGCCTTCGTCCGCGCCGCCTGCACCGTGGCAGGGAACATCCGAGGGAACAACCAGGGAGTCCGGGACCGTGCAGCACGATGAGACGGACATCGATCCGGTACGCCGCAGGCTGGAGGCCCTGGTCGAGCGACTGAGACGGGACCTCGACGGCGTCGCCGAGATCGAGGAGAAGGACGACGGATGGTTCTGGTCCGTCTTCGTCCGTCCCGGGCACGAAGGTCCGCTCGGCTTCTGGTGGCTGGCCGCGGGAGACCCCGCCGACATCGTCCTCGGGGTCGACGCCGGTCACGTGAGATGGGAACTGGGCGGGTCCGAAGAGGACATGGTGTTCGTGGAGGAGATCGTCGCCGCCCTCCTGCGAGGCGATGCCACGGCCGTCTTCGCCTCGGGCCGGTGCGAAGTGACGGTGACCCTGGGCGACGGCAGCAGCGAGGTGGAGACCAGCCATGAATCCCCCGCGAGCCTCCTGCCCCTGCCCGGTTGGACGCGCTGGGGGCGACGTGTCGACTACGTGCCCTACCGTCCGCGCCCGACCGCCGACTGACGGACCCGGGGCCGACGACGCGGCCGGGTCGGGCGCACACGCCGTTCATGGTGAACGGCCGCGCCGAGCACGCTCAGCACACTGCACAGCAGCGCCCACGCGCCGAACTTCTGCAGCGAGACCGGCTCCCAGCCGTCCTCCTGGTACGGGTAGCGCCACGCCCCGAGGTACGTGGCGATGTTCTCCGCCAGCCAGAGGAAGAAGCCGACCAGCACGAAGCTCAGCGGCATCGGCATCCAGTAACCGCGGTCGCGGACGGTGTAGTTGACCCTGGCCCCGGCGGTGACCGCGAGCAGCAGGGCCGCCAGCGGCCAGCGCATGTCCGGCAGCCAGTGGTGGCTGAGGAAGTTGACGTACAGTGCGCCCGCCACCGCCGCGGTCGCCAGCGGCCGGTACCCGGTCAGCTCCAGTCTGAGCAGCCGCCACACGGCGCAGATGTAGCTGCCGACCGCCGCGTACATGAACCCGCCGTAGAGCGGTACGCCGCCGAACTTCAGTACGGCGGGCTCGGGATAGGACCAGGAGCCCTGGGCCACCTTGACGCACTCGAAGACCAGGCCGAGCAGGTGGCAGCCACCGATCACCAGCAGGTCCCGGGGCCGCTCCCAGCCGACCAGCCAGCAGGCCGCGCTGAGCAGCACCCCGTACCCGAACAGCAGGTCGTAGCGCGCCACCGGGAGTTCGGGCAGCAGCTTGGACGCGCCCACCCCGGCGAGCAGTGCCACGGCGAACGCGCAGCTCGCCGCCTGGCGGAGGCCGAAGCGGACGAACTGGCCGAGCCCGTGGGTGGCTCGGCGGAGCTGAGTCGATCTTGCTGCCTGCATACAGCAGGGGACGCGCGTCGGGTACGGATGGTTTCCCCGCCCTCGCGCAGACCCGGCCCGGGTCAGGGGGCGGGGCGGGAGGGGACGGGACTGGTGGGGGCGGCCCAGGCGAGGAGCATGTGGAGGGCGTCGTGGGAGGGGGTGCGGGGTTCGGCGGTGTAGGTGATGAGGGCCTGCTCGGGGTCCTCGGTGGAGCGCAGGGTCTCGTAGGTGAGGTCGAGGTCGCCGACGACGGGGTGGTGGAAGCGCTTGACGCCGGAGGTCTTGTCCTGGACCGGCTGTTCGGCCCACCAGCGGCGGAAGTCCTGGCTCTTCATGGAGAGTTCGCCGATCAGGCCGGCCAGCTGCGGGTCGTCGGGGTGGCGGCCGGCCTCCAGCTGGAGGTAGGCGACGTTCTCCCGGGCGCAGGCCGTCCAGTCGGCGTAGAGCTCGCGGGCGGCGGGGTCGAGGAAGGTGATCCGGGGGATGTTGCGTTCGGCGGCGCGGCGGGTGGCGAAGTCGCCGAGGAGGGCGCTGGCGGCGGCGTTCCAGGCGAGGACGTCCATCCGGCGGCCCATCACCATGGCGGGTACGTCGCGGAGTTCGTCGAGCAGGCGGCGGAGCATGGGCCGGACGTGCTGCTGCTCGGTGCGGGCGGTGCGCGAGGTGCGCCGGGTGGCCGGGCGGGGCTGGGCGAGCCGGCGGAGGTGGCGGGTCTCGTCCTCGCTGAGCCGCAGGGCGCGGGCGAGCGAGTCCAGGACGAGCTCGGAGGGGTTGGCGACGCGGCCCTGTTCCATCCGGGTGTAGTAGTCGACGCTGACGCCCGCGAGTTGGGCGATCTCTTCGCGGCGCAGCCCGGCGACGCGGCGGTGGCCGCCGAAGTCGGGCAGGGCGACGTCCGCGGGCTGCAGCCGGGAGCGGCGGGAGCGGAGGAAGGCGCCGAGGTCGATCGTTGGGCTCATGGGCCGATTGTGCCCGATCCGTCGGCGGCGAGCCTGGTCCTGTCAGGACCAGGCTCGGCACGGCCGCGGGAGGTGTCAGGCCTGGCGGGTCGGGAGGATCACGGTGTGGCGCAGGTTGACGTGCTTGGGGCGGCTGACGGTGAAGGCGATCAGCTCGGCGATGTCCTCGGCGGTGAGGGAGGGGATCTGCTGGAACATGCCGTCCAGCTGGCCGCGCAGCTCGGGGTTGTCGATGGCGTGGGGGAGTTCGGTGTCGGTCAGGCCGGGCTCGATGTTGCTCACCCGGACGTCGCGCGGGCCGAGTTCGGTGCGCAGGGCGGCGGAGAGCTGGGTGACCGCGGCCTTGGTGGCGCCGTACACGGCGTAGTCGGGGAAGGCGATGTGGGAGGCGATCGAGGAGACGTTGACCAGGTCGGCGGGCTGCCCGTCGGCGGCGGCCGCGGTGAGGTCGGCGGTGAACGCGTCGAGGACGCGCAGGACACCGGTCAGATTGGTGTCGATCATGCGGGTCCACTCGTCGACCCGGCCGGCGGCGACGGGGTTGGGGAACATCACGCCGGCGTTGTTGACGACCAGGTCGACCCGGCCGAAGGCGTCGTGGACGGCCTTCACGGCGGCGTCGACGGAGGCCTGGTCGGTGACGTCGGCGGTGACCGCGATCGCCTGGCCGCCGGCGGCGGTGATCTCCGCCGCGAGGGTGTCGAGCCGGTCGGTGCGGCGGGCGAGCAGGGCGACGCGCGCACCGTCGGCGGCCAGGGCGCGGGCGGTCGCGGTGCCGATGCCGCTGGCGGCGCCGGTGACGACGGCGGTACGGGCTGCGGTGCGGGCGGTGTTGCTCACGGTCTTCTCCAGGGAGCGGTCGGTACTGGCTGACGGGGACAACTCTCCGCCGCGCGCCGAGGGGCAGCCAGGGCTCACCTGTTCCTGGGACCGCCAGGACCAGTCAGCGCCCCGGCCGGGGCCTACCGGCCGGTAGGCATACTTGACAATGCCTCATGTTCCTGGGAGCAGTTGCTCCTCAAGGCTCCACCCTCCGAAGGGAGCACCAGCACATGACCATGCCTCAGGACGCGCCACCCGAGTACGACGTCGTGATCGGCGGAGCGAGCCTGGCCGGCTGCGCCGCGGCGATCCTGCTCGCCCGGCGCGGTGTCCGCGTCGCCCTGCTGGAACGCCGCTCGGACCCCTCGGCGTACAAGGTGCTGTGCACCCACTCGATCACCGCCAACGCCTACCCGGTGCTGGACGAACTGGGCCTGGTACCCGCGCTGGAGGAGGCCGGGGCGGTGCACAACGACGCCCGCTGGTGGACGCGTTGGGGGTGGATCGAGCCGAAGCCGGCACCCGGCGGGCCTCCGCTGCCGTACGCGTACAACGTCCGGCGCAGCACCCTCGACCCGCTGATCAGGTCCCTTGCGGCGGAGACCCCCGGCGTCGACCTGCTGCTCGGCCACCAGGTGACCGGGGTGGTGTGGACGGGCGGGCGGATCGTCGGGGTGACGGCCTCCTCGCCGAACGGCGGGGAGCGGGAGTTCCGGGCCCGGCTGGTGGTCGGCGCCGACGGCAAGGACTCGGCCGTGGCGAAGTACGCGAAGGTGGCGACGCGGCAGTTCGAGAACACCCGGTTCGGCTACCTGGCGCACTTCCGCAACCTGCCGCTGCAGGGCGGGATCGGCCAGACCTGGTTCCTGGAACCGGACATGGCGTACGCGTTCCCCAACGACGACGGGGTGACGGTGCTGGCGGTGCTCCCCGACAAGAAGAAGCTGCCCGCCTTCCGGGAGGACCGGGAGGGCAGTTTCCTGGAGTTCGTCCGCGGCCTGCCCGAGGCGCCGCCGATCGACTCCGCCGAGCGCGTCTCGAAGATCATCGGCACCGTGGACTACCCGCTGCACAGCCGCAGGCCCACCGCGCCGGGCCTCGCGCTGATCGGCGACGCCGCGCTGACCGGTGACCCGCTGTGGGGCGTGGGGTGCGGCTGGGCCCTGCAGTCCGCGCAGTGGCTGGCCGAGGCGGTCGCCCCCGCCGCGGCCGGCCGCGGCGGCCTCGACCGGGCGCTCGCGGTGTACGCGCGCCGCCACCGCCGCTTGACGGCCCACCAGTTGATGGCCGCGGACTTCGCCAAGGCCCGCCCGTTCAACCCCGCCGAGCGGCTGGTGTTCGCGGCGGCCGCGCGGGACGCCGACCTGGCCCGCCACATGCACCGCTTCGCCTCACGGCTGATCGGGCCGGCGCGCTTCCTGAACCCCGCCGTCCTGGCGAGGTCGGCGTACGTGAACCTCACCCACCGGGGGTGAGCCCGTCCGGCCGCTCGGCGAGCCGACGCTGCTGCAGGTAGCGGGCGTCGGGCACGGGCGGGCGGCCCGGCCGCCGCTTTGCCGCGGGGTCAGTCCGTGCCGCGGCGGTAGTAGTCGACGGAGATCCGGACCGGGCCGTCGCCCGCGGCGGCGGAGAGCAGCCGGACCAGGGCGAGGTCGCGGCCGTCCTGGCTGCGGACGCAGAACGAGCGGCCGGCCAGGCCGGTGAAGTCGAGCCGGGCGGCGGGGCGGCTGTCGAGGCCCTTCAGGCAGTCGGCGGCGCCGAGGCGGGCGGTCTCGGCGGTGAAGGCGTCGTTGGCGTCGGCGATGACGAACTCGGATGCGGTGCGGCTGACGAACCAGCTGGCGGTCTCCTCCGCCACGACGGTGCCGGTCTTGAGGTCGAACTCGTAGCTGTGGTCGGGCGAGACGAGTTCCCGGCCGCCGTACACCAGGGTGTACCCGGCGGCGGTGGAGGGCAGTGCGGTCGGGCTGGGGGAGGGGGAGGGGAGGGCGGCCGAGGGGGTCGGTACGGCGGTGCTCGGCTCCGGGGTGGCCTCGTAGCCGTCCTCGTCGCCGTTGGTGAGCAGGTAGGAGGCGGTGCCGCCGATCCCGGCGAGCAGGGCGAGGGCGGCCACGGCGGCGGTGACGGCGGTCCGCCGGCCGGTGCGCCGCCGCGACGCGGGCGGATCCACCGGCGCGGGCGCGGGCGCCGGTGCGGCGGCGGTCGGTGCGCCGTGCAGGGTCGGGGGCGGGACGAGCAGGGTGCGCGCCTCGGAGGGGGACCGCGGGAGGTCGGTGCGCCGGTTGATCTCGGTGCGGACCTGCTGCGGCAGCCAGCCGTCGGTGAAGGAGGGCTGCCCGCCGAGGGCGTGGTGGACGGCGCCGATCAGCTGGGCGGTGGTCGGCCGGTCCTCGGGGTGCTTGGCGAGGCAGTGCCGGACCAGGCCGGCGAGGACCGGCGGGACGGCGTCCAGGTCCGGTTCCTCGTGGACGACCCGGTAGAGCGCCCCGGACTCGGGCCCGCGGCCGAACGGCGGGGTGCCGCCGGCGACGTACGCGGCGAGCGCGCCGAGGGCGAAGACGTCGGTGGCGGGTGTGGCGGTGCGGCCGAGGGCCTGCTCGGGGGCCATGTAGCCGGGGGAGCCGATCCGCAGTCCGGCGCCGGTGAGGGCGACGGCGTCGGCGGCGCGGGCGATGCCGAAGTCGATCACCCGGGGGCCGTCGGCGGCGAGCAGCACGTTGGCGGGCTTGAGGTCCCGGTGGACGACGCCGACGGCGTGGATGGCCTGGAGGGCCTCGGCGATGCCGGCGGTCAGCAGCAGGACGGTCTGCTCGGGCAGCGGCCCGTTGTCGTGGACGACCTGGTGCAGCGAGGGTCCGGGGACGTAGGCGGTGGCCAGCCAGGGGGTGGGGTCCTCCGGCCCGGCGTCGACGACCTGCGCGGTGTAGAGCCCGTGGATGAGCCGGGCGCTGGCGACCTCGTGGGCGAAGCGCAGCCGGAACTCCGGGTCCTCGGCGAGTTCGGGCCGGACGACCTTGAGCGCGACCGGGCGGCCGCCGGGGGTGTGGGCGAGGTAGACCCGGCCCATGCCGCCGGCGCCGAGGCGCGCGACCAGCCGGTAGCCGCCGACCTCGACCGGGTCGTCGGCCTCGAGGGGGCGGAAGGTGGGTGCGGGCGCGGCCGCGGACCGGTGTGCGTGCATCGTGCTCTCTCGGCTGGAACAGAGGGGGAGTACGGCTGGGGCCACGCAGTTTATAGATTCCGTCAGGATTGATCGAGGCGGCCGGTGGGCGCGGGCGGGGAAATCGCCCGGTTCGATGGCGGTGCGCGTGCAAACGTCCCGGTCCGTGCGCTGATCGCGGCGTTGATGAAACAGTCAGGTCACAGTCTCGATCACCGGGGCCGTCGCCCAGTAGGGTGGTCCACCGTGGCCAGTCGTAAAACATCCATCCTTGAAGCAGCCGCGCGCGTGATCGCCCGCCGCGGTGTCCGCGGCCTGCGGGTCGAGGAGCTCGCCGCCGAGGCGGGCGTCTCCACGGCGCTGATCTACTACCACTTCAAGGACCGCACGGGCATCCTGCGGCAGACGCTCGAGTTCATCAACGACCGCGCGGAGCGCTACACCACCGAGCGCGACCCGGACGCGCCGCCGCTCACCCCGCGCGAGGAGCTGGAGCAGACCCTGCTGCTGGAGCTGCAGGACGCGCCCGAGGTGCGGGAGAACAGCACCGCCTGGGGCGAGCTGCGGGCCAGCGCGGTCTTCGACGACTCGCTGCGCGAGGACCTGGCCAGGGCGTCCCTGGGCTGGGTCCAGGAGATCGCCGAGCTGATCGGCCAGGTGCACCCGATCAACTCGGCGACCGCGCTGGCGGCGGCGGCCGAGCGGCTGACCGCGCTGCTGGAGGGGCTGAGCATGCGCTGGCTGAGCGGCAGCCTGCCGCTGGGCCACGCCCGGACGCTGATGGGCGAGGCGATCGAGGTGGAGCTGGCGCGGCTCGCCCGCTGACGCCGGCTCCACCGCGCCCGGGCCGCCGTTCCTCCGGCGGGTCCGGGCGTTCTGCTTCCCGGTCCGGGCGGGCTCGACTCTCCGAGCTTGACTGATTTTTCAGTCAGTGCCACGCTGTGGGCCACCACGAGCGACACTGGACTCGGAGCACTTCATGAACGACCACAGCGACGACCACAGCCCCTGGGTGCCGGCGGACGACGTGCCGCACGCCCGGACCTGGATGTCGTGGCCCTCCCGCAAGTCGGTCTGGGGGCGGCAGCTCGGCGGCGTGCAGGAGGACATCGCGCTGATCGCGCGGACCGTCGCCGCCTTCGAGCCGGTGGTCATGTGCG
This sequence comes from Kitasatospora sp. NPDC048365, assembly GCF_043200835.1. Lineage (NCBI taxonomy): Bacteria > Bacillati > Actinomycetota > Actinomycetes > Kitasatosporales > Streptomycetaceae > Kitasatospora > Kitasatospora sp. NPDC048365. The sequence continues at coordinate 13,163 of NZ_JBICYJ010000061.1, forward strand.
TCCCGGACGACTACTCGGCCCGCGAGGCCCGCGGCCTGTGCGGACCGACGGTCGAGGTGACCACCGCCGTGCCCACCGACGACCTGTGGATGCGCGACATCGCCCCGGTCTTCCGCCTCGACGGCCACGGCGGCCTGGACGCCGTCTCGCTGAACTTCAACGGCTGGGGCGACAAGCAGGTCCACCGCGACGACGCCCGGGCCGCCGAGCGGATCGCCCGCCACCGCGGCCTGAAGCTCCGCTGGGCCGACTTCGTCGGCGAGGGCGGGGCGGTGGAGACCGACGGCGACGGCACCGTGATGGCCACCGAGAGCAGCCTGGTCAACAAGAACCGCAACCGGGGCATGAGCCGCGACGAGATCGAGGACGCCGTCCTCGACGCCTACGGCGCGGACACGATGATCTGGCTGCCCGGCATCAAGGGCAAGGACATCACCGACAACCATGTGGACGTCACCTCGCGGTTCGTCCGGCCGGGCGTGGTGATGGTCCAGCTGCCGCCCCGGGACCGCAACGACGTGTGGGCGCGCGACGCCCGCGAGCAGTTCGCGATCCTCTCGCGGGCCGTCGACGCCCGCGGGCGCCGGCTCCAGGTCATCCGGGTCGACGGCCCGGAGACCGTCCGGTCGCGGAAGTCGACCTTCGTCGACTCGTACCTCAACTTCCACCTGGTGAACGGCGGCGTGATCACCGCCCAGTTCGGCGACCCGGCCCGGGACGAGGCCGCCCGGCAGACCCTCGCCGCGGCCTTCCCCGGCCGCCGGGTCGTCCAGCTCGACGTCGACCGCCTGATGGGCGGAGGCGGCGGCATCCACTGCTCGACCATGCACGAGCCGCTGCCCTGACCGTCGGCACCTCCCCACCCTCACTGCTCGAAACCGCTCAACGGAGGACTCGTTGTCCGTCTCCGCCCTGTCCCGCCGCACCCTGCTGCGCACCCTCGCCGGCGCCGGCGTCCTCACGCTCGGCCTGACCGCCTGCACCGACCTCGACGGCGAGGGCGCGGACGGCCCGCCGCCGACCGCACCCAACGGGCGCCGGCTCGGCGCCGAGTGGGAGAAGCACACCCGGACCTACATGGCCTGGCCCGGCTCCGAGAACGTCTGGGGCGAGCAGCTGCGCGACGTCCAGAAGGACATCGCCGGCCTCGCCGCCGCCATCGGCGCCCACGAGCCGGTCACCCTGCTCGCCCGGCCCGAGCAGGCGGACGCCGCCCGCAAGGCGTGCGGCAGCGACGTCGAGGTCGTCCCACTGGCGGTCGACGACCTGTGGGCCCGCGACACCGTCCCCGTCTTCGTCGAGGAGGGCGGCAAGGTCAAGGGCGTCGACTTCAACTTCAGCGGCTGGGGCAACAAGCAGGAGCACGGCCGGGACGGCAAGCTCGCCCGCGCCCTGCTGGAGCAGTACGGCATCGAGCGGATCCAGACCCCGGTCGTCGCCGAGGGCGGCTCCTTCGAGACCGACGGCCTCGGCACCCTGGTGCTGACCGAGAGCTCGGTGGTCAACGGCAACCGCAACCCCGGGATGTCCCGCGACCGGGTCGAGCAGGAGCTCAAGGCGGCGCTCGGCGTCACCAAGGTGATCTGGCTGGCTGGCGTGAAGGGCCAGGACATCACCGACGCGCACGTGGACTGCCTGATGCGCTTCGTGGCCCCCGGCGTCGTCCTGCTCGACCAGGCCTTCCCCGGCTTGCCCGCCGACGTGTGGTCGCGCTCCGCGGACCAGGCGAAGGACGTCCTCAAGGACGCCACTGACGCGCGCGGCAAGCCGATCGAGGTGATCGAGCTGCCGCAGCCCGACCCGGACCGGATCACCGGGCGCGGCGACGCCTTCGTCTCCTCGTACATGAACTTCTACATCGGCAGCAAGGGCGTCTACCTGCCGAAGTTCGGCGACGACCGGGCCGACGACCGGGCGCAGCAGATGATGAAGGAGCACTTCCCGGACCGCGAGATCGTCCCCGTCCGGATCGACGCGATCGCCGGCGGTGGCGGCGGCATCCACTGCGCCACCCACGACCTGCCCGCGCTCGGCGGGTGAACCGGGCCCGGCCCGACGGACGCGACGTGGCCCCCGCCCGTCTCTGTGCGAAACCACAGACGGTTCTCAAGGCGGGCGTCCCCGCGTACGGTGTCACCGGCGATCCCGACGCCGCCACGGACACCTGCCGGCCCCTGGTCATGGGACCGCTCTTCGGCGCCCACGGCGCCGACCCCGGCCGACCTCTCGGCACCGGCCCCCGCGACCTCGTCCGCAACGCCCGCACCGGACCGGTCGAGGTGGACCACCGCACCGGAGCCGTCCTCCCGGACGGCGGCCCGCTGCGCTCCGAGCCCGCCGACAGCGTGCCGCTCAGCCGCCTCTACTTCCTGTGACCACCCCACCCTCACCCCCAGGAGGTCCGATGACCGCAACCCCCGGCGGCGGCGTCACCGCGCTGCCCCGCTCACTCGGCGTGTTCGGCGCCGTACTGCTCACCCTCTCCTGCCTCACCCCGGCGTCCTCGCTGTTCATCGTGGTCCCCCCGCTGCTGAGCAGCCAGGGCAGCGGCGCCGTCGTCACCCTGCTGGTCGCCGCCCTGGTCTCGCTCGGCGTCGGCCTCTGCTACGCCGAACTCGGCACCCTGCTGCCCACCGCCGGCGGCGAGTACTCGATCGTCGGGCAACTGCTCGGCCGGTTCACCGGCTGGCTGGTCTTCGTGCTCTCCGCGGTCTCGCTGATCGTCGTACCGCCGATCATCGCGCTCGGCACCGCCGAGTACCTCTCCCCGATCGTCAAGCTCGACGCGGCCGTGACCGGCGCCGTGGTGATGGCCCTCGCCGTCGCGATCGGCGTCCTCGACATCAAGGCCAACGCGCTGATCACCGGCATGTTCCTCGGGCTGGAGGTGCTGGCGGCCGCGGTGGTGAGCGTGCTCGGCTTCACCCACGTCCAGCAGCCGCTGGGGAGCCTGGTGCACGCGGTCGTCCCGGACGGCAACGGCGGCACCAGTCCGTTCACCACCGGGGTGCTGATCTCGGGGCTCGCCGTCGCGCTGTTCACGTACAACGGCTTCGGTACCGCCGTCTACCTGTCCGAGGACCTCCGCGACCCGCGGCGCACCGTCGCCCGGACCGTGCTCTGGTCGCTGCTGGCCGGCGTCGTGCTGATCACCCTGCCGGTCGCCGCGATCTGCCTCGGCGTCTCCTCCCCGGACCAGCTCGCCGCCGGCGACCTCTCCGCCGTCGTCGAGTCCTGGGCCGGCAGCACCGTCGCCACCTTCGTCAGCCTGTGCGTCGCCCTCGCCATCCTCAACGCCGTCATCGTCATGGTGCTGCAGAACGGACGGGTGCTCTACGCCTCCGCCCGCGACCGCACCTGGCCCGCCCCCGTCAACCGGCTGATCGGCTCCGTCTCCACCCGCTTCGGCTCGCCCTGGGCCGCCACCCTCGCCGTCGGCCTGCCCGGCGTCGCGCTGGCGCTCGCGGTACCGATCGAGGACCTGCTCGGGTTCACCGGCGTCGCGATCAGCGTGGTCTACCTGCTGCTCGGCTGCGCCGCGCTGGTCGCCCGGCGGGCACGGCACGGCGGCGCGGGGAACTGGCGGATGCCGCTGTGGCCGGTGGCGCCGCTGGCGACGATCGCGGTGCTCGGGTTCGCGCTGACCAAGCAGACTCCGCGGGACCTGATGGTCGCCGGGGCGGTGCTGGTGCTGGGCGCCGGGTACTGGCTGGTGTACCTGCGGCCGCGCAGTGCGACGCACTGGGTGCTCAGCCTGCCGGCGGACCTGGAGGAGCAAGGGCCGGAGGTTCGTGAAGCCGAACGCGTGGTCGGCCACGTGCGTTAGCTCGGCCTCTTATGCGGTTGGCGTCGCCCCGCGGCGGAGCCGCAATTCGACAGAGCCCCGAGCCCCTGGCGGGGCTCGGGATCGACCGAAGTTTTGGTCAGTTTTCGGCCCGGCCGAGTTCCACCGCGATGGCCTCGCGGAGGAGGTGGCGGGCGTGGTCGAGGGGCAGGGCGCCGCTGAGCCAGCGGACGCTGAGGCCCTCCAGGAGGGCGGTCAGGCGCTCGGCGGCGGCCGCGTGGGCGGGGGCGGTGCCGGCCGGGTCGGCGCGGCCGATGAGCTCGGCGATCTCGTGCACCCAGGTGTGGGTGGCCCGGGCGAGCTCCTCGCGCAGGTCCGGTTCGAAGACCGCGCTCGCCCTCAACTCCCCCCAGGCGGTGCTGTTCTCGCGCACCTCGGCGAGGTCCTGGAGCTCCAGCAGCAGGACCTGTTCCAGGTCGGCGCGGGCGTCGTCCGGGTCGCTGTCGGACATCCGCTCGGCGGTGTACCGGTCGGCGCGGTCGTTGATGAACTCCAGCGTCCGGCGCAGGATGCCCGCGCGGTCGCCGAAGTGGTAGTAGATCAGCGAGGTCGACACACCCGCCTCTGCCGCGAGCTCTTCCACGCGCAGCCCGCGTACGCCCCGACGTGCGATGACGCGGGTGGCGGCGGTGAGTATCCCTGTTCGACGGTCCGACATGGACGGTCACTCTACCCGCATCCAGGCCCTTGACTGAATTTTCAGTTCAATGAAAGAGTGCGGCACACCGCACTCCCCTCAACCCCCACTGCAAGGGAGCCACCGATGAACCTTTCCCAGACCCCCACCTCCAGGCGCAGCCTCCTGAAGTTCGGCGCGGCCGCCGTCCCCGCCGTGGCCCTCGGCGGGCTGCTGCCCGCCACCGCCGCCCGCGCCGCCACCGCGGCGAACGGCGCGCAGCTGCGGATGCCGGCCGAGGACGGCCGCCACACCCGGACCTTCATGGCCTGGCCGGCCCTCTCCTCGGTCTGGGGCAACAGCCTCTGGAACGTCCGCACCGACATCGCCCGGGTCGCCTACCAGCTGTCCCGCTACGAGCCGGTCGTGGTGCTGGCCCGCCCGGGCCAGGCCGCCGACGCCCGGTACAGCTGCGGCACCGGCGCGTACTACGGCATCACGGTGCTGGAGATCCCCAACGACGACCTGTGGATCCGCGACTTCGGCCCGACCTTCCTCACCGCCCCCGGCGCGATCGCCGGTCTGGACACCAACTTCAACGGCTGGGGCAAGACCGGCACGCCGTACTACCAGCCGTTCGCCAACGACGCCGCCGCCGCGGGCAGCCTGCTCGCCGAGTACGGGGTCGAGCGGATCACCGCGCCGTTCGTGGGTGAGGGCGGCTCGCTGGAGACCGACGGCGAGGGCACCCTGCTGGCCACCGTCAGCTCGCTGGTCAACTCCAACCGGAACCCGGGCAAGTCCCAGGCCCAGGTCGAGCAGGACCTCAAGTTCTCGCTCGGCGTCAGCAAGGTGATCTGGGTGCCGGGCCTGGCCGGCCAGGACATCACCGACTGCCACATCGACTGCCTGGCCCGCTTCATCGCGCCCGGCAAGGTCATGCTCGACCAGCCCGGCCCGGGCGTCAGCGCCCAGTGGGTCGCGGTCTACAACGAGACCAAGCAGATCCTGCAGAGCGCCACCGACGCCCAGGGCCGCCGGCTCTCCGTCACCGAGCTCCCCGGCCCCGACAAGCGGTACATCCGCGGCACGGGCAAGGAGTTCCTCTCCAGCTACACCAACTACTACACCGCCAACGGCGCGGTGCTGATGCCGCAGTTCGGCGACTCGTACGCGGACTCCACGGCGTACTCGATCCTGCAGTCGGCCTACCCGACGCGGGACATCGTCCAGATCAACATCGACAACATCGCGAGCGGCGGCGGCGGCATCCACTGCGCCACGCAGTCCCAGCCCGTCGTCCCGCGCTGACCCACCCTCCCCCCGAACCAGAGGAACTAGCTGTGACCTACCGCATGCCCGCCGAGTGGACCGAGCACCAGGGCTGCCTGATGGCGTGGCCCGTCCGCCCCGACCTGTGGGGCAACGTCCTGACCGAGGCCCAGCAGGAGTACGCCGAGGTGGCCCGGGCCATCGCCGAGTTCGAGCCGGTCACCATGGTGGCCCCGCCCGGCCACGGCGAGCAGGCCGCCGCGATCTGCGGCGACCAGGGCATCACGGTGGTCGAGCTTCCGCTGGACGACTCCTGGTTCCGCGACTCCGCGCCGATCTTCGTGGTCGACGCGGAGGGCAACCGGGCCGGCGTGGACTTCCGGTTCAACGCCTGGGGCCGCAAGCACTCCCCGTGGGACGCCGACGACCGGGTCAGCGCGCTGATCCTCGACCGGCTCGGTGTACCGGCGATCCGCTCCGAGATGATCCTGGAGGGCGGCGCCATCACCGTGGACGGCGAGGGCACCCTGATCACCACCGAGCAGTGCCTGCTCCACCCCAACCGCAACCCCGACATGACCCGCGAGGAGGTCGAGGCGGAGCTGAAGGCCCGACTCGGCGTCACCAAGGTCGTCTGGCTGCCGTACGGCGGGCTGCTGGACACCGAGACCGACGGGCACGTCGACGGCGTGTGCGCCTTCGCCGCGCCCGGCAAGGTGGTCGTCCAGCTGCCCGCCGACCCGGAGCACCCGGACTACGTGCGGATGCGGGCCAACCGCGCCGTGCTGGAGCACTCCACCGACGCGCAGGGCCGCCCGTTCGAGATCGTCGACGTCCCGCAGGCCGCGTTCGTCGAGGTCGACGGGAAGCGCACCGAGGTCGGCTACCTCAACTACTACCTGGCCAACGGCGGCGTCGTCGTGCCGATCGCCGACCACCCCGCGGACGAGGGTGCGCTGGCCGTGCTCGCCGCCGCCTACCCGGGCCGCAAGGTCGTCGGCGTGCGGGCCCGGGTCGTCGCCTTCGGCGGCGGCGGCGTCCACTGCATCACCCAGCAGATCCCCGCCGCCCGCGCCTGACATTCCCCAGAGGAGGAACCACCGTGCCCCCCACCGCACTTCCCCGCCTCAGACGCGCCGCGGTCCTGACCGCCGCGGCCTTCACCTCCTTCAGCCTGCTGGCCGCCTGTTCGGGGCCCCCCGCCGCCGGTCCGTCCGGCGGCGGGGCCGGGTTCCAGCTCTCGCCCGACACCCCGGCCGCCAAGGGCGAACTGGACTCCTTCACCTGGGCGCTGTACGCCGAACCGCCCACGCTCGACCCGACGATGGCGTTCGACTACCCGCAGAACACCATCCTCTCCAACGTCTGCGAGAGCCTGATGCGGTGGACGCCGCAGCTGACCCTCGCGCCGGGCCTGGCCGAGAAGGCGAGCAACCCCGACCCGACCACCTGGGTGTACGACCTGCGGTCCGGCGTGCACTTCCACGACGGCTCGGTGATGACCGCCGAGGACGCGGTCTACAGCCTCGGCCGGCAGATGGACCCGGAGAACGCCGCCGCCTGGGCCCAGGTGTTCCAGAACGTCGACTCGATCACCGCGACCGGCCCGCTCCAGGTCACCGTGAAGCTCAAGCAGCCCGACTCGCAGTTCCCGCAGTACATGGCGACCGCGGCCGGCACGGTCGCCGCCAAGGCGGGCGTCGAGGCGGCCGGCAAAGACTACGGCACCTCCGGCAGCCTCGACTGCACCGGCCCCTTCAAGCTGGGCAGTTGGGCCAAGGGGCAGTCGATCGAACTCCAGCGCTTCGACGGCTACTGGGGGACGAAGGCGAAGTCCGCCAAGGCGGTGTTCCGCTTCCTCACCGACCCGTCGGCGCGCACCAACGCGATGCTCAGCGGCGAGGTCGACGGCGGCTACCTGATCCCCACCGAGAGCTACGACCGGCTGAAGAAGAGCGGCGTCGGCACGCTGTACTTCGGCGAGGGCCTGAGCACCGTCAACGTCAACGTCACCAGCACCAAGGGCGCGCTCGGCGACGTCCGGGTCCGCAAGGCGCTGTCGCTCGCCCTGGACCGCTCCGGCTTCGTCAAGGCCGGCCTCGGCGGCGCGGGCACCGTCACCGGCTCGCTCACCACCAAGGCCGTCTGGGCCGGCTTCCCGGAGGCCGTGCGCACCGACGCCTTCGCCCACCTCACCCCGACCACCCAGGACATCGAGCAGGCCAAGGCCCTGGTCAAGGAGGCCGGCGCCACCGGCAAGACCCTGACCATCGCCACCAGCAGCATCGGCCAGGACGTCTCGCTGCTCGCCACCGCGGTGCAGAACGCGGGCGCCCGGATCGGCCTGGACATCCAGCTGAAGACGATCGCCCCGAACGCCTTCACCGCGCTGTTCACCGACCCGCAGGCCCGCGAAGGCCTCGACATGTTCCCGGAGACGTACTACGACTCGATCACCGACCCGCTCGACCTGCTGAGCAACTTCAAGACCGGCGCCTACCAGAACTACCCCGGCTTCAGCGACAAGGCGTACGACGACCTGGTCGACCAGGCCGCTGCCGAGTACGACCCGGCCAAGCGCGGCGCCATCGAGGCGAAGCTCCAACAGGCCGCCTCCGAGCAGCTGATGTGGATCCCGGTCGCCGAATGGCCCACCGCCGTGTTCCTCAACAAGCGGGTCACCGGCGCACCCACCACCATCTGCTACCTGTACTACCCGTGGGCGGCCGACGTGGGGGCCACCCGGTGAATTTCCTGAGATTCGCCACCCGGCGGCTGCTGGAGATGGCAGCCACCCTGCTCGGCGCTTCCTTCGTGGTGTACGGCGCGATGTACCTGGCGCCGGGCAGCCCGGCGAGTTTCCTCCTGTCGGGGCGGTCGGCCTCACCGGCCGCCCTGCAGGCGATCAACGAGCAGTACCACCTGGACGACCCGTTCCTGGTCCGGTACCTGCGCTGGCTCGGCCAGGTGCTGCACGGCGACTTCGGCCGCTCGCTCACCTACCGCACCGACGTCTCCGCGCTGCTCGCCGACCGGCTGCCCGCCACCCTGCTGCTGGTCGCCATGGCCCTGGTGATCGTGCTGGCCGCCGGGCTGCTGCTCGGCCGGATCGGCGCGGTCCGCGGCGGCGCCACCGACTCGGGCATCCTGGTCGGCACCACCTTCGCCATCGGCACCCCGTCGTTCGTGGCGGCGGTGCTGCTGCAGGGCCTGTTCGCGGTCAAGCTCGGCTGGTTCCCCAGCAGCGGCGCGGGGGAGGGCCTCGGCGACATGCTGTGGCACCTGACCCTGCCGGCGCTCGCCCTCGCGCTCTACCTGATCGGCCTGCTGGCCCGGGTCACCCGCTCGGCGATGCTGGAGGCCCTCGACAGCGAGCACGTCACCGTGGCCCGCAGCCGGGGCGTCCCCGAGCGGCAGGTGATCAGCCGTCACGTGTTCCGCAACGCGCTGGGCACCGTGCTCACCACCGGCGGCCTGATCGTCTCCACCCTGCTGGTCTGCACCGTGCTGGTGGAGTCCGCGTTCTCCATCGGCGGCCTCGGCCAGCTGCTCGAACTCTCCACCACCACCAAGGACTTCCCGACCGTCCAGGCCATCTCCCTGATCATGGTCGCGCTGTTCATGGCCGTGAACCTCGTCGTCGACCTCGTCCACCCGCTCGTCGACCCCCGGGTCACCCTCGGATCCCGGAGGTCCACCGGATGAGCACCGCCGTCCTCCGCCGGCCCGGCCTGGCCCGGCTCCGCACCACCAGCGCCCCGCTCCAGCTGCTCTGCCTCGGCTTCGTCGCCCTGGTCGTGCTCGCGGCGCTGCTCGCACCCTGGCTCGCCCCGTACGACCCCAACGAGGTCGACCTCGGCGCCGCCCTCGCCGGGCCCTCCGCCGAGCACCTGCTCGGCGTCGACGCGGCCGGCCGGGACACCCTCTCCCGGCTGCTGATCGGCGCCCGCACCTCGCTGCTCGGCCCGCTCGGCGTGGTCGCCTTCTCCACCCTCGCCGGCATCGCCGTCGGCCTCGCCGCCGGCTGGCGCGGCGGCTGGCTCGACTCGCTGCTCTCCCGCACCACCGAGCTGGTCTTCGCCTTCCCCGGGATGCTGCTGGCCATCCTGATCGTCTCGGTCTACGGCGAGGGCCTGCTCGCCCCGGTGATCGCCCTTGCCGTCGCCTACCTGCCGTACGTCAGCCGGCTCACCCGCTCCCTCGTCCTCGCCGAACGCGCCCGCCCGTACGTCGCCGCCCACCAGGTCCAGGGCCACTCCGGCCTGCAGATCTGCCTGCGGCACGTCCTGCCGAACATCGCCCCCGTCGTCCTCGCCCAGTCCACCGTCAACTTCGGCTACGCCCTGATGGACCTGGCCGGACTCTCCTTCCTCGGCCTCGGCGTCCCCGCCCTCACCCCCGACTGGGGCCGGATGGTCTTCGACGGCCAGACCGCGATCCAGCGCGGCTACCCGCTCTCCGCGATCCTGCCCTGCGTCTGCATCGTGCTGACCGTCGTCGCCTTCAACGTCGTCGGCGAGCGCTGGGCCGACCGCGTCGCCCGGAGGAACCCGTGAACGTCCTCGACATCCAAGGCCTGAGCCTGACCCTCCCCGGCACCGCCCGGCCCGTCCTCGACGGCGTCCACCTCACCGTGGCCGCCGGCGAGACCGTCGCCCTGGTCGGCGAGTCCGGCTCCGGCAAGACCCTCACCTCGCGCACCGCCCTGCGCCTGCTGCCCAAGGGCGCCGAGGTGGCGGGCAAGGTCCTGGTCGACGGCGAGGACGTCCTCGCCATGACCCCCGCGCAGCTGCGCGAACTCCGCTCCCGCAAGGCCGCGATGATCTTCCAGGACCCGCGCGCCGCCACCAACCCGCTGCGCCGCGTCGGCGACTTCCTCACCGAGAGCGTCACCCTCACCAAGGCCATGGGCCGCGCCGACGCGGTGGAACGGGCCACCGAACTCCTGGACGCCGTCGGCCTGCCCGCCACCGTCCTGGACAAGTACCCCGGACAGCTCTCCGGCGGCATGCTGCAACGCGTCATGATCGCCGCCGCGCTGATGGGCGACCCGGTCCTGCTGCTCGCCGACGAGGCCACCACCGCGCTCGACGTCACCAGCCAGGCCGAGGTGGTCGGCCTGCTCGACCGCCTGCGGACGCGCTTCGCCACCGGCCTGCTGTTCGTCACCCACGACCTCGGACTCGCCGCCGCCATCAGCGACCGGGTCGCGGTGATGTACGCCGGCCGGGTCGTCGAGACCGGGCCCGCCGAGACCCTCTTCGCCCACCCCCGCCACCCGTACACCGCGGCGCTGCTCGCCGCCACTCCCGCGCTGTCCGGCCCGGCCGGGCGGCTCACCGCGATCGACGGCCAACCACCGGACCTGCGGGAGGAGTTGACCGGCTGCCCGTTCGCCGCCCGGTGCCCGCTGGCCACCGAGCAGTGCCGCACCCAGGCCCCCGCGGCGGAGGCCGTCGGAGCCGGCCACCTGGCCGCCTGCCACCACAGCGACCGGCTCGAAGGGAGCACGGCCCGATGAGCGACCTGCTGGAAGTCACCGGCCTGTGCCGGTCGTTCGGCGCCGTCCGCGCCGTCGACGAGGTCTCCTTCACCCTCGCCGCGGGCGGATCGCTCGGCATCGTCGGCGAGTCCGGCTCCGGCAAGACCACCACCGCCCGGATCCTGGTCGGCCTCGAACAGGCCGACGCCGGACAGGTCACCGTCCTCGGCCGCCCCCGCACCGGCCGGGCCCGCGGCCGGACCGAACGCCTGGCCCGGGCCCGCGAGATCCAGATGGTCTTCCAGGACCCGTACCTCTCGCTCGACCCGCGGACCAGCGTCGAGGACGCCCTGCGCGAGACCCTGCGCCTGCACTTCCCGGACGCCGACCACCCCCGGCGGATCGCCGAACTCCTGGACCAGGTCGGCCTCGGTAGCCGCGCCGCGAGCGCGCTGCCCCGGCAGCTCTCCGGCGGCCAGCGCCAGCGCGTCGCGATCGCCCGGGCGCTCGCCGTGGAACCCGCGGTGATGGTCCTCGACGAGGCGGTCGCCGCGCTCGACGTCTCGGTCCAGGCCCAGGTGCTCAACCTGCTCGCCGACATCCGCGAACAGACCGGCATCGGCTACCTGTTCATCACCCACGACCTGGGCGTGGTGCGGTGCGTCACCGACCAGGTGGTGGTGATGCGGCACGGCCGGATCGTCGAGTCCGGCCCCACCGCCGGTGTCCTCGCCGACCCGCAGCACCCGTACACCCGGCTGCTGCTCGAATCGGTGCCCCGCCCCGGCTGGGACCCCGACGCGATCGCCGCCGCCCGCCGCGCGCTGTAGCGGCTCCCGTGCCGTGGTGCGCGTCGGCCGTCCGATTCGCCCGGACGGCCGCGTGCGGCGGGGCGGTCGCTGACCGTTTCGTCAGTATCGTCCCGGAATGACACCCGCAGCACCGCCCGGAACGAGGCCGCCATGGACCCCCGCACACCGTCCCGCCGCTCCGTCCTGCGCTCCGGCGCGGCGCTGGCGGCGCTCGCGCTGATCGAAGGCTGCTCGTCGGACGGGGGAGAGGAGCCCGCCGGCGCCGCCGAGGCCTCCGCCCCCGCGGCCTCCCCGGCGGTGCCGAGCGCGTCCGCCGCCGGGTGGGCGATGCCGGCCGAATCCTCCCCGCACACCCGCACCTTCATGGCCTGGCCCGCCCTGGAGGAGGTCTGGGGCGACCAACTCCCCGCCGTCCGCCAGGACATCGCGGGCCTCGCCCGGGCGATCGCCGGCTACGAACCGGTGGTCCTGATGGCCCGGCCCGAGCAGGCCGCCGAGGCCCGGCAGCAGGTCGGCTCCACCGTCGAGGTGCTCGAACTGCCGGTGGACGACCTGTGGGCCCGCGACAGCGGGCCCACCTTCGTCACCGGTCCCGGCGGACTCGCCGGCGTCGACCTCAACTTCAACGGCTGGGGCAACAAGCAGACCCACACCGAGGACAGCCAGGTCGCCCGCCGGCTCCTGGAGCACTACACCATCACCCGGATCCAGGCCCCCGTCACCGGCGAGGGCGGCGGACTCGAGGTCGACGGCGAGGGCACCCTGATGGCCACCGAGAGCTCCTGGGTCAACGGGAACCGCAACCCCGGCAAGTCCCGCGACCAGATCGAGGCGAGCCTCAAGGAACTCCTGGGTGTCAGCAAGGTGCTGTGGATCAAGGGCGTCGCGGGACAGGACATCACCGACTGCCACATCGACGCGCTCGCCCGCTTCGCCGAACCCGGCACGGTCGTCCTGCACCGGCCCGGCGCCGACACCCCGCCGGACGTCTGGACCACCGCCTCCGACCAGGCCCTGGAGGTCCTGCGCTCCGCCACCGACGCCAAGGGCCGGACGCTGCGGATCGTCGAGCTCACCGAACCCGACCCGGACCGGATCCAGGGCTACGGCAAGGACTTCCTCGCCACCTACCTCAACTACTACGTCGTCAACGGCGGGGTGATCGTCCCGCGCTTCGGCGACCGGGCCGCCGACGACAAGGCGGCCGCCGTCATCGCCGAGCTCCACCCCGGAAGGAAGGTCACCCAGGTGAGCATCAACACCATCGCCTCCGGCGGCGGCGGGATCCACTGCGCCACCCAGCAGCAGCCCGCCGCCGGAGCCTCATGAGCGCCCTCGCGCGGCTGCGCCGCAGCCGGTTCTCGCAGGCCGTCCTGCTGCTCGCGGTGCTGTGCGGCGCGGGCATCGCGCTGTACCTGGACGAGCGGGAGACCCGGCAGCAGACCCACGAGCTGGCGGTGCCGAGCACGCCGGACTGGGTCGAGCTCGACGTGATCACCCAGGAGGTCAACCCCGGCACCGGGAAGGTGACCCTGTACGTGGTGCCCCTCCCGCACGGGAGCCTGGCGCAGCCCGGCGATCCGTTGGCCTTCTCCCGGCAGGTGGAGATCAAGGCGGAGTCGGCGACCGCGACGGTGTTCCGGACCGCCCCGGGCGAGGCGGGGCCGCCGCAGCAGATGCAGTCCGAGATCTTCTCCGGGACGGAGACCGACTACCCCTTCGACCGGTACCGGGCCGCGACGGCGTTCTCCGCGCACGACAGCGCGGGGCCGGTGGCGGTCGGCCTGTTCTCCGGCGACACCGACCCGTTCTTCTTCGTCACCCCGACCAGCAGCGTGCTGCCGTCCGGCGCGACCCTGATGGAGATGAAGGCGACCAGGGCGCGCAGCACCTTCATCCTCGCCTGGTTCATGATCGCGGCGATGTGGGCGCTGGCGCTGGCCGTGATGGCGGCCGTGGAGGTGCTGTACCGCAGCGGCCAGGGCCTGGTGTGGCCCTCGCTCGGCTGGATGGCGGCCACGCTGTTCGCGCTGATCGGCATGCGCAACGCCGCGCCCGGCGGCCCGCCGATCGGCTCGCTGATCGACTACGTGGCGTTCTTCTGGGCGGAGGGGATCATCGCGGCGAGCCTGACGGTGGCGGTGGTCACCGGTACCCGGGTGGAGCACCGAAAACGGGCCGAGGCGGCGGCCTGACGGGTCTTGGGGCCGACGTCCGGGTCCGGTCAGCGGGCGGTGGCGGTGAGTGCGGTCATCAGGGTGCGCAGGACGGTGGTGGCGTCCACCGAGGCGTCCAGCGACCCGATGGCGGCGAGCCCGTCCACCGCGGCCGCGAAGGACTCGCCGAGGGCGCCCGGGTCGACGGACGCCTGCGGGTGCTCGTCCGCGAGGACCCGGAAGAGCCGGACGAAGCAGGACCGCCAGCGCCGGTACTCCGCGTCCAGGCTCTCGCGCACCCGCTCGTCGTTCAGCGCCAGCCAGTGCAGGGCGGAGTGCAGCCGGGCGAGGTCCGGGCTCTCGGTGCGGGTGAGGAGGGCGATGACCCGTTCGGAGCGGTCCGCGAAGCTGCCGGGCTCGTCCACGGCCGCCTCCAGCGGGGCGATCCACTCGGGGCGGATGTCCTCGACCACCGCCACGATCAGGTCGCTGCGGTCGGCGAAGTGGTAGTGGCACATGCCGTGCGACACCCCGCACAGGGCGGCGACGTTCCGCGTGGTGAAACGCCCGGCGGTGTCCCCGGCCAGCAGCGTCCGGGCGGCGGCGATCAGCCGGGCCCGGGTCTGCTCGCCCTTGGCCGCGCGGCTGCGGCCGGGGGCGGCGGTGCTGCTCTGCTCGTTCACGCGGGTCGCCATGGCGCAACTGTAACGGCCGCTCCGGGCACCGTCGTCGGTGATCGCGGATCGGCTGGAAGAAGGCTTGCGCAGACAATTGACCGAGCGCTTGGTCAGTTTTACGCTTCAGGTCAACCCCGTTACCCCGACGGGCAGTTGACTGGAGACCCTCCGAATGAACCCCCACGCTTCGGACCGGCCCGAGCTCGGTCGCCGCACGTTCCTGGCCGCCGCCGGACTCGCGGCCGCCGGTGCCGCCGTCACCGCCGCGACCGGCTCGTCCGCCTTCGCCGCCCGCACCAAGGCCTCGCCCGCCGCCGCCCCGCTCGCGGCCGGCGCGTACCGCGTCCCCGCCGAGGACGTCCGCCACACCCGCACCTGGATGGCCTGGCCGGACTCCACCACCATCTGGAAGACCAAGCTCAGCGGCGTCCAGTCCAACATCGCGCTGATCGCCAAGACCATCGCCAAGTACGAGCCGGTCATCATGTGCGCCAACCCCGCCGGCGCCGCCAAGGCCCGCTCGATGTGCGGCTCCGCCGTCACCGTCATCGACACCATCCCCGTCGACGACTGCTGGATGCGCGACACCGGCGCCGTCTTCCGCACCAACGGCGCCGGCGGCCTCGACGCCGTCGGCCTCAACTTCAACGGCTGGGGCAACCGGCAGACCCACGCCAAGGACTCGCTCGTCGCCCAGCGGATCGCCTCCTACGTCGGCGTCCCCTTCACCGCCGCGGCCGGCATCGTCGCCGAGGGCGGCGCCATCGAGCAGGACGGCGCCGGCACCCTGATGGCCACCCGCAGCAGCATCATCAACGACAACCGCAACCCCGGCCGCACCCAGGCCCAGCTCGAGGCGGCCATGTGCACCGCCTACGGCGCGTCAAAGGTCATCTGGTTCACCGGCATCAAGGGCCAGGACATCACCGACGACCACGTCGACGCCACCTCCCGCTTCCTCGCCGGCGGCGGCGGCCTCGTCCAGATGCCGCTCGCCACCGACACCGACGTCTGGGCCCAGGACGCCCGCCAGCAGTACCAGATCCTCTCCACCTCGACCAACGCCGCCGGCAGCCCCATCCCCGTCACCAAGCTCCAGGGCCCCGACTACTACAAGATCCGCTCCACCAGCGCCGACTTCGTCGCCGCCTACGCCAACTACTACGTCTGCAACGGCGCCGTGATCGCCGCCCAGTTCGGCGACACCTCCGCCGACAGCGCGGCCAGGGCCACCCTCACCCGACTCTTCCCCGGCCGCGTCATCGAACAGCTCAACATCGACTACCTCGGCGCCGGCGGCGGCGGCATCCACTGCGTCACCCAGCAGCAGCCCGTCGCCTCCTGACCCGACCCCCGCTCCGGCGGTGCCGGGCCCGCGCACCTGCGCCCGGGCCCGGCACCGCTCGCCTCACGCCGAGGGCACCGTGCACCGCATCACCCAGCGCCACTTGGCGATCCGGCGGTCACGGACGAACCCGAACCCCGCGTACAACTCCTCCGGCCCCGTGTGGAAGTACGCCCCGCGCTGCGGCGGCCGACCCTCCGACTGCTCCGGGTACGCCTCCACCGTCCCCCCGCCGGCCTTCCCGATCGCCGCCAGCGCCGCCCCCACCGCGGCCCGGGCCACCCCGCGGCCGCGATGGGCGGTGGCGGTGAACACGCAGCCGATCCGCCAGTCCGGCAGCCGGTCCAGCTCCTTGGCGTACGCGGCCCGGTTCTTGATGTTCGGCAGCTCCGCCGGCGGCCCGAACTGGCACCAGCCCACGCACTCGCCCTCCGCGAACACCAGCACCTGGTGGCACGTGCCGCGCTCCACGTGCGCCCGCTTCGCCGCCCGGTTCTCCGCCGGGCCCGTGGAATTCCGCACCCCCTCCGGGTGGAACCCCAGGCACCAGCACCCGCCCCACACCCCGTTGTGCCGCTCCACCAGCCCGGCGAACCCCTCCCACGTGCCGACATCCAGCAACCGGGTCGCGTACGCGGGATCCTGACCGTCCACCATCCCCGCATCATCGACCGCGCCCCGCCCACCGGCAAGGCCATCCACCCCCGACACGCGCGGGCCACCGCCGCCGATCGAAAACGGCTGTTCGGATACCGGAGCGCGGTGGTACAACTCCGGCGTGCTGAACAACCTTCACTTCTCCGAGCTGCTGCGCCTGATCGACGAGCGGTCCACCGCCTTCCGGGCGGCGATCGCCGCAGCGCCCGACCTCGACGTCCAGGTCCCCACCTGCCCCGAGTGGACGCTGTACGACCTGGTGCAGCACCTGGGCGTCGGACGCCGCGCCTGGGCCGCCACCGTCGCCGCCGGCGCCACCGCCACCGGAAAGGCCGAGCCGCTGGGCGACCCGGTCGCCCCCACCGAGCGCGAGGCCCTGGACGCCTGGCTCGCCGAGTCGACCCGGCTGCTGCTCGACGCCCTCACCGACGCCGGCGAGGACGGCCCCTGCTGGGGCTGGTGGGGGAAGTCCCAGACGCCCCTGACCGTGTACGGCGCGGCCCGCCGCCAGCTCCACGAGATCGCGGTGCACACCTACGACGCCCAGCTCGCCGCAGGCGCCCCGCAGCCGGTGCCGGTCGAGATCGCCCTCGACGGCGCCGAGGAGTTCCTCTGCACCATCGGCACCACGACGGAGGCCTGGCCGCACGAGGCCGCCGTCGTCGACTACCACGCCACCGAGGGCCGCTCCTGGCGCAGCCTCCTCTCCGAGCAGGGCTCCCGGCTCGGCGCCGTCCCCGCCGACGCCCCCGAGCCGGCCGACGCCACCGCCGCCGGCCCGGCCAACGAGTTGCTCCTCGCCCTCTACGGCCGGATCCCGTTCGACACCCTCAAGCTGGAGGGGCAGCGCATCCTCTTCGACCAGCTCTTCGAGTGGGACCCGGAGCGCTAGGCCGACCTTGCAGTCCGAAAGCCCCCCGGTCCCCGGGGGGCTTCGCCGTTCAGAACCGCTCCTCGATCCACCGGGCGTCCGTCAGGTACCGCCGGTCGTGCCCGTCCGCGAGGTGCTGCGCGAACGCCGGGTGGCCGGCCTCTGCCTGCTGCCGCATCGACGCCACCAGCGCGCGCAGCCGCTCCGCCGCGACGGCGGGCAGCCGCTCGCGCTCCTCCGGGGACAGGCCGTACGCGTCCGCGAACAGCGCCAGCCGGCGCTCCGCCTCCAGCACCGGCAGGGTGTGCTCCACCTCGTCCGGCGCGTACAGCGGAACGAACCGGTACGCGGTGTACGCGGCGTCCCACAGCCGCGGCCCGGGGTGCGCCGTGTCGAAGTCGATGAACGCGACCGGGAGTCCGTCGCGGAACACGGTGTTGTACGTGGCTGCGTCACCGTGGCAGATCACCTCCGCCGGCTCACGCGGTGGAAGCTGCCACACGTCGTCCGGCTCCCGGACGAAGGCCGCCGAGGCCTCGTGCAGACCGCGCAGCAGCCGCCCGGCCGCCACCAGCGAGGCGTCGCTGCGCACGGCGGGCGCCGCGAAGTCGTGCCCCACCTCGCCCGGGAGGTACTCGACCAGCTCCTCGCGGCCGTCCCCGCTCAGCCCGAACGGCCGCGGCGCCCCGCCGAACCCCGCCGCGCGCAGGTGCGCCAGCAGCCGCTGGACGGTCCCACTCCACGGCCCCGCCGGCCGCCGGACCACCCCGCCCTCCCGGACCACCCGGTTGACCCCGCCGACGAACTCCTCCCGATCCTCCACGCCACCCGATCCCTGCACTAGAAGAGCCTGGGTCGCTGGTCGGGATCGTCGCGGCGGACCGTCGGAACGGCCTCTCCGCCGGCGGTCAGGCCCGTCCTCCCGCGAGCGACGCACACCATCACGTGGCCGGTCCGCAGGGCGCCGAGGACGAACGTCACGCTCAGGACAGTGAACAGCGTCGATCCCGAGGCGGCGGCCCGGAGTCCATAGCCGGCCAGGCCGGCGAAGATCGCGAAGTTGGCCAGGAGCAGGGGCCAACCCGAATCGGTCTTGGCGCGGTTGAAGCGCTGGAACGCGTTGCGCGGAGAACTCGGGGGATGGGGGCTGAACCGCTGCTTGAGGGTCGGCCGGGGAGGTCGCTCGGTCATGGCAGCCCATCAGACAGGCGCGGGCGGCGTCCGCGCAACCGCATTGGGGAGCCGCCCGGGCCTGCCGTCCGGGACCGTCGGGCGTGGCATCCTTGACCGGTGCTCACAGGGAATCAGGTCGGCGCCGTCTTCTTCGACATCGACGGCACACTCGTTCCGAGGACGAGC
This sequence comes from Kitasatospora sp. NPDC048365, assembly GCF_043200835.1. Taxonomy (NCBI): domain Bacteria; kingdom Bacillati; phylum Actinomycetota; class Actinomycetes; order Kitasatosporales; family Streptomycetaceae; genus Kitasatospora; species Kitasatospora sp. NPDC048365. The sequence goes on from NZ_JBICYJ010000061.1 coordinate 32,254, forward strand.
TCGTCGGCGTTCCTGGCCGGGTTCCTCGGGCACGGCGCGGAGGTGACGCGGGCCGAGGACGCCTATGCCGTCGGCGACCTGGACAACCGCCAGGTCTCCGAGCTGGACGCGGCCGGCTGGGCGGGAGCGTCGGAGAAGCAGGTCGCCGACCGGCTCGACGGGCTTCCGCTGGTGTCGGGCATCGCCGAGACCGTCGCCTGGTGCCGGGGGAACGGCCTGGTGCCCGTCCTCGCCACCCTGGCGTGGTCCCCGGTCGGCAGCCACCTGGCGGACCGCTTCGGCTTCCACGCCTACAGCGGCCCCCGGTTGGAGACCGACGAAGGCCGGTACACCGGGCGCGTCGCCCGGCACTTCGACGAGTACGACAAGCGGGACTTCGCCCTCGCGCAGGCACGGAGCCTCGGGCTGGACCCGCGCGCGTGCGGGGCGGTCGGCGACAGCCGCTCCGACCTGCCGCTGTTCGGCTCGGTCGGCCTGAGCGTCGCGTTCAACGCCTCCGAGGGTGCGCGGGCGGCGGCCACCGCCACGGTGGACAGCGACGACCTCCGCGACGTGCTGCCGGTCCTGGGCCGGATGGTCGCGGCTGTGCGCTGACGGCCGCCTCCCGTCAGGTCAGTCCTCGTCGAAAGGCTCGTCGTTCCACCTGAACCACGCGCGCCCGTCCTTGATGTGCAGCAGGAACTCCGCGACCGGGCCCTCCGGCGCCACCAGCGACAGCGCGTCCGCGATCCGGTCGTACGCCTTGTCGAACCGGTCGTACTCCTCCGCGTCCAGCAGGGCCCGCGACTCGTCGAACCACGGCTTCACCTCGCCGAACGCCTCCGTCGGAACGAAGCGCCCGTACAACCAGGGGAAATCCGCCTCGCCGATCACGATCTCGCCGAGCAGCTCCTCCTGCCGCACCAGCCGCCAGACCTCACCCACGAAACCCACGCCGCCCACCCCCCGCTCCGCAGCCCCCGATACCGCCCGCAGTATGGCACGCGGCACTGACAGCGGCCCCGTCAGGCGTCGCCCAGCCGACGGTGGAGGTCCTGCAGCGCCGCGACGGCGTCGCCGGCGGCCTTGCCGTCGTCGCTCTGCGGGCCGGGGACGATCGTGAGCATGATCCAGTCGGCGCCGCGGCAGCTCTGGACCCTCGCCATGGTGACCCTCCCGTTCTCCTTCTCGATCTCGCGGTAGCCGCCCGCGCCGAGGGCGGGCAGGTCCTCGAAGGTGAACGCGGGGGACAGGGACGCGGTCCCGGCGGCCTCCTGCCTGTGCAGGTCCGTGGCGACGAAGGCGCAGCGCTGCTCCGGGGACATGCCGGTGTTCGGCCCCGGCAGCTCGCGGGTGAAGGAGACCCCGAGGCCGCCCACACCGTCGGCGGCCGTGACACGGCACCCGCCGGAGCTCAACTGCGGTCCGGTGCCGCCCCGTTCGGTGCGCAGGACGCGGTCCTCGGGAGGGTTGAGCCGGTTCGGCTTCTCCCGGTCCGGGGAGTAGCCGGGCGCGTACCGGGCGAGGAAATCGGCCCCCAGCAGCGTGCAGAGGTTCGCGCCGACCGCCGGGGCGATGCCGTCGGCCGGCAGCGGGCGCGGTGAGGCGGCGGCGGGTGCCGCCGTACTCGCGGACGGGCCGGATCCGCCGGGGGAGCCGATCGTGATCGAGCACCCGGTGAGGAGCGCGGCGCCCAGCAGCGCGGCCGGCGACGCCCCGCGAACGTGGTGGAGTGCGATGAGTTGTTCCCCCGTGCTTCCCGTGGACCCCTGCGTGTCACATCCGACGCGCCACAGTCTCCCCGACCCCGGCCGGCCCCTGACCGGTAGGGGGGTGGCCGCGGTGCGCCGGGCGGTGCTCGTCGAGACCGTCGGAGAGCGGCGTGCTCGTCGCCGAGGACGAGCGGTCCGCCCGGCGCCGCGGGAGTCAGCTCCGGTAGGGCCCGCCGACCGGGTCGTCCCGGGTGGCGGACGCCTCGAAGTCCAGGGCCAGGGAGGGCTCCAGGACCGGTTCGAGGCCCGGCTCCAGCAGTCCGCCGGCACGCGCGCGGCCGGCGTCGGCCGGCGCCTCGAACGGACCGGCAGCCGGCTTCCGGGCGGGCACCCACCGGGCCCACAACCCTCCGAGCCGTTCCACGGCGGGCTGGGTGTACCGGGCGGCGAGCGGCCCGGTGACGACCAGGATCAGGACGTACGCGGTGGCCAGCGGTCCGAGGCCCGGTTCGATGCCCGCCGTGACGGCCAGACCGGCGATGACGATGGAGAACTCGCCGCGGGCCACCAGCGCACCGCCCGCCCGCCAGCGGCCGCGGGTCGCGATGCCGGCCCGGCGGGTGGCCCAGTACCCGGTGGCGACCTTGGTGACGGCGGTGACGACCGCCAGGGCCAGGGCGGGGAGCAGCACGGGCGGGATGCTCGCCGGGTGGGTGCTCAGCCCGAAGAAGACGAAGAACACCGCCGCGAAGAGGTCGCGGAGCGGGCTGAGCAGGGTGTGCGCACCCTCCGCGGCCTCCCCGGAGAGGGCGATGCCGACCAGGAACGCGCCGACCGCGGCCGACACCTGGAGCTGCTGGGCGATGCCCGCCACCAGCAGGGTCAGGCCGAGCACCACCAGCAGCAGCTTCTCCGGGTCCTTGTGGGAGACGAACCGGGAGATCAGCCGCCCGTAGCGCAGCGCCAGGAACAGCACGCAGCCGGCCGTCGCCAGCGCGACGGCGAGGGTGATCGAGCCGGCCAGGAGTCCGGCACCGGCCAGCAGCGCGGTGACGATCGGCAGGTAGACCGCCATCGCCAGGTCCTCCAGCACCAGGATGCTGAGGATCACCGGGGTCTCCCGGTTGCCGAGCCGGCCCAGGTCGCCCAGCACCTTGGCGATCACCCCGGAGGAGGAGATCCAGGTGACCCCCGCCAGGACGACCGCGGCGACCGGTCCCCAGCCGAGCAGCAGGGCGGCGGCCGCACCGGGCAGCGCGTTGAGCACGAAGTCCACGGCACCGGCCGGGTACTGGGCCTTGAGGTTGGTCACCAGGTCGGCGGCCGTGTACTCCAGACCGAGCATCAGCAGCAGCAGGACGACGCCGATCTCCGCGCCGGTGGCGACGAACTCCTCACTGGCGCTCAGCGGCAGCAGCCCGCCGTGGCCGAAGGCCAGCCCGCCGAGCAGGTAGAGCGGGATCGGTGAGAAGCCCCAGCGGCCGGCCACCCGGCCGAGCAGGCCGAGAACCAGGATGATCGAGCCGAGTTCGACGAAGACGCTCGCGGTGTGCATCCGATCACTCCCTGCCGAGGATCGCCGCGGCGGCGTCGACGCCTTCGCGGGTGCCGATGACGATCAGGGTGTCCCCGCCGGCCAGCCGGAAGTCCGGGGCGGGCGAGGGGACGGCGCCGGTGCGGCGCAGGACGGCGACGATCGAGGCGCCGGTCTCGGTGCGCATCCGGGTGTCGCCGAGCAGCCGGCCGTTCCAGCGGGAGGTGCCCGTCACAGGAAGGCGCTCGGCGACCAGGCCGAGGTCGTTGTTGTGGAGCAGGGCCGGGCTGTGGTGGTCCGGCAGCAGCGCGTCCACCAGGGCCGCGGACTCGTCCCGGGTCAGCCGGAACGACTGGGAGCAGGAGTCGGGGTCGTCGGAGTGGTACACGTTGAGGGTCCGTGAGCCGTCCCGGTGCGCGATCACCGACAGTTGGCGGTGTTCTCGCGTCGTCAGGCCGTACTGCGTCCCGACTCCGGGAAGCGCGGTGGTTCGGACACGGGGAATCGCCATGGTGGCAGTCCTCTCCTCGACGAGCATGACCGCCACCATGGTAATGAGAAGGTAAAGCCCCTCGAAATTCCGCTCGGACTACGGCATGTGACTGTCCAGGTAGTCGATCAGCGCGGACTCCTTGCGCAGCAGCTGCTCACGGTCGTCGGCATGCATCGACGCCAGGGCGTCGACCAGGACCCGTTTCCGAGGGACGTGGACCATCGTGCCCCAGTAGATCCGGCACCCGGAACACCACACGAACCCGATGCACCGCTCGAAACTGGAGGACTCGGGAGGGTAGTAGCGGTACTCGTACGACCGGACGGGCTCGTGGCACACCACGCAGAGCCAGCGATCACCCCGGCGACCGAACCAGTCGTTCCCCCACTTGCGCCAGGCCTTCCGCCCGGCCGGTGCTCTTCACATCGTCATGTGCCCATTCTGCCCGAATTGTTGGCCGAGCGCCGATCAGATCGACAGGACGCCGGCGAACGCGCCGTGGCCGACGCCGGGGGCGGTCAGGGCGAACCAGCCGTGGCCGGTCATCGGGGTGTCCTCGTCGATCTCCTCCGGGTCGACGGTGAGCCGGCCCGCGACGGCGTGGGCGTTGCCCTCGAGGGAGGCGTTGGGCTCGTACATGCCGGGCTCCCAGAGCGGGTCGTCGGTCTGCGGCTCCTCCCAGGCCAGCGGCTCGCCGGTGAACGCCGGTTCGCGGTAGGTCTGGTAGGAGCGGACGACGCCGCGGCCCCGCTCGGCGACGGCCCAGTGGTGGCAGTCCTCGTACTCGTCGCGGAAGTAGTAGTGCGCCTGGCCGCAGGCCTCGGCGACGCGCTCCAGCGAGCCGTTGTCGGGGCTGTTCAGCAGCGTCCGGCCGAAGAACAGCCGCCAGCCGTCGATCTCGGGAGTGACGAACACCCGCTCCGCCACCCGCGAGGTGCCGTCGGGGAGGGCGACGGAGGCTTCGTCGTACACCCGGCCGGACAGACCCATCGCCAGGGTGGCGGGGATCCGGTCGCAGAGCTCCAGCGCCTCGAACGCCGCCTCGTAGCTGTCGCCCGGGACCGCGATCCACTGGTAGTCCCAGAGCTCGTCGGGGAACGGGTCGTCCAGCAGCTTGATGCGCACCAGGCGCTCCAGCGCGGCCCGGTCGCGGCCGGTCAGCCCGCCGCAGCCGCCGAGGTGGGCGAGGGCGTGCAGGGCGTGCCGGCGCAGCCGGCCCGGGCCGTCCGCCCGGACGGCCAGCAGCTCGGGGACGACCGAGGGGCCCATCGCCTCCAGGACCCGCCGGGCCGAGAACTCCTCCCGCCGGTTGCCGAGCAGCGGCAGGACGGCGGCGAGCGCGGGACGGGCGGCGGTGCCGAGCCCGCGCAGCGCGGTGAGCGCGGCATCGCGGACCGTCGCCGACGGATCGGCGAGCCGGGCCGCCAGCCCCTCGGCATTGTCCGGCTCCGTCGCCTCGGCCTGCTCGGCCGTCTGCTGCGCTGTCACGTTCTGCATGCGGAGAGACTAGGTCGTCCGGCTGACACTCCGTCGGCCGGGGCCGGGCGCGTGAGAGGCTCGGGTGGCGGATGGCGGGTCGAGGAGGCCGGGCGTGGTGGAGTGGCGGACCTTCGGGCGGCGACAGGTGTACGCGAGCCCGTGGGTGGAAGTGTGGCTGCAGGACGTGGAGGTGCCCGGGACGGGCCGGATCGAGCACCACGTCGTCCACTACCCGCGGGCGTCGACCACGGCCGTGGTGACCAACGAGGCGGGCGAGTTCCTGCTGATCCACCGGCACCGGTTCATCACCGGGCGGTGGGGCTGGGAGGTGCCGGCCGGGTGGGCGGATCCGGGGGAGGCGCCGGCCGAGGCGATCGCCCGGGAGGTGGAGGAGGAGACGGGGTGGCGGCCCGGCCGGGTGGAGCCGCTGACGGAGTACTTCGCGATGGCGGGCATCTCCGACGCGCACTTCCGGTCCTTCCACGTGACCGGCTGCACGCGGGTGGGCGAGCCGCAGGACGTGTCGGAGGCGGCCCGGGTGGAGTGGTTGCCGGAGAAGGACGTGGTCGCGCTGCTCACCGACGGCGGGATCTCCGACGGTCCGTCGCACGCCGCGCTGTCGTACTTCCTCGGGCCGCACCGCCTCGCCGGCCGGCGCTGATCCTCACCTACCGTCTCACCGGCCGGTGAGGGGGGTGAGCCGGGTCAGCTGGGCGATCCGGTCCAGACGACCTCGCGCCGCTTCAGGCCCTCGCCGGCGGTGAATCGGACGGAGATGGTGGCGGTCGTGCCGTTCGGCAGGGCGTAAACCTCCTGGGCGGCGACCGACTGGCCCGGGGCGAGGGAGTTGGGGATCGGGTGGACCCGGCCGGTGATGTCGATGAGCGGGAAGAGCAGCTTGCCGTTGGCGTCCTTGACGTAGAGCAGCTGGGAGCCGACCATCGGGAGCGTCGTCGGACCGGTGTTGACCAGGGTGATCGAGAGGACGACGACCTTGGCGTTCTCGGGGGCCGCGAAGACGGACTCGTCCGGGACGAACGGCTTCGGAGCAGCCAGAGTGACCTTCAGGCCGTTCTCCTCGAAGGTGTAGGACCCGCCGAACGACAGCTTCCGGGCCGCCTCGTCGAGGGCCTTCTTCTGGTCCTCGGCCGCCTTCTGCGCGAGCCTGACCGCTTCCTCCTCGGCCCGCTTCCGCTCCGCGGCCTCGATCTTCTCGCGCAGCCGGTCCGCCTCCTCCCGCCTCCGCTGGGCCTCGGCGTCGGCGGCGGCCGTCGCCGCGCGCCGCGCCTCGTTGACGTGGTGGACCTGCACCGCGACCAGGACTCCGGCGCCGGCCGAGAGGAGGAGGCCGACCGCGCCGAGGATCACCCCGGTCAGGGCCATGGCGCGGTTGTTCGCCAGGCCCTTGCGGACGTGGCCGAGCGCGACCGCGCCGAGGACGACGCCGAGCAGGGCCGGGAGCCAGGCGAGCCAGAAGAAAGCGATCGTCAGGCCGAGGACGGCGCCGACGATCCCGAGCGTCATCGCCGCGATGCCGAGACCGTTGCGGGGCTGTGGCACGGGCTGCGGGAACGGCGTCCAGTACGGCATGTCCGGGCCGGCGCCCGCGTTCAGGTCCGGAGCCGGCCCCGGGGCGGCGCCCGGATACACCGGCGGGCCCGGAGCCGGTGGTGGAGCGGTCGCCGTTCCGGACGCCGCCCCGGCGTCCGGCGGCGTCCAGGGGTTGAAGGCGACCGGTTCCCCGGCGGCCTGCGGGCTACCGGGCTGGGCGGGGTCGGTCATGCGGCGGATCCTCCGGGCAGTGCGGTCGACGGACGGACGTCCGAGGCGGAAGTCTGCCCTGACGGGCGGCCAGGAGACGAATCGATTCTCCGCAGGTGAGGCCGGGGCTTCGCCCGGTCAGCGACGGGTGTAGGTGAGGAACATGGCGCCGCCCGGCAGCACCACCTGGTCGGCGAGTGCGAAGGTGCGGGGGTCGGTGCCGTGCTTGCCGGCGAACAGGGGGATGCCCGCGCCGGCGGTGACCGGGCTGACCTTGAGCACCAGCTCGTCGATCTCGCCGTACAGCGCGCCGGCGAGCTCGGCGCCGCCGATCAGCCAGATGCCGCCGCCCTCCTCGGACTTGAGCTCGCGGACCTTCGCCACCGGGTCGCCGGCGACCAGTTCGACGGCCGGGTCGGGGCTCTCGGTGAGGCTGCGGGAGCACACCAGGTGACGCAGGTGCGGGTAGGCGTCCGTGACGCCGACGTCCAGCCCGATCTGGTACGAGCGGCGGCCCTCCACGACGGTGTCGAAGCGCGTCCCGGGCGCGGTGACGCCGAGCGCCGCGCGGGCCGGGCCGGGAAGGGTCTCCGGATAGTGGGTGACGATGTGCTCCAGGTAGTCCGGGGTGATGGGGAAGAACCCGTCGGGCCCGCTCGGGTCGCCGCCGTCGGCGCCCGCGATGAAGCCGTCGAGGGTGGTGGCGACGTAGTAGGTCAGGGTGCGCATCCGGTGGCCTCTCAGTTGGTGAGGGAGTAGTAGTGGAGGGTCTCGTCGGAGGAGGTCCGCTGTAGGCCGGCCTTCTCCAGCACCCGCTGGGAGCCGAGGTTGTCGTGGGTGGTGTCGGCGACCGCGCGGCGGACCCGCTCGTCCGCGAATGCCGTGTGCAGCAGGCCCAGCAGCGCCTCGGTGGCGTAGCCGCGGCCCTCGACCTCGGGCGCCACGCCGTACCCGAGCCCGACGGTGCCGGACTCGTCCGGCGGGCCGAACAGGCCGATCCCGCCGATCACCTGGTCGGTGCTCTGCAGTTCGATCATCAGCGGCCCGAAGAGCGGCTCGCCCTCCGGCAGCCCGAGGAACATCCGGGCCACGTCCCGGTCGTCCTCGCGGGGGAAACCCGCGCTCCAGACGTTCTCGGGCCGCCCGCCGGCCACGATCAGCTCCGCCTCCTCCCGGGTGTACGGGCGCAGGCGCAGCCGGGCGGTCTCGATGGTGAAGGTCACTCTGTCTCCAGTGGTCTGCCCCGGCCGGTGCCGGGTGCGTTCTCGCAACACGTCAGACCTTACGGACCGACAGACCGGTCGCGAATCAGTCACCATGACCCAATGCGACCGGCGGCAGGCCGGCGGGCATGCCGGCGGGCAGGTAGGTCGTGCCCGGTAGACTCCCCGGATGCTCTACGGTCGGGACGGGGAATCGGGCCGGCTCAGAGGCCTGTTGGCGGACGCGGCGAGCGGTGCCAGCGCGGCACTGGTGCTGTACGGGGAGGCCGGCATCGGCAAGACCGCGCTCCTCGACGAGCTGGCGGCCGGTGCCGGGCGGGCCCGGGTGCTGCGCACTGTCGGCATCGAGGCGGAGACCGAACTGCCCTTCGCCGCCCTGCACCAGCTGCTGCGCCCCGCGCTCGACCGGCTCGGCGTCCTGCCCGGGCCGCAGGCGGACGCGCTGCGCTCGGCGTTCGGCCTGGCGGCGGCCGGCGGGCAGGACCGCTTCCTGACCGGCCTCGCCGTCCTCACCCTGCTCTCCGAGTACGCGGGCGAGGACCCGGTGCTCTGCCTGGTCGACGACGCGCAGTGGCTCGACCGGCCCTCGCTCGACGCCCTCGCCTTCGCGGCCCGGCGGCTGGACGCCGAGGGCGTGGTGATGGTCTTCGCGATGCGCGAACCGCAACCGCTCGGCCTGCCCGAGCTGCGCCTGGACGCCCTCGACCCGGCCGCCGCCACCGCACTGCTCGACGAACGGGACGCCGCCGCGCTGCTCGACGGCCGGGACGCCACCGGGCTGCCGCCGCACGTCCGCGAGCGGATCGCCGCGGAGGCCGCCGGCAACCCGCTCGCCCTGATCGAGCTGCCGCGCTCGCTCAGCGCCGAGCAGCGCACCGGCCTGCTCGGACCGCTGCCCGCCGCCCCCGGCGACCCCAGCCCCTCCAACCGGGTCCGCGCCGCGTTCGGCGCCCGGATCGACCGCCTCCCGGCCCGGACCCGCGCCGCGCTGCTGGTCGCCGCCGCCGACGACACCGGCGACCTGGCGACCGTCCTGCGCGCCGCCGAAGCCACGCCGGAGGCCCTGGAACCGGCCGAGACCGCCGACCTGATACGGCTCGACGGCACCACCCTGGTCTTCCGCCACCCGCTGGTCCGCGCCGCCGCGTACCGCAGCGCCACCCTCGCCCGGCGGATCGCCGCCCACCGGGCCCTCGCCGACACCCTCGACGGCGAGGAGCACGCCGACCGCCGGGCCTGGCACCGGGCGGCCGCCGCCACCGCACCCGACGAGACGGTCGCCCGTGAGCTCGACCTGGCCGCCGAACGGGCCACCGGCCGCCAGGGCACCGCCAGCGCCTCCGCCGCCCACGAACGCGCCTCCCAGCTCAGCCCCGACCCCGCCGACCGCCGGCGCCGCCTGGTCGCCGCGGCCCAGGCCGCCGCCGACGCCGGCCAGTTCCAGCGCGTCGCCGCCCTGCTGGAGCGCACCGAGGACGCCGGGCAGAGCGCCGAACTCGCCCGCGTCCAGGCAGCGTTGCAACTCAACGAGGGATCCGCGGTACGGGCCGTCGAGGTGCTGCTCGGCGTCGCGGACGCCGCCCGGCCGATCCTCGTCGAGGCCTTCCACGCCGCCCAGTCGGCCGGGGTGCCCGAGCTGGTCGGACGCGTCGCCGCCCGGGCCCGCACGGTGTCGACCGGCCCGCACGACACGCTCGCCGCCGTGACCACCCTCTACGGCGACGGGGACGGCGGGGGCGGTGAACCGGTGCGGGAGTGGCTCTTCGGGGGAGTGGCGCGCGACGGCGACCTGCTGTTCAGCGAACGCTTCCTGGCCGCCCACGCCACCCACGCGCTCGCCGACCACGGCCTCGCCCGCGACCTCGCCACCCTGCTGCTCGCCCACTGCCGGGCCCAGGGCCTGCTCGGCTGGCAGGCCACCAGCCTGCACCTGCTCGCCGAGGCCCGACTCGCCCTCGGCGAGCTGGAACCCGCGGCCACCGGAGCCGCCGAGGGCCTGCGGATCGCCCAGTACGCCGGACTCGACCACCGCGCCTGCTACCTGCGCACCACGCTCGCCGCCTGCGCCGCCGTCGAGGGCGACGAACCGCGCAGCCGCGAGCTCGCCGAGACCGCCCTCGCCCACGCCACCGCGCACGACCTCGGCGCGGCCGTCCTGCACGCGCACCACGCCCTGGCCCTCAACCACCTCGGCGGCGGCGATCCCGCGCAGGCCCTCGCCCACCTCGACCACCCCCTCGCCGGGCCACCCGTCCTGCACGCCTTCCTGCTGCCCGACCTGGTCGAGGCCGCCGCGCGGAGCGGCGCCGACCGGACCGCCGTCGCGGCCACCGCCCGCACCCAGGCCTGGGCCGCCCGGTCCGCCACCCCCGCCGCGCACGCCCTGGCCGCCCGCTGCCGTGCTCTGACCAGTACCGACGCGCACGCCGAGGCGGCGTTCGAGTCGGCGGTGGAGCTCGGCGAGCAGGCCGGCGGCGGCCTGGAACTCGCCCGCACCCGCCTGCTCCACGGCGAATGGCTGCGCCGCCGCAAGCGCCGCTCCGACGCGCGGCGCGTCCTGCGCGAGGCGATGGAGGCCTTCGAGAAGGCCGGCGCCCGGCCGTGGGCGGAACGCGCCCGCGCCGAACTGCGCGGCACCGGCGAGGTGATCGACGCCACCAGCGCCACCGCCACCCCGCTCGGCCGGCTCACCCCGCAGGAACGCGAGGTCGTCCGACTCGCCGCCGCGGGCCACAGCAACCGGGAGATCGCCGCCCAGCTCTTCCTCAGCCCCCGCACCGTCGGCCACCACCTCTACCGGGCCTTCCCCAAGCTCGGCGTCGCCTCCCGCGACCAGCTCGCGCACGCCCTGGGCGAGCGCTGACCAGGCAGAAAACCGGCTGAACCGCGCGGGCCGGCCGTGACAGCATGCGGCCATGCCCGTCATCCCCCACCCCGGCGGCGAGTACGCGATCACCGTGCTCTACGCGCTGCCCGACGACGCCTGGTGCCTGGAACTCGACCTCGTCGGCCGGCAGCGCACGCTGGCGATCGCGATCGTCCCCGACGAGGACCCGGCGCGGGAGCCGACCCTCTGCTTCGACTCGGCCGGGCCGCACGTCGACATCCCCTGGGACGTCATGCGCTGGTTCACCGAGCAGGTGGAGGAGGAGATCCGCACCTCGCGGGCCTGGATGCGGCTGCGTCCCGACCTGGTCCGGGCCGTCCACGAGCTGCGCCAGGAGTACCAGGGTGCGATCGACGACGAGGAGTTCGAGCGGATCCTGCCGGACCTCCGGGCCGCCGTGGGGGAGGCCGACCTGCCGACCGTCGTGGAGTTCGCGTTCGGCCGCTCCGGTACGGAGGGCTTGGGGTAGGTTGCCTGTCATGACTGACAACGGATCTGACGCCTGGCCAGTTGCTCCGATCCGGACCGAACGGCTCGTGCTCCGCGAGTCCGAGGCCCGTGACCGCGCGGCGTTCGTCGAGCTGTTCTCCTCGCCGGAGGTGGGCACGTACACCGGCGGCGCCCGGTCGCGCGCGGACGTGGAGATCGCCATGCCGACGCTGCCCGGACGGCGCTTCGGCGTGTTCGTGGTCGAGCTCGACGGGGAGATGGTCGGCGTGATCACGCTCGACCGGCGCGGCGTGGAGCGGGTGGGGCACATCCGGCCGGAGGGTGGGGAGACCGAACTCGGCTACCTGTTCCTGCCCCGGGTCTGGGGACGGGGCTACGCCGTCGAGGCGGGTGCGGCGGCACTGGACTGGCTCGCCGGCGTGCGTCCCGGCGAGCCGGTGGTGCTCTCCACCCAGGTCGCCCACGCGGCCTCGCTGCGCGTCGCCGAGAAGCTGGGGTTCACCGAGGTCGAGCGCTTCGTGGACTTCGGCGCCGAGCAGTGGCTCGGCGTCCGGTACCCGTCCGCCTGACCGGCGGTCGTCAGCCGTCGGTCGTCAGCCGTCGGCCGTCAGCGGAGGCGACCGCCCTCGGTGACCAGCCACTCGCCGGTCTCCCAGTCGGACGGTCCGCCCTCCGCCCGGTAGCACAGGTCGAAGCGGAGGTCCGGTCCGGTCGGCCACGGGCTGCGGACCGGGACGACCCGGAAGAACTCCGCGAGCTCGGGGATCGCCGTCCCCCACGGTTCGGGGAAGAGCTGCTCCAGCTCCGCGCGGGTGAGGTCGGTCAGCAGCGCGAACTGCCACAGCGTCCGGGTCTGCCACCGGTCGTGGACCAGCTCGAACCTCGGCTCCCGGCCGACGACGAACTCGCGGATGTCGTCGCGGAGTTCGTCCGGCGTCGTGGGCAGGACGAACGGCCAGTCCTCCCCGGTGGGATAGCGGTACAGGGCAGTCGTCGAGGCGAGCGCGGCGGTGAGCTCGCGCCACTCCTCGGGCGAGGTGGTGCAGGTCGGCAGGTTCACCCCCGTGTGGTCGACGCCCTTGACGTGCCCGGCGAGACGCTGGGTCAGCTCCGCCATCCCGACCGGCTCGGACAAGTCGCCGCCCGCCCGGGGTGCGTCGGCCCCACCGACGGACCGGCCCGCACCGAGGACGACCTCGGGCTCGCGCACGTCCGCCAGCTCGAAGACCGTGACGGGCCGGGCACCGACGGGCCGCGCCGGGGTGAGCGTCAGTCGGCCACCGGGACCGCCTGCGGCGTACGGCACGGCGTCGAGCAGCGACCGCAGTTGCTCGAGGAAGTCACGCGACCCCGGGGTGCCGGGCAGACGGAAGGTGATCTCGGACAGGCGATCCATGCGCCCGACCGTAGCGGAATTCGCGATCGGCGCGGGAGGTGACGGCGTCGACCCCCGACGACCCGCAGGCCGGTGCGGTCGGCTTGACCTTCGAGTCGGGTCGAAGGTCTACCGTCGAAGACGTGACCACGTACCGCATCTCGCAGCTCGCCGAACGCTCCGGCGTCCCGGCGACGACGCTGCGCTTCTACGAGACGGCCGGGCTGCTACCGGCGGAACGGACCGCCGCCGGGTACCGGGTCTACGGACCGGACGCGGTGGACCGGCTGGAGTTCATCGGGGCCGCGAAACTGCTGGGACTGGCCCTGGAGGAGATCCGCGAGCTCCTGGACGTGCGGGAGGAAGGCGTGTGCGCCTCCGTCCGGGCCCGGCTGCTGCCGCTGATCGCCGACCGGATCGCCGACACCGGCACCCGGATCGCCGAGCTGACCGCGTTCTCCGCCCGCCTGGCGGCCGTCCACACGGACCTGTCCGGCCCCGCCCCCACCGGCGCCTGCGGACCGGACTGCGGCTGCACCCCGGCGGCGGACGCGGCCGGGGCAGGCCCGGTGCCGCTCACCCTGTCGCCGACCCGCTCGCGCCCGGACCCCGACCCGGCCACGTCCTCGGAGACGGAGACGGAGACGGAGGACGCCTGGCGGTTGGCACCGGTGGCGTGCACGCTGGGCGGCGCCGAGCTGGGGGCGCGCGTCGGCCAGTGGCGGGAGCTGGCGGCCCAGGCCGACCGGCGCGAGGAGATCGCCGACGGTCTGCGTCTCTCCTTCCCCGCCGACCCCGGGCTGGCGGCCCGGATCGCCGTCCTCGCCGCGGCCGAGCAGGGCTGCTGCGCGTTCCTCGACTTCACCCTGCACCTGACCCCCACCTCCCTCCGGCTCGCCGTGCGCGCTCCCGCGAGCGCCGCCGGCATGCTGGCCGAACTGTTCGGAGCAGCGGCATGACGTCCTCGCGCACACCCGGGTCCCGGCCGTGGCAGGCGTTCGGCGTCGGCGCGGCGGCGGTGGCCGCCTGCGCGGTCTGCTGCGCGGGCCCGCTCCTCGCGGTGCTCGGCGTCATCGGCGCGGCCTCCGCGGTCGGCGCGCTGTGGATCCCGGCCCTCGCGGTCCTCGCCGTCGCCGCCGTGGGCGCGCTGCTGTTCGTACGCCGCCGCCGTCGGCGGGCAGCGGCCTGCCGAACCGTGCCGGCGCAGGCGGACCTCGGCATGCCGACCGTCGGGCCCGGGGGAAAAACGGTCGCGCCCCCCACCACCGCGCCGTAGCGTGCGCGCGTGGACATCGAGAACCCGAAGGAAGTCGTGCGGCGCGGATATGACGCGTTGTCGGAGCAGTACGAGCGGGCGTTCGGCAGCGGGACGAAGTACGGCCCGTGGATCGAGGAGCTGCTGGGCCGGCTCCCCGAGTCAGCCGCCGTCCTGGACATCGGCTGCGGCACCGGTGTCCCCGTCGCCCGGGACCTGGTCGCGGCGGGCCACCGCGTGACCGGCGTCGACATCAGCGAGGTCCAGATCCGCCGGGCCCGGGAACTCGTGCCGGGCGCCGAGTTCCTCCGGGCCGACGCCACGACCCTGGAGCTGCCCCGGGAGGGCTTCGACGCCGTCGTCTCCCTGTACGCCCTGATCCACGTCCCGGTGGAGGAGCAGCCCGCCCTGCTGGAGCGGATCGCCTCCTGGCTGCGGCCGGGCGGCTGGTTCCTGAGCACCACCGGGCACCGGGCCTGGACCGGCACGGACGAGAACTGGCTGGGCGGTGGGGCCGCCATGTGGTGGAGCCACGCCGACGGCGCGACGAGCCGCTCCTGGCTGGTGCGGGCCGGCTTCGACGTGGTCCACGAGGAGTTCGTCCCGGAGGGCGACACCGGCGGCCACGTCCTCTTCTGGGCGCGGCGCCCGGGGGACGCACCGGATCCGGCCCCTGACGTCGCGCTCTAGGCACGCGACCCATGGGCGACCACATGTGGTTCGAGATCGAGGACCCGTCCGGGCTCACGGCGGGTGAGCTCGCCTTCCTGGCCGCTCTGCGGGTACGGCTCGCGCCGTCGGTGGGCGCGGGGGTGGAGATCCGGTTCGGCCGGCCGGAGGTCGGCGGCCCGATGGTGGTGACGCTGACCGTCAACGAGCCCGGCGTCGTCCACCGGCTGATCGGCATGGACCTGGAGGTCGGCGTGGACCGCGTCCGGGGCGGTTGGCTGAACGGCTACGGCGGCCCGGTGGTCGAGGCGGTCGGCACGGTCGACGAGCTGGCCCGGCGGTCCGCGGACTGGTTCCGCTCGGAGCTCGACCGGCCGGTGCTCCTGTACACGTGGCTGAACGACAGCGGGCGGCCCTACGCGGTGCGCTGCCTGTTCGCGGACACCGGCCGGACGGTCAGCCAGACGTACGACGCGAGGCTCGCCCCGCCCGGGCAGGCCGAGGAGCTCACCGCGGCCGGGCAGGTGATCGGCCGCGAACTGATCCGGACGTCGGCCCTGCCGGCGCCGACGCACTACCGGCACCTGCGCGGCAGCTCGGCAGCGGTCGCCCCGCCACCGGGTGTTCCGGAGGACGCCGCGGCGGACGGTGAGCGGGAGGCGGTCGGCGGCAGCTGGTACGACGACGAGCCGGAACCGACCGAGTTCTACCTGCTCGTCTGCGACGACGTGCCGTACGACGTGGTGCTGCTGGACCCCGGTGCGCGGCCGCTGGAGGTGGCGAAGGTGCTGCGGGCGGTGGTGGGAGGCGGTCTGTGGGGTGCGAAGCAGGCCGTGACCGGGGAGCGGCCGGTGGTGCTGCTGGACGGGCTGCGCGAGGACGAGGCGGAGCAGGTCGCCGGGCGGTTGCGCGCAGCGGGTGCGTCGGTCGAGGTCCGACCGCGTGCCGTCGGGCGGCCTGCCTGAGCGCTCCCCGAGTGTCGTGAGCGGTCAGTCGGCGAGGTAGTCGCGGCAGGCGCGGGAGACCTGTTCGAGGTAGCGCTGGGCGCCGGCGCGTTCGGCCGGGGTCAGGCCGTCCGAGGCGTGGTGGATGAGGGCGAGGAGCGGGGCGAGTTCGCCCATCACGTGCTGGAACCCGCCGTCGGTGACGTCGAGGACCTGGCGGCGGCGGTCGCTGGGGTGGGCCTCGCGGGAGAGGTGGCCCTCGGCGACGAGGCGGTTGACGGACTGGGTGGCGGCGGCGCTGGTGACGCCGAGGCGCCGGGAGAGTTCGACGGGGCCGATGGGGTCGCCGGCACTCCTGGCGATGATCACGTGCTCGACGGCTTCGACGTTGGTGAGCGGCATGCCGAGGCGCTCGGCGAGTGCGGCGCGGGCCAGGTGCGTGAAGGTCAGGACGTCGCGCAGGGCACCCGAGAGCGGGTCACCGGAGGGTGAACGGTCCGGACGGTCGGGCTGGTTCGGCCGGTCCGCGGAATCCGATGGGGCGGCGGCTCCGAAGGGGTTTTGTTGCGCCATGGCGGTAATTCTGACACGGCGTGCATCGCTAAGTAACTTAACGACTATAGGGGTGCACGCCCACGTGTCCCGTTCTCTCCCGGGCCTCACCCGACCGTAGTCCCCGACGCCCGGGCCCGTGACGAGGGCCGGCCCCGCAGCGACTCGGGCCGGAGCTTCCGGCTCGAACACTGGGAGTACGAGGCCGACCGCATCGAGGGCTTCGACCACGACATCGGCGCGGAACTCGTCCGAACCGCATCCGCAGCGGACGAGTCGGACCTGACCGCGGTGCTCGACGCCTGGAACCTGCCTCCGGCCGGGTTCGTCCACCCCTGGGACACCGACGACCCCAAGTAGTCCGGACCCCGGAACGGGGGGGGGGGGGGGGGGGGGGGGGGGGGGGGGGGGGGCGGGCGGGGGCGGGCGGGGGGGGGGGCGCGCGGGGGGGCGGGGGGGGCGGGGGCGGCGCG